>CAZROR010000047.1:0-13857 GCA_964601765.1 uncultured Zetaproteobacteria bacterium
CTAACACTGCCAAAAAAGAATAAAACCATCAATGAAGTAAGCTCAATCACCCCCGCCCTGTTGTGCCACACTGCGCAGCTCCGCGATGGCCTTGGCATAGTCAGGCTTTCCATAGACTGCCGATCCGGCCACTACGACGTCGGCACCCGCACCAACCACCTCGGCAATGGTCGCGGCATTCACGCCACCATCCACCTGCAAATGAGCAGAAGAACCCGCATCATCAAGCATCCGGCGCGCCTCCCTGATTTTTTCCGTCACGGCATGAATATAGCTCTGGCCGCCATAGCCAGGATTCACACTCATCAGAAGCAGCATATCCAGGCAGTGAAGGACGTTTTTTACCATGGTGACGGGTGTGGAAGGATTCAGGCTGACGCCAGCCTTTTTGCCAAGGTCACGGATATGCTGAAGTACACGTTCCAGGTGAGGTGCCTCCTCCTGATGTACGGTGATGTAATCTGCGCCGGCCTTGGCAAAGGCCTCAACCTGGCGATCGGGCTCCACCACCATCAGGTGTACGTCAAGTACCTTGTCCGTATGTGGGCGAATCGCCTTGACGATATTGTCGCCAATCGTAATCGGTGGCACAAAACGGCCATCCATGACATCAACGTGCACCCAGTCGCAGCCACCTTCGTCAATGGCACGAATCTCTTCGCCCAGCTTTGCGAAATCGGCAGACAGGATGGAGGGAGCAATAAGCAGCTTGTTCATGAGGCGGGCTTATACACTGTCCGGCCTGAACGTGTCCAGCCTTTGTGTTATCTGTATGGCCGGGCCGGGCCTGCAAGCCAGGGGCGCAACACTTCGGGTAACGGTACCTCCCCATGCATCATGGCCACAAGCTCGGGCGGCTCGTACGAAAGCAGGCGTTCCACAGCCTGCATGAGTACCGCATCGTCCTGCTGCAACGGCGCCTCCAGCGCGGACAGCCAGGCATCCAGCTCGGCCATGCCCTGCCGATGCAGGCGGAAGCGCAACCGCCTGAGGCACAGTACATGCGTATCCATCATTCGCTGCGTGCGATCAGTGCCCTTTTGATTGAGCCGATGGCCGCCGTCGGATTCAATTGCTTCGGACATGCCTCGATACAGTTCATGATCTGGTGACAGCGAAAAGTCTTGAACTCGTCATCCAGCGCATCCAGTCGCTCTCCCGTCGCTTCGTCACGGGAGTCGTGTATCCAGCGCGCTGCCTGCAGCAGGCTGGCCGGGCCAAGAAAGCGCTCGCCGTTCCACCAGTAGGAGGGGCAGGCCGTCGAACAACAGGCACACAGGATACACTCATACAGGCCATCGAGGCGTGCGCGCTCTGCTGGCGTTTGCAGACGTTCACGTTCCGGCGTCGGTGTTTTCGTCTCCAGCCATGGCCTGATCTGGCGGTACTGGTCGAAAAAGTGTGTCATGTCCACGACAAGATCGCGCACCACCTGCTGGCCCGGCAGCGGCCGTACACGGACAGGCTGCCTGAGTCCCGCTACCGGCGTGATACATGCCAGGCCATTGACGCCATTGATGTTCATGCCATCGGAGCCACAGACGCCCTCGCCACAGGAGCGCCGGTAGGTCAATGTGCCGTCCAGGTGCCACTTGATGTAATTCAGGACATCAAGCAGCTTCATGCCGGGCTTTGTCACCGGCACCTCAAAAGGCTGCATGTGCGCCGCCTTGCCCGCCTCGGGATCATAGCGGTAGATCAGCAGCCTGACGGTGTCACCTGAAGCCTGTGTCTTCACGCCTCACCCCCTTTACTCAGTCCTCATCACTCAATATACCCGTTTCTTTGGCGGGAAGGCATCAACGGACAGCGGTTGCATGCGCACAGGCTTGTAATTCAGCCGTACCGCACCGCTGTCGGCATCTATGCTGGCCAGCGTGTGTTTCAGCCAGCCCTCGTCGTCGCGCTCGGGATAGTCATCACGTGCATGGGCACCCCTGGACTCCGTACGTGCCAGTGCCCCTGCCGCAGTCACACGCGCCAGGGCCATGAGGTTTTCAAGTTCCATAGCCTCGACAAGATCAGTATTAAAGAGGCGGTTGCCATCCTCAATGAACACGTCATCCATGCCGGCAAACAACGCACCCAGCCTGTCCACCCCCTCACGCATGGAAGCCTCGGTACGATAGACGCTGAAATGCATCTGCATAATATTCTGCATCTGCAGCCGCACTTCCGAGACACGCACGCCATCCCGTGCCTTTTGCCCCGAGGCCAGCCAGCGCTCCACCCTGTCGACACCGGGCTGCCAGCAATCCGGGTCCACCGGATGATGATGCCGCATGCCCCGCAGCCGCTCGATCACGCGATTGCCGCAGGCCCTGCCAAACACGACGATCTCCAGCAGTGAATTGCCACCGAGACGGTTGGCGCCATGCACGGAAACACAGGCCGCCTCGCCAATGGCGTACAGGCCAGGCACCACCGCTTCATGCGCCCCTCCCTCGGGACAGACGACCTCACCAAAGCGGTTCGCAGGCACGCCGCCCATTGTGTAATGCGCGGTCGGCACCACCGGGATAGGCTCCTTCGTGCAGTCCACGTCGGCAAAGCGCAGGGCAAGCTCATGGATGTTCGGCAGCCGTGAAAGAATCAGTTCCTCGCCCAGATGGTCGAGTTTGAGCAGCACATAGTCCTTGTCCGGCCCGCAGCCCCGGCCCTCACGTATCTCCTGCGCAATGGCACGGGAAACAACATCCCGGCTGGCCAGATCCTTGGCCGTGGGCGCATAGCGCTCCATGAAACGCTCGCCCTCGCTGTTGATCAGGTAACCGCCCTCACCGCGCACGCCCTCGGTAATCAGCGGTCCAACGCCGGCAATACCGGTCGGATGGAACTGAAAAAACTCCATGTCTTCGACAGGCAGGCCCGCATCCAGCACAAGGGCGCTGCCATCGCCCGTGCAGATATGGGCATTCGTCGTCATCTTGAAAATGCGGCCGGCGCCACCGGTGGCCAAGATCAGGGCCTTGGAGCGGAACAGATGGTAACGACCCTCGGCGATATCCCAGGCCATGATACCATGGCAGCCATCCGCATCCGTAATCAGGTCCAGTGCAAAAAACTCCTCGAAAAAATGTGTCCCGGCCCTGAGGTTCTGCTGGTACATCGTGTGCAGGATGGCGTGTCCCGTACGGTCGGCAGCAGCGCATGTGCGTGATGCCTGTCCGCCTTCGCCGAACTCGCGCGACTGGCCGCCAAACGGGCGCTGGTAAATGTGGCCGCTGTCCACGCGTGAGAATGGTACGCCATAATGCTCCAGCTCATGCACGACCAGTGGTGCCGCCCTGCACATGTATTCAATCGCATCCTGGTCGCCAAGGTAGTCAGAGCCCTTGACCGTGTCGTACATGTGCCAGTGCCAGTGATCAGAGACAATATTGCCCAGGGATGCATTGATGCCTCCCTGCGCAGCCACCGTATGCGAGCGCGTCGGCAGCACCTTGGTCAGCACGGCCACACGAAATTCGGCCTCGGCAAGCTGCAGGGCGCAGCGCAGACCACCACCACCGGCGCCGACGATCACGACATCATGAAAGTGATGTTCAACGCGATCCGTGGAGAGATAGGACACCTCAGCTCCCCCATGCCCAGATCATCGACAACCACCACAGGCCGAGGCCCGCAAGCGCAGGCAACAGAGCGCCCAGCAGCGGCAGGCGGAGCCTCAGGGGCACATAGTCTTCAACGATGACCTTGACACCGATATACGCATGGATGAGCAGCGCCAGCATGAGAATCGAATGCAGTGCCCGGGTGAACGGCTGATCGAGCACATCCAGCAACGCCATCTGGCTCATGTCACCACGCAGGAGAAACAGCAGCAGGATATAGGCAGGCGGCAACAGCAGCACCAGCACTACGGCGCTCAGCCGTTGCCAGTACCACGTCTCCAGGCCGTTGTGTGCAGCGCCCGCATCACGATGGATCAGGGCCACAGCAGTACCCCAAGCACCACAGCCGCTACAGCGGCAACAGCCAGCATCACCCTGGCGCCCAGGCGCATGGTCTCCCGGTCATCCGCCCAGCCGATATCGATACAGAGGAAGCGAACACCGTTCAGCAGGTGGTAGATGAGTGCCATGCCCACGAGCCACAACGACAACCGCCCCCATGGGCCTTGCAGCATGGCCACGCTGTGCCGGAAATCTGCCGGTGTACCGGTGAGGCCGTGCAATAGCCAGAGATAAAACGGAACGAACATCACGAGTACGATGCCGCTGATCCTGTGAGCCCCGCTTGCCAGCGTCACTGCGTGCAGGCGATAGATGGAAAGCCGCGGAGACAGCGGCCCTGCACTCAGTTGTGGTGTGGACTCATCGGACATGTGTGTATGCTTCTTACCCGCCTTGTTCATGCAAACGTTGTCGGCACAAGCCGCCCACTCTGTCGGGCAGATATCAGGCGACAGATGATCCTACATCCCGCAGCACGGCGCGTGCAAGCTGGCACAGGTCGCCAGCCAGATACCAGCCTTGCCGTTCACCGGCCAGCGCATGCTGGCCAACGGCTGCCGGAACAGCGACCGCCGCCGGCAGTCCCTTGCCGATAAGGCCGGCTATCATACCGGACAGCACATCACCCGTTCCCGCTACGGCAAGCCTCGGAGAACCAAACGGGCATACCCATACATCCTTCTCCGGGGAGGCAATCAGGCTGTCCGCACCTTTCAATACAACCCAGGCCCGGTATTTCTTCATCATCTCCAGCACGGCATGCAACCGATCAGCCTGAATCTCGCGGGAGGATGTGCCAAGCAGGCGGCCGGCCTCACCCGGATGTGGTGTCATTACCGTCAATGCCTTGCGTCTGCCAACATTCCGGGTCAGCGTCTTATCTTCAGCCAGCATATTCAGCGCATCCGCATCAAGCACCAGGGGAACATCGCTCTCCAGCAGCGCCGCCAGCCGTGCCTGTTGTGACAGGCCCCACCCCGGTCCGGCCAGGACGACATCCGCCTGCTGCCAGGGGGCCTGCGTCTCGGGATGTACCATGATCTCCAGGCTCGCAGCCGCCACCACCGTATAGACATCCGCCGGACAGGCGATACTGACAAGCCCCGCTCCCACAGCATAGGCACCGCGAGCCGCAAGCCGGGGGGCACCCGTATAGCCGATGCTGCCGCCAAACACCCAGATATGGCCAAAGTCCCGCTTGTGACAGATATGTGGCCGCGGCGGATATGCCGCCCGGATATCCCCCTGCTCGATCAGCCTCGCATTGTGGCACTTGCCATGCGCTTCGCTCTGAGCCCGGGCAATCGTATCGGCATCGATGCCGATAGCCGCAGGAGGCAAAATCTCACCGGCATATTCCCGCCCCTCGCCGAGCCAGTGGCCCCACTTGTAGGCGGCAATGGGCAGCGTCCAGCTCGCCCGCACCGCGCCCCCGAGAATGCGCCCGTCATCGCTGTCGATGCCGCTGGCGATATCCACACTGAGCACCGGGGCCGGGGCCGCGTTGGCCTTGGCAACCGCATGCGCCATCAATCCGTCCAGGGGACGCGCAAGCCCGGTGCCGAATATGGTATCCACAATCATGCCGGCATGATCGAACAGACGCTGCTCCGCATCCAGCGCCGCCACATCCGCGCATTCGCTCAGATGCACGCCGGCTGCAACCGCGTGCCTGGCATGGCCGGCGGCATCACCACGGAGTGCATCCAGCCGGCCCAGCAGCACAACGTGCACATTGAGCTTCCAGCGCAGCAGCCACAGGGCGGCTGCCAGGCCGTCGCCACCATTGTTGCCGGGCCCCGCCAGCACCAGTACCAGGCTGTTCCGGCACAGCTTGGCGCGCACCTGTTCAGCGACCGCCCGACCGGCATTTTCCATCAATGTGCTGCCGGGCACACCCAGCACCTCAATCGTGTGGGTGTCCGCCCAGCGCATCTGGGCTGCTGAAAGAATGGGTTGCATCAGCCTGCCTCGGCCACGGCAAAGGCCATGGCGATGCCATCATCATCCGTCAGCGAAACATGCACGCGCGTCACGCCAAGCCGATGGGCCACGGACCGGGCCGCGCCATGCAGCATGCACTCGGGCCGGCCGGTGACGGCATGCAGGGTCTCCACAAGCCGGGGGCTCACACCCTGTCGAAAGCCGGTACCCAGGGCCTTGGCCACCGCTTCCTTGGCTGCAAACAGCATGGCAAGCCGTCGCGCCACATCGCCCTTTGCCTGTGCCTGTGCATATTCCTGTTGCGTATAGACTCGCTGAACGAATCGATCACCGAAACGCTCCAGGCAGGCGTGGACACGCGCCACACCAATGCGGTCACAGCCGACACCAATAATCATGCAGATGAAAATGCGGGGCATGCCCCGCCATGTATCGTTGCTTTTCTCATCCCGTACTCCTCATGATGACTGACTTGAAGTCCGCCACAGCCCGTTTCAGCCCCTTGAACAGGCTGTCTGCAATAATGGCATGGCCGATATTCAGCCCCTTGATATCGGATATGGCGGCAACAGCCGGCGTGTTATCCAGCGTCAGGCCATGCCCGGCATGCACGATAAGGCCCAGGCTTGCCGCCAGCGCCGCGCCTTCCCGGATCGCTGCCAGCTCCCGTTCCTGTTCCGTACCGGCAAGGTTGGCGTAATGGCCCGTATGTAATTCAATTACGGGGGCGCCTATCTCCGCTGCTGCCCGGATCTGTGCCGCATCCGGGTCGATAAACAGGGATACGCGCACACCGGCTGCACCCAGCTTCTCGACAATACTCTCCAGGCGGATACGGTGCGCAACAACGTCCAGGCCGCCCTCGGTCGTCAGCTCTTCCCGCTTTTCCGGGACCAGACAACAGGCTGCGGGCCGCAGGTCCTGGCAGATGGACACCATTTCGTTCGTTGCCGCCATTTCCATGTTCAGGTGCACCCCCGGCATGGCCGCGAGCCGCCGCATGTCATCATCGCAGATATGCCTGCGATCCTCACGCAGATGGGCCGTGATGCCGTCCGCCCCGCCGGCCAGGCAGTGGCGTGCCGCCTCGACCGGATCGGGGTACGGTGTCCGGCGTGCCTGCCGGATGGTGGCCACATGATCGATATTTACACCCAGATGCATGTTCCTCCCCTGTTCTCAGAAGGCCAGCGGCCTGAAGCCATGGGCCTGAAGCGTGTCCTGAATGATGGCGCGCCAGACATCCAGGTCCCGGGCAGGCAAATATACCCGCGGACTCCGCATGTGGCCACGGATGCCTCGGATCAGCCCGGGGCTGACCCTCTGTCCGTTGCCGCACGCGCTGCAGTGCAGCCGGCCGTGTGACCAGCACATGGCCTCGCTCTTCGCACCACAGGCCCAGCAATGGTCAAGCGCACCAAGCCAGCCACCGGCATCCAGCAGCGCCCATACTGCTGCCAGCAGCCCCGTCTCCGGCGGACGCTCGGCCAGCAGGCCAAGGGCGTCCCGCAGCTCGGCATAGCCGTGCACATCCCCCTCCCTGAACAGCCGGGCGGCAACGGATACGGCCTCCAGCCCGGCCAGATGGTGTGTCTCCGGCAACAGGCATGGCCCCCGCTCCGCGTCCAGCAGGGTGCCCATGCCGGTGCGGCCCGGGCGCCAGCGGAACCTGATGTCATACAGCGGGTCAAGCAGCGCGCGTAGCGGGCTCTTTGCCCGCCGGGCGCCACGCGCCATCAGTGACAGCCGGCCATGCCGCTCGGCGACCAGATGAACAATCAGGGATGTATCACCATAGGGAATGCGCCGCAACAACAGGGCGGTATCATGGGCCTCGGCCAAGGCGGAATCAGCCTCCGAGGCCGAGCTCGCGCAGGCGGTGGGGATTATCGAACCAGTCGGGCTGCACCTTCACCCACAGGTTCAGGCGCACCCTGCAGCCGAGCAGTGTCTCAAGGCCACGCCTGGCCTCGGTGCCAATGGCCTTGATGCGCCGGCCTGCCCTGCCCAGCAACATCGGCTTGTGCCGTTCATTCCCGACCAGAATCACCGCATCGATCTCAACGCCGGGATAGCCCTCGCGCTGCTCCTGAAAGCGCTCCACCTCAACCGCCGTCTGAAACGGAATCTCCTGATGCATGGCGAGAAACACCTGTTCACGCACATATTCGGCGGCCAGCTGCCGCTGGCTCTGATCCGTGTACCAGTCAGGGTCGTACATGGGCGGGGCCTCCGGCAGGCAGCGAAAGAGGCTATCCATCAGCACCCCGACCTGTGCCCCCTTCAGGGCCGAAAGCGGAACATAGTCGGCCGCACCCGCATCCAGCTCACGGGTTTCCGCCAGCCTGGGCAGGAGTGCGGGCTTGGCCACACGATCCACCTTGTTCAGCACGTGAATGCGCGGCTTGGCGGCCTCGCTTTCGGCAAAATGCCGGATCATGGCGCGCGTACCCGCATCCAGCGGCCGCGTTACATCCTGCAGCACGACAAGCACATCGGCCTCGGCGGCCGCCGCATAGGCCATGCGTACCATGCTCCGGTTCAGGCGGTTGCCACCCCTGTGAATGCCGGGTGTATCGACAAACACCATCTGACAGCGTGTATCCGTGTGGATGCCGAGGATGCGGTGCCGCGTGGTCTGCGGCTTGGGCGTCACGATGGCGATGCGGCTGCCGATGATACGGTTGATCAGGGTGGACTTGCCGGTATTCGGCCGGCCAAGCAGTGCCACGGTTCCGCAGCGAAAGACGCTTTCCTTATTCACGGCACGCATCGCCCGGCGGCCCGCCTGCACTCATCCTCCGCGTCCAGGTTTGCCAGCGCCTCCTCCGCCGCCCGCCTTTCTGCTGCCTTTTTCCGGCTGCCGCCACCGACTCCCACGCTTTTCCCCTGCACATGGCAAACCGCCTCAAAGCGGGGCGAGGCTGCGGGGCCGCGGTCTGTCATGGTGTATTCGGGCAGCCCCCAGCCCCTGCCCTGGGTCAGCTCCTGCAGGCGGGTCTTGGCATCCCGCTGATCCGGGAGTGGGGTGTCCGTCAGATGTGGCGCCCAGCCAGTACGCACCACCGCACGCGCGGCAGTCCAGCCTCCATCGAGAAACACCGCGCCGATGACAGCCTCGACGGCATCAGCCAGCACAGCCTCCGATTTCAGGCCTCCATCGGCCCGGCGCTCGCCCTTGCCAACCGTGATACAGTCAGCCAGGCCCCACGTGCGGGCGATGGTCAGAAGCGTCTCGCGACAGACGAGGCGTGCCCGCCGGCGTGTGAGGCTGCCCTCGTCTGCATCCGGGTACAGGCTGTATACGGCCTCGGAAACAGCCAGTGACAGCACGGCATCGCCGAGAAATTCCATGCGTTCCAGATTCGGCTGGCCGGCGGATCGGTGTGTCAGCGCCTGTGCAAGCAGGGCGGTATCCGAGAACGTGTACGCGATGTGTCGCTGCAGGGCGGAAAGCGGATTCAAGGCGTCTCGGCGGCGGGGCTGAAGTCGAGCTCAAGGCGGGCCATCTCCCGGAGTCTTTCCAGCTGCTCCGCGACTGCACCCGTGGTTGCCGCGCCTTCGGGCTCGCCCAGCAGCCACAGTGTCACGTGATATGCCGAAGCAATGCGGACGCCATGACTGCTGGCGGTAACCTCCAGGTTGTCGTAGTACTCCCGTGGCAAATCACCCGGCCTGATGCCCTGCAGGTCGTACAGCACCGGCAGGTGCTCCCGGATTTTCCCCGGACTCCTGTCGGCCATGTTCTGCGCCACGCTGTCGAAAATATCCTGTACCTTCCATGCGGTGTAATAGGTACCGGCCACCGCCACCGTCACCCAGCCCGCTGCGCCAAGCGCGGCCAGCCAGAGCAGCGCCTTAAGTGTTGAAAATCCCCGGGAGCGACCCGTGTCCGCCACCAGCGCTTACCTGACCAGCATGCCCAGCCGGTCCACGCGTATGGATTCCTGCTGGGCATCCCACGACCACCAGACGATAACTGCCTTGCCCACGAGGTAGGATTGGGGCACAAAGCCCCAGAAGCGGGAATCGCGCGAATTGTTGCGATTATCGCCAAGCACGAAGTACTGCCCGTCCGGTACCTTCCATTCGCCATCCCTGATTGATGTCTGCTTGCGCAGCACCCGATGGCTGACATCCATGAGGCGCTCCCTGTACACATCCGACACGTCCACGCTGCCATCGGAGAGGAAATAGGTGCGCTCACCCAGCCTGGTCAGCCGCATCTGCACGCCGTTGATGAACAGCTTGTTGTCCTGATAACGAATCGTATCCCCGGGCAGACCGACGATGCGCTTGATGTAGTCCTTGCTGCGATCCTCCGGGTAATCGAACACCACCACGTCACCGCGCTTCGGCGGCCTCGGGAAAAGCTGGATGTCGGTGAACGGAATGCGCAGGCCGTACGGATAGCGCAGCACGAAGATATAGTCACCCACTTCCAGTGTTGGAATCATGCTTGAGGATGGAATCTTGAACGGAGCCACGATGAAGCTGCGAATCACGATGGCCAGTACGGCCACGACCAGCAGCGATTCGGTCCATTCGCGTATCCTGGATTTCCCGTGCCGGTGTTTGTGCATGTTCCTTACTTCCCTTCTCCGAGCCTCAGCACGGCCATGAATGCCTCCTGGGGCACCTCGACATTGCCAATGGCCTTCATGCGCTTCTTTCCGGCCTTCTGTTTCTCCAGCAGCTTGCGCTTGCGCGTGATATCACCGCCATAGCACTTGGCAGTCACATTCTTGCGCACCGCCTTGACCGTTTCGCGCGCCAAGATACGGCCACCTATGGCGGCCTGCAAGGGCACATCGAACTGCTGCCTTGGAATAAGTTCCCTCAGTTTCGCCACCAGCTCCCGGCCGCGCGTATCGGCCTGGGCGCGATGCACGATAAGCGAAAGCGCATCCACCGGCTCGCCATGCACCAGAATATCGAGCTTGACCACATCGGCCGGCTGAAAATCCGTCAGCTCATAATCGAGCGAGGCGTAGCCGCGCGACAGCGACTT
This sequence comes from uncultured Zetaproteobacteria bacterium, assembly GCA_964601765.1. Classification (GTDB taxonomy): domain Bacteria; phylum Pseudomonadota; class Zetaproteobacteria; order Mariprofundales; family Mariprofundaceae; genus SZUA-181. The sequence continues at coordinate 10,912 of CAZROR010000047.1, forward strand.
CAGGCGGTCGTAAAAGTCGATGACCATCTCGGAGAGCGGCAGGTTGTAGCTGAGCATCACGCGGTTTTCCGAGATGAACTTCATGTCCAGCTGTTCGCCACGCCTGTCCTGGCACAGCTTCATCATGGCGCCGACAAACTCGTTCGGCATGAAGATGTGCGCGAGCACGCGCGGCTCCTCGATGCGCTCGATGTGGTTCGGCTCCGGAAACTCGCTCGGGTTCGATATCTCGACGCAACGCCCATCCGTCATGTGCACGCGATAGACGACGGACGGTGCCGTGCTGATGAGTTCGAGGTTGTATTCGCGCTCCAGCCGCTCCTGCACGATTTCCATGTGCAGCATGCCGAGAAAGCCGCAGCGGAAGCCAAGCCCCAGGGCGGCTGAGGTTTCCGGCTCGAAGGTAAAGGCCGGATCGTTCAGGTTCAGCTTCGCCAGCGCATCGCGCAGCTCGGCATAATCGCCCGAGTCCACCGGATACATGCCGGAAAACACCATCGCCTTCGGCTCGCGATAGCCGGGCAGGGGCGCCGCGGCGGGCCTGAGGTCGCTCGTCACCGTATCGCCCACGCGCAAATCGGCCAGGCGCTTGATACCGCAGATCATGAAACCGACCTCGCCTGCCCTGAGGGCCTGCCGCTTGGCGGGCTTGGGCAGAAACACGCCCAGCTCCAGAATCTCATGCGCCGTGCCGCCCGCCATCATACGCACCCTGTCGCCACAGCTGAGCACGCCCTCGACCACGCGCACGAGCGCCACGGCACCGACATAGGCATCAAACCACGAATCCACGATGAGGGCGCGTGGGCTGGCCGATGCATCCCCGGCTGGCGGCGGGATGTGGCGGACAATCGCTTCGAGCACCTCGTGAACGCCGGCGCCGGACTTCGCCGAGCAGGCAATCGCGTGCGCCGTATCCAGGCCGATGACCTCCTCGATCTGGCGACGGGCCTCCTCAACATCGGCCGAGGGCAGATCAATCTTGTTGATGACCGGGATGATTTCGAGATCGTTCTCCAGGGCCAGATACACATTGGCCAGCGTCTGCGCCTCCACGCCCTGCGTGGCATCCACGATCAGCAACGCACCCTCGCAGGCCTGCAGCGAGCGCGACACCTCGTAGGTGAAATCCACGTGGCCCGGCGTGTCGATCATGTTCAGCAGGTAGGTCTGCCCGTCATCGGCCGTGTAATTCAGGCAGGCTGTCTGCGCCTTGATGGTGATGCCGCGCTCCTGCTCCAGATCCATCGAATCCATCACCTGCTGCTTCATCTCGCGCTGGGAAAGCGCGCCGGTTTCCTCGATCAGGCGGTCGGCCAGCGTGGACTTGCCGTGATCGATGTGCGCGATGATGGAAAAGTTGCGGATGTTGGCCTGCTGCATGGACGCGGCAGTGTACTCATGCACCTGCCACTGTGCCACTGCTTCACCAAAGGAACTACGTTATCCAGTAACCGGCACGATTATCGCCGCCAAATGGACATGCAAAAACCCCGGCAGCCATCTCACCGTGCTGGATTCCTGCCAAAAAGTGTCAAGTAAAGGCCTGATCCTGTTTGCCTTCATGGTCTCCCATAGCCGATATTTTCATCATGCGCTCCAGAATCCATGCGGCTCGTGCCTGACTTGCAGCATCTCCGGGCAGGTGACCAGGCAGTGCATCCTGAAACGCATCATTTTCAAGCAGCTTCGCAAACTCCCTGGCAAGATATGGCCGAAGCTCAACACATGCAGAAACCTCCTGCACAATAGACGCTCTGCCGTCTATGACTGCAATCAAGTCCTCCAGGTCATGGCTGGCCATGAAATCACCGTTCCCTCGTCCGTAGAATGCCTCCAGCTTGGTTGCCAGGAAGAACGGGGCAGTCACCATATGGATAACACTACCGCCGGGTAGCTGTACTTGCTCGGCAGTGCGCATCGCATCCGGATACCACCGATTGCTGAAGCCAAGAATTGACTCGTCAGTTGGCATCACATCGATCATGAGCGATTGATAAATCCACCTGCAAACAGGCGCACCCTCACTCTGATCCTCGCGAAAGCCCCGGCCACGCAGCTTCTCGGACAGGCTGTGGTAATCATGCCGGCTCGATATCTCGACGATGACATCTACATCCTTTGTTTCCCGGATCGGAGGCGCCGCAGCATCCGTGATCAGGAGCCCGGTTGCACAGCCGCCCAGAAACACGACCTCATCGGTTAGTGGCCCCAGCCCCCTGGCAGCCAGTTCCAGCATGACTATGTTTGGATCGCTCCGCCTCATTTCACGGATAACCGTTTGCCAAGTTCGTCCATTGCCAGCTTCCGCTCGCGCGCACGCCCACCGCGAATGGCATCAACCAGGGCCAGAAGCTCATAAAAAGCGTGGTCTTTTCTTGCCGCCTTGGGAGCGGATTTATGCAGGGGAGAAAATGAGATACCCCACACCTCCCCTTCCGGGTCCGGCCACACATAAGGAAGTTCGCCAGGCTCAGCAAACTCCTTGTTGAGCGGCGGAGCAAAGGAAGACGTTGGCAGGCCTCGGGATGGTCCACCGATATCGGGCACAAAGGCAAAGCGGATGCCGTGCATCAAAAATTCCCCGAGATTGGCGGATACGGGTTTGTATCCGTCATCCTTTCGAACCAGCCTGGCCCTGATCAGGCGGTGAATGGCCTGGTGCACCCTGGATGCGCTCATGCCAATGGATTCCCCGATGTACTGCATGGAGCATGGCTCGTTCTTGAGAACGACCAGCTTCAATGCGACATAAATATCCTGTGACCTTAATTCCATTTCGCTGCCCCAGATATTCCTAATTCTGGAATCAGGAATATGGAATGTCAATTGCCTGATGTGTTCCTAGGGTAATCCCCCCGGAAAGTAGTTGCATTCAGAAGTAGAATTTTCTCATTAGTCGCCCCTGAATAATCCGCAACATATTGTTTTTGTTTCTGTTTTTCT
>CAZROR010000048.1:0-13548 GCA_964601765.1 uncultured Zetaproteobacteria bacterium
ACAAAAAATGAGGCGCTTGCCCGCCCATTCACGCGCTGTACCATGGCCCGCATCCGGCGCAAGGGGAGGACCGCTGCTTGACACGGACTAGGAACAGGGTATTCGAAGCATCTTTCGCGGCCGTGGTCGCGGCCATGATCATCGCCGCAGCCGTGGCCGTGGCGCTTTCCCGGCTGAAGGCGCACCGAATCACCGGGGCGCTGGATCAGCTGGGCACGGTCAGCCACGGCATTCAGTTTGCCCTGCACCAGCAAATCGGCGCTACCGCCACGCTGGCCGCCCGGATCATTCGCGATGACGAGGTCTGCCGCGCGCTGACAAGCGCCCTGCGCGCGGGTGCCGGGAAAAGCGATCGCTACGCCCTGCGCACAATCCTGGCCAGATATATTTTTCCCCTGCACTTCACGGGCTTTTACCTGATCGGCAGGCAGCGGCGAATCGTGGCTTCCATGAAGGAGCGCGACACGGGCAGGCCGCTGCCGGACGTCATCACCCGCGCCGTCGGGCGGCTGGACAGGGGCGAGGCGTTCGTGGTCACACACGCATTCCCCTATGGCGGACGCGTAGACATGTGGCTGCTTCGCGCCGTTCTTGACCCCGACGGCCGGAAAATCGGATATTTTGCCCTGGTGCTGGGCAGGGATCACCGCTTTTCGGCGACAACGCTGGCGGCTGGCCAAAGCCAGGCAACGGGCGAAACCTATCTGGTCGATGAACACGGGCTCATGCTCTCGGAGTCGCGCTTCAACAATGATCTGCGCAGAATCGGCCTGCTGCAACGCGGTGAGACGAGCACCCTGCATGTCAGGGTCGCGGACCCCGGACGGAACCTGCTGACCCGGACTCCGGCGGGCCGCGCGAATCCCGGCTGGCCATTGACGCGAGCCGTGCGGCAGGTGCTGAGAACGCATCGCGCGGGCCGCAGCCCGATTGCATACCGCGACTACCGCGGGGTCCCCGTGTTTGGCGCCTGGCAATGGGACGACATGCTGCGGGTCGCGATCATCACCGAGATTGATGAGGCCGAGGCCCTGGACGAATATTACTTCGTGCGCAGAAACATGCTGCTTTTGCTGGCGGTGTTGCTGATTGGCGGCATCTCGTCGGTAACAGCCTACACGCGTTTGCGCGTGCGTTCGGAACGGGAGGCCAACCGGCACCGCAACCTGCTGCTGGAATCCACGGCCGAGGCGATTTGCGGCATCGACAGGGATGGTCGCTGCAATTTCGTCAATCGTGCCTTTCTCGACATACTGGGCTACGAGGAGCACGAAGTCACGGGCAGGGATATCCATGGCCTGATTCATCACTCGCACCCGGACGGCAGCCCTTATTCCCCCGATGCCTGCGATATCTACAGGGCGCACCGCGAACGCACGCATGTACATCGCGATGACGAGTCCTTCTGGCGCAAGGACGGGCGCGAGATCAAGGTCGAGTACTGGGCGCACCCCGTATTCGAGGGGAATGAGGCCGTCGGCAGCGTGCTGACCTTTCTGGACATTACCGACAAGCGCCGGGCGGAGGCGGAACGAAAAAAGATGGAGCAGCAGGTGCAACACACGCAGCGCCTGGAATCGCTCGGCGTGCTGGCCGGCGGCATCGCGCATGACTTCAACAACCTGCTCGCGGCCATTCTCGGCAACGCGTCCCTGGCCGAAACGCATGCCCTGAAAGAGCCGCTCAAGGCCAAGGAGCGCATATCACGCATCATTCAGTCGGCGGAAAAGGCCGGGATGCTGTGCAAGCAGATGCTGGCCTACTCGGGCAAGGGACAGTTTGTGCTCAAGGCCCTCGATTTATCCGTGCTGGTTGAGGAAATGACGCATCTCCTGGAGGTGTCCATCAATAAATCGGTCGTCATCAAGTATCATCTGGGCAAGCATTTGCCCGCCATCAGGGTGGATGAGGCGCAGATCCAGCAGGTGGTGATGAACCTGGTAACCAACGCCAACGAAGCGATCGGGGCCAAAAGCGGCGTCATCTCCATCACCACGGGCGTCATGCGCGCGGATCAGGATTATCTGCGCGACTGCCACGCGGCCGACGGCGTGCAGCCGGGCCGGTTTGCCTATGTGGAAGTCAGTGATACGGGCTGCGGCATGGACAGGGAGACCATGCGCAGGGTCTTCGACCCGTTCTTCACGACCAAGGTGGCGGGGCGCGGGCTCGGCATGAGCGCGGTGCTGGGCATCGTGCGCGGTCACCATGGCGCGCTGAAGGTCTATTCGGAACCGGGCCGGGGCACAACCTTCAAGTTTCTGTTGCCCGTCGCCGGCGCCGCGCGCGCCGCAGGCACCGGCGCGCGGGACAGCATACCGCTTCAACACCTCGCCAGCGGAGCCGTGCTGGTTGTGGATGACGAGGAAACGGTGCGCGAGATGGCGTGCATGATGCTGGAGGACATGGGATTCCAGACCATCGCGGCGGCCAATGGCGAAGAAGCCCTGCGCCTGTACAAGCGTCACCGAAGCAACATCGTGCTGGTGCTGAGCGATCTGACCATGCCGCACATGGACGGCAGGGAGCTGTTCACGGCGCTGAAGCGCGTCGATCCCGATTGCCGGATCATCCTGAGCAGCGGTTACAACTCGCAGGAAGCCATCCAGCAATTTGCCGGCAAGGGACTGGCCGGATTCATCCAGAAGCCCTACACGGAAAAGGCCCTGCGCGGAGAAGTACGAAAAGTCCTGGGAGATGGACAGTGAAGGCGGCCCGCTGGCTGGCAATGGCGGCATTGATCGCGCTGCCGCCGCAAATGGCGTCAGCCGGAACCATCTCGATTGCCGGCTCCACCACCGTGATGAAATACATCAGGCTTGCGGCGGCGCGCTACGCCAACCTGCATCCGCGAATCAGATTCGATATTCGCGGTGGCGGCTCCACCGTGGGCGTCGCGCAGGTCGCAGGGAAGCGGGCGGATATCGGCATGCTGAGCCGCGAGCTGACGACCGGGGAAAAGCGTGAACTGAAGGGCGTACGGCGGCTCGCCATCGCGCTGGATGCCATCATTCCCGTGGTGTCGCGCGAGATATGGGAAAGCGGAGTGCGTCGGATAAGCCGCCGCGCGCTTGCCGGGATTTACGGCGGCGACATACGCAACTGGAAGCGCCTTGGCGGCCCGGATCGCCGCATCATCGTGGTTGACAAAAACATCTACCATGGAACACGGCGCGTGTTCGCGGGTTTTATTTCGGGCGCCGGCGGGATGCCGCGCATGCCGGAATCCGTCGTCATGGACGCCGATGACGATGTCCTGCGGCTGTTAAGGAGCAGCGATCAGGCCATCGGATACGTCGGCATGGGGTATCCTGACCCGTCCGTCCGGGCGCTTGCCCTTGTAGTCGACGGCAGGGAGATTCCGGCGAGCCCGGAAAACATACGCAACGGCGCATACCCGCTCGCGCGAAGGCTGTACCTTCTGGTGCGTAAAGACGCTCCGGATCCCGTGCGCGGTTTCATCCGCTTTGTTATGTCGCCGGATGGCCGGGAACTCGCGGAACGCGCGGGCTTTCTGTCCACGCGCCGCGAAAGCCGGCCCGCTCATGCGCCATAATGGCCTGCCTGGCATGGAAATTGCGCGCCATCCATGCGGCTTTCCGCCTGAGTGGCGGGCCATGCACCCGGCATGAATACGCGGGAGAGGTGAAATGGCGGAGTTGAACTACAGTTATCACGCCGGCCTGGTGACACTGTCGGTGCTCATCGCCATCGCCTCGTCCTTCGTGGCCCTGGCCGCCGTGCCGCGCATGCATGATAAAACAGCAAACCATGGCCGTGCCAGCCTCTGGTCGGTGGTGTTCGGCATAAGCCTCGGCGCGGGCATCTGGAGCATGCACTTCATCGCCATGCTGGCCCTCAACCTCCCCGTTCCGGTTCGTTATGACCCGGCCCTGACCCTGACATCGCTGGTTGTGGGCATGTGCTTTGCCACCCTGAGCGCGCTGCCGCTACGCCACGGCGGCCGGCTCGGCGGCCGGCGCCTGGCAGGCATGGGCCTGCTCGCCGGCCTGGGCATCTCCGGCATGCACTACACCGGCATGGCGGCCATGCGCATGGCCGCGGACATGTTTTTCGAGCCGGCTATCGTCATCCTGTCCGTGCTCATCGCGATAAGCGCCTCCTCAGCGGCACTGTGGATTGCCAACAGGCTGCGGGAGTCCCGCGTGTTTGGCAAAACGGGTATCAAGGCCGCGGCCGCCGTGGTGATGGGACTGGCTGTTTCCGCCATGCATTACACCGGCATGGCGGCGGTGCACTTCCAGGCCCGCCCGGCCATGGCCGGGCCCCACGCGGGGCTGGACACGCCGCTGATGGTGGCAGCCATCAGCGTGATCGCCGCGCTCGTTCAGGGCGGCGTGCTGGTATCCGCGGCGCTGGATGAGTCATGGGCCGCCACGCGCCGGGAACTGGCGCTGGAAACACGCATGTCATCGCTGCTGGACGCGGTGCCGGACGCGATTTTCTCCATTAACGCGCAGGGAGACATCCTGCATGCCAACCCTGCGGCCTGCGAGATGTTCGGCTATGAGCCGGAACAATGGGCGGAGATGAACGTGCACGCGCTGGTGCCGGATGACATCAGGGCCGCGCACCCGCAGTGGATGGCGGATGAAATCGCGAACGGACGACACAAGGTCATCGGCGCCACAAGGCGTGTACGCGGCCGGCGAAGGGACGGCAGCGTGTTTCCGTGCGAGCTGGTAATCAGCCAATATCATGCCGAAGGGGAAGCGCACCTCAGCGCTGTCGTGCGCGATGTCAGCAAGCGCCAGGCGGCGGAAGCGCGGGCACGGTATCAGGGCAGGCTGAACGCCGCCCTCAACCACCTGCTTGCCATCGCCATCCGGGATGAACCACTGGCGGAACGCCTGCGGCAGGGCCTTGCGGGCATCCTCGATCAGGACTGGCTCGGCGTGGCGCCGAAAGGCGCAGTGTTCGTCCGCGAGGGCGAGGGCCTCGCAATGCGGGCCGCCGTCAACATGGGCGATGCCGGTGCGATGTGCGCGCAGGTTGCGCGCGGCGAGTGCCTGTGCGGCAGGGCACTGCAAACCGGCGAGGTTGTTCTCAGCCAGCATGTCGACCAGACGCACACCCAGCGAACGGATGACATGGAGGACCACGGGCATGCCATTTTCCCCCTGCGCAGGAAGGCCGATGTGCTTGGCATCCTGAACCTCTACCTCCCCGCCGGCCGCGAACTGCGGGAGCAGGAACGCGCGTTCCTGGACTCCGTCGCGAGTATTCTGGCGCAAATGCTGGAGCGGGACATGGCCCTCAGCCAGATGCGCAGGCTGAAAACGGCCATCGGACAGGCGCCGGAGGGAATTTTTATCACGGATCACGAGGGCCGCATCGTGTATGCAAATGCCGCCGCGGCAGGAATGGTCGGGATTACGCGGGAGAGCCTGATCGGCATGTACGCGGCGGAGGCGCGTGGGGGGAAAAGGGGAGACGCCATATACAACGGCATTTTCTCCAGCCTGAACGAGGGACAGTCATGGTATGGTGATATCGAGTTCGCCCACGCGGACGGCACGCGACACACGATCGAGCGCAGCATTGCGCCGGTGATGGAGGATGGCGTGGTCCGTTACCACGTCTGCGTGGATACGGATGTCACGGAGCAGCGGGTGCTGCAGGCGAAGCTGGAGCACACGCAGCGCCTGGAATCGCTCGGCGTGCTGGCCGGCGGCATCGCGCATGATTTCAACAATATCCTGACGGCCATCATGGGCAACGCCGCCTTGGCCAGAATGAAGATGAAGGATACGGACCCGACGCGGGCGCACCTGGAACGCATCGAGGAATCCAGCCAGCGCGCGGCGGACCTGTGCAGGCAGATGCTGGCCTACTCGGGCAAGGGCAAGTTCGTGACCAAGGCGCTGAACCTTTCGCAAATGGTCGAGGAGATCACCAAGCTTCTGGATGTATCCATCGCCAAAAATGTGGTACTCAAGTTCCACTTGGCGGAGAACCTGCCGGCGGTAGAGGCGGACAGCGCCCAGTTGCAGCAGGTTATCATGAATCTGGTCATCAATGCCTCCGACGCGATCGGCGAAAAAAGCGGCGTGATTTCACTCGCTACCGGCGTGATGCGGGCGGATGCTGCATATCTGGCAGGGGCCTTTGCAGCCGATGATATCGAACCCGGCACCTTCGTGTTCCTGGAAGTGTCCGATACCGGCTGCGGCATGGACGTGGAAACACAAAAACAGTTGTTCGACCCCTTTTTCACCACCAAGTTCACGGGGCGAGGACTCGGCATGAGCGCCGTGCTGGGCATCGTGCGCGGCCATCATGGGGCCATCAAGGTGTATTCGGAACCGGGACGGGGAACAACCTTCAAGGTACTGCTGCCCACGGCGAAACAGGCAGCCACGGATGAGGGAGAGCGGAAAGACGGGGGTGAGTGGCGCGGCACCGGAACCGTTCTGGTGGTGGATGACGAGGAAACCATTCGCGAAACGGCAGCCATGATGCTCACCGGAATGGGCTTTGACACGCTCGCGGCGGAAGACGGGGCGCAGGCCGTGGAGATGTACCGCCGGCACCGGCATGACATTGTCGCGGTGCTGCTGGATATGACCATGCCGAGGCTGGACGGCAAGGGATGCTTCCGGGAGTTGCGACGCATCAACAGGGATGTGCGGGTCGTGCTGTCCAGCGGTTACAACGAGCAGGACGCAACCACCCGCTTCGCCGGACAGGGACTGGCCGCATTCATCCAGAAGCCGTATACACCCGAGGCCCTGCAGGCAAAAATGCGCGAGGCTCTGGAGTGCTGAGTATCCCTGAACCGTGACTTGTTTCTGTATTCCATCCGGTTACGGGCAGGGCCCCGATTACCCGCTACGGCCGGAGAAAATGCGTGCCCTCCACTGGCCTTTCCGGAAACCTGCCGTACTCGGCCATGGCTCGCGACATTCGCAAAACCGCGGTGGTGGTTCGCCGTAATTCCGGCGTTGCGGGCAAAATAGCCCGGTCCACCAGTCGTGGAGAGGAGAAGCCGGCCGCGGGCATATGATGATCCCTGTCCGGCGGGAAGCGGAAGCCTATTTCCCGGCCGTCATGTTCAGGCTGATGGGCACATCCCGAAACTTCATGATGCTTGTGTCCTGAAACAGCCCGAACTCCTCCACCCTGCGAACATCCGAAAACCCGGCTTCCGTCAGAACACGGCGCAGGATGGCTTCGTCGTAGCCCGCCTTGTGAAAGTCGTAGGCCGTGGTCTGGCCGCCGAACATCATGCGCATCACCATGAAATGCTCATCGGCTGAAAGCGCCGCATCCCGGAACATCCGGCTCAGCACCCCGATATCCGGAACGCTGATGTATAGCATGCCGCCGGGCGCCAGCACGCGCCGCCATTCCCGCAATACCTGCGGCAATTCCCGCTGATAGCCGAAATGCTCCAGCACATGCGAGGCGTAGAGCGCGTCGAACGTGTCATCCGCGAACCGGGACAAATCCGCGGCGTTGCCCACGTGATCCACGTGGCTGCCCGGCAGCGCGTCCATGATTTCCCAGCCGGGATGCGCCTGCCGGCCTCCGATATGCAGCCGGCGCGGGACTTCGGGACGGGGAGGAGCCCCGGTGGCCGGCGCCTGCGGCGCCGCCTTCCCGCCATTCACGAAGCGGACCATGAATGCATCCACAAAGCCCTGGAGCAGGGCGCTGCCCGTGATTTCGTCATGGCGCCGCAGGGCGTGCTGGGCGAGATCCAGGGCGTTGTACATGCCGGCCACGACCGCGAGCTTCAGAAGCTTTTCAGCGGGCAGCGCGTCCACGGATTCCGGATCGGGGAAATACACGGCGTCGGACCAGAGTGCCTGCGCCTGGCCATGGATGGCCGTATCCCGGATATGCCGCCCACCCATGCCGAGAAAATGATGCACCAGCAGGCCATGGCCGCGCAGGAAGGCATCCACGTCACCGAACAGCGGCTGCCCCTCGTAGAGGGGAGCCCATTCAACCTCGGTGCAAACACCGACAAGCCCCGCCATGGCCCTTTCCGCCGCCCTGAAAATATCCAGCTCCGCACCCTGCACATCGGCCTTGATAAAATCGATATCCTCCACGCCTTCCCGTTCCATGAATGCATCCAGCGTGATGGTCTCGACCTCGCGCGTGCCACAGGGATACATGACCTCGAGATCCGCGTAGCGGCGCAGCAGTGCCTCGTTGGGTGGATACAGGCTGGAACTCATGGGGTGGCGCGTTTCATACAGCGTCTGCCTGCCACAGCACCCTCCCAGGGCATGGGGCCAGGCGCGGATATCCGCCGCGAAGCCATCCGTCAGCCTGTTGATTTCCCCGCATGCAGCGGCATCCGGCTCGAAGGCGAAAACCCTGGCCTCCGGCAGCGCGTGGAACGGCTCCGAAGGGCCGGATGCCTGGCCCGCGTCGATGATGCGCGCGCCGATTTCAACCACATGCAGCGCGGGCAGGCAACCTGCCTCGCGCAGAACATCGGCCACGAAATTCCCGAGCTGGGTGGCGTCCAGGGTAATGTTTTGTTCCATGACCTGCTCCAGTTTCCCGATAGATGTCAGTCGTGCGCAAGCCCGCTACCCGGCGCCTGCCGGCGCGACAGCAAACGCCAGCAAGAACAGGGCCATTTACATTCCTATTCCCGCACGGCCTCGATATTGAGGCTGATGCAAATGCCGTTTTGCCTGTCCATATGTGGCACATAGGCCTGGGAATAATCGTCAAAACCGGCGTTATCTCCCGTGAACACGTCCTCCGGCCTCCACGCCCTCACTCCCGAGAATCCGCTCCCGCGCAACATTTCCGCCAGCGAGCGGAAGTCGTAGATAGTCCTGTGATAGATGACGGTATCCGTCCCCGGAACCGGCCAGCGCCCGAAAACAGGGCCGATAACACGACCCAGGTCTCCATACCGCATATACACCTTTACCAGCGCGCTGAAATCCGGAACGGCAAGCCGCAGCACCCCCCCCTTCCGGAGCACGCGGCGCCACTCGGCAAGCACGCGGGGCGCCTCTTGCCGATCGAAATACTCGAAACAGTGGCAGGCATAAACCAGCTCCGCCGAACCATCCTCAAACATCGGCAATACGCTGATTTCATGCCGGTAATCAATGTGCGGAAAATCGGCCAGATCGACATGCATGTAGCCCTTCAGAAAACGCGCGCCACAACCAAGATGCAGCCTGATCACATGGCACTCCCACCGAAAAAACCACGAATCACCGCGCAAACCCTGTCAATTTCCCCGGTTTCCAGGCCTATCGAGCTTGGCAGCCACAGCCCGCGACCGGCCATGTCCTCGGAAACCGGGTATGTTCCGCGCCCGGCGGAACCGCCATACATCGGCTGGTGGCTCACGGGAGGATAGAATGGCCGCGATCCTATGCCCGCCTCCCGGAGACGAGAACGCAGGGCATCACGAATTTCCCGCGACGGCAACAGAATATCCACAAACCACGGGACGACGTGCCCCAGATCGCAGGGCAGAAAGGTGACAGCTTCCAGCTCGCCAAGCCGGTCCAGATACGCCCTGTAAATCTCCCGCTTCCTGCGCATGCGCCAATCCATGGCCTTCATCTGCTCCAGGCCGACGACGGCCTGCAGATCGGTGAACTTGAAGTTGAACCCCAGCCCGTCATGCCGGTCCGTGGCCGGCGCGGTGCGGTGAAAGTCCTTCAGCTTCCGGGCCCTGCCGGCGAGCCCCGCATCGTGCGTCAGAACCGCCCCTCCCTGGCCCGTGGTGATAATCTTGTGGGGAGAAAAGGAAAAGCAGCCCACATCCCCGATGCTCCCGAGATACTCCCCCTCCGGGGTCGCGGATCCCATGGCCTGACAGGCGTCCTCCACAAGAATCAGGCCATGGTCGCGGCAGAATCGGCGCACCCGGCGCATGTCGCCGGCGCGCCCGTTGATGGCGACATACATCAGCGCCCTGACCGGGCCGTCCACCTCGGGGATTGAATCCATATTCATGCACATGGTTCCGGGGTCAATGTCGGCAAGCACCACCTCCGCTCCCACCCAGCGCACCACGTTGGGAGAGGCTATCATCGTGTAATTGGGCACAATCACCTTGTCGCCGGGGCCAATGCCGCAGGCCAGGAGCGCCAGATACAGGGCAGTGGTTCCGCTGGGCGTGGCAACGCAATGCGGCACACCGACGGCGGCGGCGATCCGCTCCTCAAACACCGCGGTTTTCCTGAATTCGGTCAGCCACCCGCCGGAAAGCAGGTAATCGCGGGCCGCGTCCGCTTCCCGCCGTGAAATCAGGGGCTCCACCTGGGGAATAAACCTCATGTGCCGGCGCCCAGCCTGCGGCGATCATTCTCCGCCCCCACGTAGGGGCCGTTTTTCACTTCCAGGACAATCGTGTCGTCTTCCAGAATGTCATAGCCATGGCCGCCCGCAAAACAGACAAGCGAGTCACCCGGCGCCAGAATCACCTCTTCCAGCAAAACATCCTGCTCGTCGTAAATCCCGGCCTTCAGGCTGCCCCTCAGCACATGCACGAATTCCTGGGTGCGCGCGGCCTGCCGGCGCGCGATATTGTGGTTGTGGGCGGGCAGGCGCCTGCCGGCCGGGTATCGCCAGCTGCCGACCTGAATGAAATCCGCCTCGTCGCTGAAAAATGACAGTCCGTCCCCGATATCCGTGGCGCTGAACACCACCGCCATTCTGAGCCCGTTTGCGTCCCGAATCCGGCGCATGATCAAATCGTGTTGTAAGGCCGCGTCGGCCTGTAGAATCCGTACAGCCTGATCAACTCGTCGATGCCGTCTTCCATGCTGTGCCGGGGCCGGTAGCCCAGGGCGGCAATCCTGCCGTAGTCGATCTGATAATTGCGCACATCAGGGTCATCCATGTCCGCGTCAATGATCTTGCAGCCGGTCTTTTCCCGGATGATGTCCACCAGTTCAAGCTTGCTGTAATTGAGCCTGTCGGAGCCGATATTGAACACACCGCCTTTCATGTCTTCCGCGTGTTCCATGCAGAACACATAGCCATCCACGGCATCACGCACATGCAGAAATGTTCGCTTCGCCCCGCCTGAATAGACAACCACGCAGCGCTCCGTCACGGCCCTGTATACGAAGTCATTGCACAACAGGTCGATGCGCATCCTCGTCCCGACACCGAACAATGTGGGGAACCGCGGCGCAATCGTGCATTCATGCTCCTGAAGGCAAATCTGTTCCGCCTGATACTTGGTCAACCCGTAGGTGCTCACCGGCTCCACCGCACTGTCCTCATTCCGCTTCGTTCCCGATTTCCCGTAGAACGATGTCGTAGACGCATAAATCAGCAGCTGATCCTTGCCCAGACAACGCACAAGCTGGCGCGTGGCATCCACATTGATGAGCTTTGCCGAGTGGGGATTTGCCTCACATGCCGGATATCCGCTGATGCCCGCGAGATGGAAGATAACATCCTTGTCGCGCACGAATTCGCCAATGTCATTCCGAACATCGCGGTTCACCACGGAAAGTCTGGAGTTCCCGGCCAGATGCAGCAGGGATTCACTGCCATAGAGAAAGTTGTCCAGCACGGTCACATGATGTCCCTTGCGAAGCAGTGCCTCGGTCAGCAGGCAGCCCTTGTAGCCCGCGCCCCCCGTAACAAGAATATTCATGAGCACTCTCCTTTTTCCACGTGTTCCGCGAGACCCGTCACAGAAACCCTCTTTGCCGCATCATCCCGATATAGGCCTCCCCGGCGCGAGTGGAGAAACGCCCGGCATCAAGAAAGGACGGCGCCTCCGCCATGCGCTCCCTGATGCGGGCGCGCGTTTCCTCCCGGAACGCGGCCTCATTCGCGAGGCTCACGGCCTTGCTGACATATTCGTCCTCGTCGCTGGCAATAAACGCCTCCATGCCGATAGCGCGGAGCATGGACTGCGCCTCGCGAAAGCGCAGGCACGTGCCGTCCATCGTCACGGCAGGCAGCCCGGCCAGCAGGGGGTCGATCAGGGAAGTCGCTCCCGTGAGCGGAAACGAATCAAGATAGATGTCGGCACAGGCCAGATAGGAGAACACGCCGCTTCGTTCCGGTGTCTTCCGCAGAATGACAAGGCGGCCGGGATCCACACCGAACCCGGCCAGGGAGTCACGGATGCACCCGATATATGCGCGGGCGTTATAGGTTGCCGCCCAGTTGGGGTTGAAGGGATAAAGGGCCAGCACGGAGCCGGATGTTTCGGCCAGCACCCTGGCCCACGTATCCAGAAGTTCCGGAACAAGCTTCATGCAGTTGGCGCCGGACATAAACACCACCGCATCATCGGGCAGGCCATGCGCCTTTCTCGCTCCGGCCGCATCTGTGTCGGCCGGGCCGGCGCCGTCGGGGAAGTGAAAACAGAAACCGGGCCCCTTCATCAGAACCGGCGTCTCCACATAATGCGCCGCGGCGTCGCTTTCCGTCCACGTGCCGGAAAGGAAAAAATCCATGTGTGTCATGCCCGTGGTGGTCGGCTGGATATGGTTGGCCACCTGAATGCGGGCCAGCCTGTGCATCGCCAGCAGCGTGACTTCCCGTGTTACCGTGCACACATTGGTGCCAAACAGCAGGATGTCGAGATCGTGCCGCCGGATTTCCTCCGCCATCCTCGCCACGGAGCCTTCCAGCAGCACGAAGGCGTCCGCGCGCTCCCGGCAGCTGCGCTCCAGGGGGTGCCCGGACTCGGAAAGGCCGAACAGCACCACTTCAAACTCATCCCTGTCCAGAAAGCCGTAGTGCGGGAGCATGGCATAAGTTTCGGTCTGCGGACTGTAATGTGTGGCCAGCACGCCGAGCCTGATGCGCCGCCGGTCGGGCGGCCGGGCGGAGCATGCATGCTCCAGCGTAATCCCCGGCTCGCCGCCCAGCACCGCAGCCATAATCTCCGCGCGTTGTGTCATGATCTCCCTGAGCGATCCGCCACCGTGGTACAGGCTGAGAAAGTTTGCATGACGCAGGGCATGCGCGCCTATCCGCCGCCATGCGCGGCGGCGCCTTGTCCCGGAAGGGCACGCAATCTTTCCGTGCAGCAAGTCCACCCACGCCTGCATGTGACGGGTATAGGCGATGGCCTCTCCCGGCCTTCTGAACGGGGAGACAGGCTGCCACATGAAATCCAGGTACAATTCAAGCAGCTTCGGGGGCAGCGAGGTGATGTCGCGGCATATCGGGATGTCATGCGGGAAAAAGAAGGTCATGGCCGGCGCCAGTATCCGCGCGCAATCACAACCCCGGGCCTTTTCAAGAGCCTGCCGCAACCGTTGCGCGATATCCCTTTCATGCGCCTCCAGCGGTTCATATCGGAACGGACTTTCAAGCATGGCGCGAAATCCCTCTTCAGCGCCCCGCTCCAGCAGCGCATCGACATTTGCGGCGCCGCCCGCACCCTCGCATGTTCCGGCAAATTGTGCCCGCAGCTCGCGCAGGTGCCAGAGCGATTCGGCGTCATCCGGATCCATCCGCCATTGCTCCAGGCGGCGCGTCACGGCGGCGCTCCAGCCACTGGCATCAAATAACATGGCATCCCCGGCCCCTGCCGCCGCTCCCCTGCCGAAACAC
>CAZROR010000049.1:0-13098 GCA_964601765.1 uncultured Zetaproteobacteria bacterium
GATCGATCGTGACCGGCGCCTCCCGCTCCCTGAGCCAGGCCTCGACCGTCGCCCTTCGCCAGCGCAGGTTCTTGCGGCCGATGCGGATGGCCGGCGGCAGATCGCCGCGCCGCTTCGCCGCCGCCATGGCCGTCTTCTTCAGCCTCAGAAGTTCGCCCAGTTCCTCGTAGGTTAAAAGCTCGTCCGTTTGCATGGCCGCAAGTGTGTATCGCATGGAAACAGCCGGCACAAAACCCGCCAGCCGCATGATGCAGGTTTCGCGCGTTGCGTTGCCGGAGAATCCGCGCCGTTTATCCAGCGGGTGCAAGACCAAACTGTGCAGCGAGTGCCGAGGCAGCCACGCGCGCAAAAAACCCGCCTGACATTTCACGGCGGTTTGCCGGCAGGATCGGCCGCCGGCCGTAGTCTTGAGCGGAATTTACCCACCCGGAGGCAGGACATGGATTTGCAGGCGCAGTTGCAGGAGATACGGCAGAGAAGAAAGCGGGCCCGGCGCAGGCCCTACCGGGCCAGCCGCCTGGATCGGCACCGTGCAGAGATCGAGAAACTACGAAGCATGGGCGCGTCACTGAAGGACATCCGGCTGTGGCTACGCCGCTACAGGCGCGTTCACATCACGCGCCGCGCCATCCTTTACCGCCTGCGGCGATGGGAAGAGGATAAAGCCTGACGTTCCCCGATTCAGCGACACTTCTCCTCCTTCATAAGGCGACTGCCCCGATGCAGGCGGATCATCTTGCTTCGGATGAACATTCATGGCCATCATCGGCGAATCCGCAGACCGCACGCAGACCAAAAGGCAAAACAAAAGGGCCAGACCGTTAAGCCTGACCCTTGTTTGTTGTTGATATTATTGAATTATTCTGGTGAGCCGGGCAGGTCTCGAACCTGCGACCCGCAGATTAAAAGTCTGCTGCTCTACCAACTGAGCTACCGGCCCGAAAGTTGGCGAAGTGTGACGATTTGCCCCCGCCTGTCAAACCCGGATTCGAGGGTGTTCACAGCCGCAAAAACCATACCCTCAGGGTGTCGACTGCACCTCCTCCAGCGCGGCATGGGCGGCTGCGAGCCTCGCAATGGGTACGCGTGGCCCCGAACAAGAGACATACGTCAGGCCGATACGATGGCAAAAGTGGATGGATGCCGGATGGCCCCCGTGCTCACCGCAAATGCCTACCTTCAAATCCTTATCGACGCTGCGTCCCCAGCCGACGGCCAGATCCATGAGCTTACCCACACCCTTTGTATCCAGCACCTCGAACGGGTTGTCCTGCAGGATGCCCGCCTCATTGTACATGGGCAGGAACTTGTTCTCTGCGTCCTCACGCGAGAAGGAGAATGTTGCCTGTGTGAGATCGTTCGTACCAAATGAAAAGAAATCAACCTGTTCAGCCAGGTGTTCCGCCCGCATACAGGCACGCACAACTTCGATCATCGTACCAAATTTGAAGTTCAGTTTTATCTTCTCATTTGTGGACTCGATCTCTCTGCGAATATCATCAACTATCCCCTTGACGCACTTGAGCTCTTCAGCCGTACAAACCTGCGGTACCATAATCTCCGGGTAGACCTCGATACCATGCCGCGTGCACTCTGCAGCCGCCTCCAGCACGGCCCTGATTTGCATCGTATAGATTTCCGGAAAGGTGATGCCCAGACGCACACCTCGGTGACCGAGCATCGGATTGACCTCGAACAGTGCCCGCACCTTTTTGAGCATAGCCTCCTTCTTGGTAATGGCATCATCCACCAATCGACTGTCCAGTGGCTTGCCAAGATCGATGCCCTCGGCTTTTTCAGAACCACTGGGATAAAGCAGGCTGATGGTATCAGCGAGGATCTCCATGCCCTGTACTGAATTGCGCAGGTGGCGCAGCCGTTCCAGATCGCTGACAAGTTGATTCTCACTCGGCAGGAATTCGTGAATCGGTGGATCAAGTAGGCGGATGGTCACCGGGCGCGGTGACATGGCCTCGAATAGTGCCTTGAAATCCTCACGCTGAATCGGCAGCAGCTTGTCCAGGGCCACCTGTCGCTGTTCCTGTGTGTCGGCAACAATCATTTCCAGCACAATCGGCAGCCGCTCGGGATTGTTGAACATGCGCTCCGTACGGCACAGTCCGATACCCATGGCCCCGTACTTCAAAGCACGCTCGGCATCCTCAGGAATATCCGCATTGGCCATGACTTTCAACCTGGCACGCTCATCCGCCCAGCCCAGCAGGGTGATCAGCTCATCGGAGAAGTCCGCCTCAACCATCGGCACCTCGCCGAGATAAACATCCCCAGTCGTGCCATCGATGGTAATCAGGTCTCCTTCCCGAATTGTGGCATCACCGACATAGGCACGGCGCACTGCCACATCGACATGAATGCCCTCGGCACCAGCCACACAGGGCTTACCCATGCCACGTGCCACTACGGCGGCGTGTGACGTCTTGCCGCCGCGACTTGTCAAAATACCCTGTGCCGCAAAGAAACCATGAATATCCTCGGGCTTGGTTTCCTCACGCACGAGAATGACCCGCTGCCCGCCTTTGCCCAACACCTCGGCACGGTCGGCATCAAAGACAGCGTGTCCGCAGGCAGCTCCCGGTGAGGCCGGCAGGCCCTGTGCCAGCGGTTCCGCCCGTGTATTTGGGTCGAGCCGTGGGTACAGCATCTGTACAAGATATTCCGGGTCAATGCGCAGCAGCGCCTGCTCTTTGGTGAGCAACCCCTCCTCGACCATCTCTACGCTCGTGCGCACCATGGCTGAGGCATTCATCTTGCCGTTGCGTGTTTGCAGACAGTACAGAGTGCCCTTCTCGATCGTGAATTCGAAATCCTGTACTTCACGATAATGGCTCTCAAGCTTGTCGCGCAGCTCCTGTAATTGCTGGTACATTTCCGGCATCTCTTCCTGCATCTGGTCAATGGGCTTCGGTGTACGAATACCGGCTACGACATCCTCGCCCTGCGCGTTGACCAGATACTCGCCGAACAGCCTGTTTTCGCCCGTATCGGGGTAACGCGTAAAGGCCACGCCAGTGGCCGAATCGCTGCCACGATTACCAAACACCATCGTGCAGACATTCACGGCCGTGCCGTTGGCCATCTCTGGTGTGATGTTGAATTCACGCCGATAATCCACGGCTCGGCGCCCCATCCAGGAATCGAACACGGCCTTGATGGCAATTTCGAGCTGCTCATACGGATCCTCGGGAAATGCGCGCCCGGTCTGTGCCTGCACTACCTCGAGAAATTTTTCACAGGTTTCCTTCAGCTCCGGGGCCGCTAGTGCCACGTCTTCCTTGGCACCGACACGGGCCTTGATTGCCTCGAATTCCTTGTCGAACAGCTCGTCATCAAGCCCCAGCGCCACCTTACCAAATAACTGGATAAAACGCCGATACGCATCATAGCCGAAACGCTCATCATTGGTTTGCCGTATCAGCCCGGCCAGTGTCTTCTTGTTCAGCCCCAGATTCAGAATCGTATCCATCATGCCGGGCATGGACATCGCTGCGCCCGAACGCACGGAAACCAGCAGCGGGTTGTCCGGATCACCAAAGCCCTTGCCGGTCGCCTTCTCCAGTGCCCGCATCTGTGCGCGCACCTCATCCATCACACCAGCCGGCAACTGCCGATCATCGGTGGCAAGAAAGGCCAGGCATGCCTCCGTCGTAATCGTAAAGCCGGGCGGCACATTCAGGCCCATCTGCGTCATTTCACAGAGGTTGGCGCCCTTGCCGCCAAGCAGTTGCTTGTTCTTGCCGTCGCCTTCATGAAAGGCGTAAACATATTTTTTGGTTTTACTCATGATATGCCCCTTATATGCAAGCTCTGCCCGCATCCTCCGCCTTCCACGGGCCCTGAAAACAGGATAGGGCAGCCTAATCATTTGCCTTCAGGAAGTCATCCGTGCACCGGAGCATGGGCGCGGGTAGGCTTCGCCGTATGTCCTTCCTGCCTGTTCCGGATTACCATATGCATACTCCGCGCTGCAATCATGCCATCGGCAGTGTGCGCGACTATGCCGCAGCAGCGCTTACTCTGGGCCTCACAGAAATCGGCATGTCGGATCATTGCCCCATGCCAGGCGGCTATGACGCTGCCTGGCGCATGAAGCACGGAGAGCTGGATGACTACCTGGCCGAGGTCGAGGCAGTACGTGATCGCTATGCGGACAGGCTCACCGTACGCATCGGACTGGAGGCGGACTTCCACCCGGGTACGGAGGACTATGTACGCGCGCTGATTGACACTTACGCGTGGGATTATGTTATCGGCTCCGTGCACTACATCGGTGACTGGGGCTTTGACAACGAGGATGAGATGGCGCGCTGGCAGGACCAGGACATCGAGGACGCCTACTGCGCCTATTTTGATCTCGTCGCCAGATCGGCGGCCTCCGGCATGTTCGACGTTATCGGCCACCCCGACCTGATCAAGAAATTCGGCCACCGGCCACCGCCAGACAGCGCGCGTGTTCTGGCAGCGGAAAAGGTCATGCTGCAAAGCGTGCATGAAGCCGGATGTGTGTTGGAAATCAGCTCGGCCGGTCTACGCAAGCCGGTACGAGAGGCATATCCACATGGCCGTATCATCGCACAGGCTGCCCAGCTTGGTATTTCCTTCTGTTTTGGCTCCGATGCACACGCCCCGGGCCAGGTGGGCCATGCCATGCAGACATGCCTTGCCATGCTCACGGCCTGCGGCGTGCAGGAAATAACCGGCTTTGCAGGCCGGCAGCGCTGCAGCATCGCCATCGAGCAGGTCATGGATGACAGCTGAGCCATGCGTGCTCATCACCGGCGCATCCGGTGGCTTCGGCCGGGAGTTTGCCCGCCAGCTTGAGCACATGGGCTGCCGGCTTCTGCTGCACGGCAGGGATGCTCCCCGGCTCCGCATGACGCTTGAATCTCTGCGCCATCCCGAGAGACACCGCTGCGTACATGCCGATCTGTCCACACCCGATGGCGTTGAGTCCCTGCTGACACAATTACATGAAGAGGATCGTCTCGCAGGCCTTGTGAACAATGCTGGCTTTGGTATCTGGGGAGCTTTTGAGCAGCGCCAGATAGTCATGCAGCTCGATGTGCTACATACGGATCTTGTGGCCGCCATCCACCTCACACATGCACTGCTGCCGCGCCTGATCACCAACAGGGGCTTCATTATCAACGTGTCATCGCTGGCCGGAGAAATACCCCTGCCCTACATGAGCACATACTCGGCCGCCAAGGCAGGCCTTACATATTGGAGCGAGGCGCTGCGAGCTGAACTGGGCGGCCGTGTAACTGTGGTAACCGTGGCTCCCGGGCCATCACCTACAGGGTTTCGGGAGATCTCTGGCATGCCTCCGGGCAAAGGGAGCGTATTTCGCACCCCTTCCTGCCTTGTTGTACGCGCAAGCCTGCGAAAGCTGCGCCAGGGTGGCGGGTTTTGCGTACCGGGTATCAGGCATCGGCTGCTATTTGCCCTGCAAAGGGCAACACCCCAGCGACTGGCCTTATGGATCATCAACCGTCATCTTCGCCGCTGAGTCCGCATAGCAGCCGTCTGACATGCTCAGGACGAACATCGCGCCTGACGATACCGTCCAGCATGATGGCCGGAGCATCATCGCAACAGCCAAGACAATGCCCGGCAGTACAATCCACATCATTTCGCCCGTCCATTGCAGCTTTTGCCTCAGTCAGCAGATCATGTCCCCCCGCAGCCGCACAGAGCGGACCCAGGCAGACATGCAGTAGGTGAGGTGCGGGCGGTGTGTCCCGAAAAGCATCGCTGCCCTTTACCAAATTTCTGACCTCGGCCTGACTCATTCCAAAGCGGTCAGCCAATAGCGCTATGGCATCAGCGGGGACGAAGCCCAGCCTGGCCTGGATATCCTCCAGCGCCGCAAGCAACCAAACTGCCTCGGCCGGATACGCGGCTGCGCATTGCCGGACAACACCCATGTCTATCTGCCTTGATCCTGCTGTGTCGCGCATTGTATCGAAACCTATCACCTGCCCCTCTCGAGAAAAATCCGCCACCACGGCTTCCCAGTCTGGAGAATACAGCCTCATTTCGCTATATTTCGGCCTTCTGCGTGAAGAGGCCCCGAAAAACCCCAACTGGCAACGGGTGCCGACCCTGGCATGACGCGTAACGCATGACCAGACAAGCCAACAGACAAAAACGAGGTAAAAGCATGAGCTCATCGGCGCTGCCGCCCAAGCAAGGTTTGTACGACCCCAGCCACGAGCATGATGCCTGCGGCGTCGGATTCGTTGCCCATATCAAGAATCGGAAAAGCCACAACATTATCCAGCAGGGGCTAGAGATCCTGCTGCACCTCACGCACCGTGGTGCCGTTGGTGCCGACCCGCGCGAAGGCGACGGTGCCGGCATCCTGATTCAGATTCCGGACACCTTTTTCCGTGCCGTCACACCAGAACTCGGTATTACGCTTCCGGCCGAGGGAGAATATGGCGTCGGTCAGGTATTTTTCCCGCAAAATGGAGATCATCGTGCCACGTGTAAGGACATCATTGAGACGGCCATCCGCGAGGAAGGCCAGGAGGTGCTGGGCTGGCGCAACGTGCCCACGGATAGTGCGCGGGCCGGGCTACCGGAAAGCGTGACGCGCTGTGAACCCGCGATCAGCCAGGTGTTTGTCGGCCGGGGTAACCGGTGCACGGATCAGGATGCCTTCGAGCGCAAGCTGTATACCATCCGCCGCGTGGCCGCAAACCGTATCGAGGCACAACATTTTGAGGATGAGGCCGCATTCTACTTTGCCTCCCTGTCGAGCCGTACCATCGTTTACAAGGGGATGTTCCTTTCGCACCAGCTTGGTGCCTATTACACGGACCTTCGGGACGAGCGCCTTGCCTCGGCACTGGCCCTTGTGCACCAGCGTTTTTCCACCAACACCTTTCCGGCCTGGGAGCTGGCACATCCGTTTCGCATGATCGCGCATAACGGTGAAATCAACACGCTGCGCGGTAACATCAACTGGATGAATGCACGCAAGCAACATATGTCTTCGAAGCTGCTGGGTGACGACCTGGCCAAGCTGTGGCCGATCATCCCGGAGGGCCAATCCGATTCAGCCTGTTTCGATAATGCACTCGAGCTGCTTGTTGCCGGCGGCTACAGCCTGGCTCACGCAGCCATGCTGCTGATCCCCGAGGCCTGGAGTGGCAACAACCTGATGGAGGAAAAGCGCAAGGCCTTCTATGAATATCATGCGGCCTTGATGGAGCCGTGGGACGGCCCGGCAGGCGTGGCATTCACGGACGGCCGGCAGATCGGTGCCACACTGGATCGTAATGGCCTCAGGCCCGCCCGCTATCTCGTTACCGAGGATGACCTCGTGGTCATGGCCTCTGAGATGGGCGTGCTGGCCATTCCGGAAGAGAAAATCGTGCGCAAGTGGCGCCTGCAACCGGGCAAGATGTTCCTCATCGACCTTGAGGAAGGGCGTATTATCGATGACGCTGAAATCAAGGCGAAGCTTGCTGACGCACGACCATACCAGCGCATCCTGGCCCAGACCCAGATTCAGCTTGAGGAGTTACCCGCCGAGGTAGCCCCGATGCCGGAGGATCACGCCACGCTGCTTGATCGGCAGCAGGCCTTTGGCTACACGCAGGAACACCTGAGGTTCCTGATGGCGCCAATGGCCGTCTCTGGCCAGGAGGCAGTCGGCTCCATGGGCAACGACTCGCCACTGGCCGTGCTCTCCCAGCGCCCGCGACCGCTGGCCGACTATTTCCGCCAGCTGTTTGCCCAAGTGACCAACCCGGCCATTGACCCAATCCGCGAGGAAATGGTCATGAGTCTGACCTCCATCATCGGACCCAGGCCAAACCTGCTGGACCTCGAGGCCTCCGATCCGATGCTGCGCCTAGAGGTGCACCAGCCCATCCTGACCAATGCAGACCTCGAGAAAATCCGTCACATCCATGTGCATACAGATGGAAAATTCCGCACCAGGACATTAAGCATCTGCTACCCGGCCGCGGATGGTGCGGCCGGTATGGAAGCAGCACTTGAGCGGCTGTGTGCCGAGGCAGAGAAGGCCATCAATGCTCACGGGAATATCATTATCCTGTCCGACCGCGGTATGGATGCCGATCACCTTGCCATCCCCGCTCTGCTCGCTACAAGCGCCGTACATCATCACCTGATTCGTGCCGGCCTGCGAACGGAAACCGGGCTCGTGGTCGAAACCGGTGCGGCGCGCGAAGTGCATGATTTCGCCACACTGGCCGGCTATGGTGCCGAGGCCATCAACCCGTACCTGGCCTTTGAAACCCTTTCGGACATGCACAAGCGTGGCCTGATTCCGGAAGATATTTCCGAGACCGAGGCAGAGACCCGTTATATCAAGGCGATCAATAAGGGGCTGTTCAAGGTCATGTCCAAGATGGGCATTTCCACGTACCAGTCCTATTGCGGCGCCCAGATCTTCGAGGTTGTCGGGCTAGCCAGCACGTTTGTTGACAAATACTTCACCGGTACTGTCACCCAGATCGAGGGCGCAGGGCTGAAAGAGGTTGCTGAGGAGTGTGTGCGCTGGCACAAGAATGCCTATGGCGATGCCCTGATCTATCGCAATGCCCTGGACGTCGGCGGCGAGTACGCCTGGCGCGTGCGCGGAGATGCACATCTGCTGACCCCGGAGACCATTGCCAAGCTGCAACACGCAGTGCGTGCCGGCGACTACATGATGTACAAGGAATATGCCCACATGGTGAACGACCAGTCGGCCCAGCTGCTGACGCTGCGCGGCATGTTCAAGGTCAAGGGTAGCGGGAAGGCCATTCCGATCGATGAGGTGGAGCCGGCCAGCGAGATCGTCAAGCGCTTTGCCACCGGAGCCATGTCCTTCGGCTCGATATCACATGAGGCACATTCCACGCTGGCCATCGCCATGAATCGTCTGGGTGGCAAGTCCAATACCGGTGAGGGCGGCGAGGAGCCGGAGCGCTTCAAGCCGCTGCCGAATGGTGATTCCATGCGCTCGGCCATCAAGCAGGTAGCCTCGGGCCGCTTTGGCGTCACTACGGAGTACCTGGCCAACTCCGACGCCATCCAGATCAAGATTGCCCAAGGCGCCAAGCCCGGCGAAGGCGGCCAGCTACCGGGGCATAAGGTAGACCGTCGTATCGGCCGTGTGCGTCACTCCACACCCGGTGTAGGCCTGATTTCACCGCCACCACACCACGACATCTATTCAATCGAGGATCTGGCGCAGCTCATCTTCGACCTGAAGAATACCAACGAGCATGCGGATATCAGTGTCAAGCTCGTCTCGGAAATCGGCGTCGGCACCATTGCCGCCGGTGTCGTCAAGGCACATGCCGACCACGTGGTGATCGCCGGCCATGACGGCGGCACAGGCGCAAGCCCCCTGACCAGCATCAAGCATGCCGGCACGCCGTGGGAGCTGGGCCTGGCTGAGACCCAGCAGACCCTCGTGCTGAACCGACTGCGCAGCCGCACGCGGTTACAGGCCGATGGTCAGATGCGTACTGGCCGCGACGTGCTCATCGCTGCTCTGCTGGGCGCGGATGAAATCGGCTTTGGTACCATCGCATTGGTCGCAGAAGGCTGTATCATGATGCGTAAATGCCACCTGAATACCTGCCCGGTTGGCGTGGCCACTCAGGATCCAGAGCTCAGGAAGAAGTTCGTCGGTAAGCCCGAGCATGTCGTCAACTATTTCATGTTTGTGGCCGAGGAGGTGCGCGAATACATGGCTGAACTCGGGTTCCGTACCTTCGACGATATGATCGGCCGCTCCGACCTGCTGGATGTGGACCATGCCATTGCGCACTGGAAGGCACAGGGTCTCGACTTCTCGCCGATCCTGCACCGTGCCGAGGTGGCAGACCACAGCGAGGAATACAACACAACACGACAGGTGCACGGGCTCGAAGACATTCTGGACCGGAAGCTGATTGCACAGGCCCGGCCGGCACTGGAAAGCAAAACACCCGTCGTCATCGAAACCGAGATCACGAATGTCGATCGCAGCACGGGCACCATGCTCTCTGGTGAGGTGGCCAAGCGCTACGGCCATGCTGGGCTTCCTGATGACACGATTGTCATCAAGGGGCGCGGTACGGCCGGCCAAAGCTTCGGCGCCTGGCTTGCCCGCGGTGTGACGCTGGAGCTTGCCGGTGACGGCAACGACTATGTTGGCAAGGGTCTGTCTGGTGGTCACATTGTCATCTGTCCACCAGCTGAATCGGGGATTATCGCCGAGGAAAATATCATCGTGGGCAACACTGTGCTCTATGGCGCCATCAGCGGGGAATGCTACTTCCGCGGTGTTGCCGGTGAGCGCTTTGCCGTGCGAAACTCCGGAGCCATCGCCGTTGTCGAGGGTGTTGGGGACCATGGATGTGAGTATATGACTGGCGGCACAGTCGTTGTTCTGGGAAGCACGGGCAGAAACTTCGCCGCAGGCATGAGCGGCGGCATTGCTTATGTGCTGGATGATGATGGTGATTTTGAACGCCGTTGCAATATGGCCCAGGTGGAGCTGGAGCCCGTGGCCTCGGAGGCGGAGGCACTGGAGGCGTTCGATCACCAGGGCCCGGATCTGGAAACGCACGGGCGCGTAGATATCCGTCACTCACTCAGCCAGAACGATGTACAGATTCTGCGCACGCTCATCGAGCGCCACCGACACTACACGAACTCCACGCGCGCCAAGCTAGTGCTCGAAAATTGGGATGTGTATGTCACAAAATTTGTCAAGATTATGCCCGTAGACTACCGCCGCGCACTACGCGAGCTGGAGGCAGAACAGGCTGCAGGAAAGGAGCATGTCCGTGGGTAAGCCAACCGGATTCATGGAATACGCACGCGAAAATGTCAGCTTGGAGCCAGTTGCAGACCGCATTGGACACTATGGGGAATTCACGCGCCTGCCGGATGACATGGCCACCCAGGGTGCACGCTGTATGGACTGTGGCATTCCCTTCTGTCACCAAGGCTGCCCAGTCAACAACATCATCCCGGACTGGAACGACCTGGTATTCCGTGGTCGCTGGCACGAAGCCATCGAGGTGCTTCATTCCACAAACAACTTCCCCGAATTCACGGGGCGCGTCTGCCCCGCCCCCTGTGAGGAGGCATGCACAGTCAACCTCATCGGCGACCCGGTGACCATTAAGAACATCGAGCTGGCCATCGTGGAGCATGCCTGGGAAGCTGGCTGGATTGAGCCATGTATCGCTGAGCACAAAACCGGCAAGCATGTGGCCATTGTTGGTTCCGGTCCGGCAGGGCTCGCCTGTGCACAGCAACTGGCGCGCGCTGGACATGATGTTGTTCTGTTTGAGAAGAATGACCGTATCGGTGGCCTGCTTCGCTACGGCATCCCAAATTTCAAGCTCGATAAAGGCATCATTGACCGCCGTCTCGCACAAATGCGTGCGGAGGGCGTCGAATTCCGCCCTGGTGTGCATGTCGGTGTAGATATCTCTGCCCGTGAGCTGATGGATGGATTCGATGCGGTTGTACTTAGCGGGGGATCAGAGCATTCCCGCGATCTGCCCGTACCGGGACGCGAGCTGAAGGGGATCCATTTCGCCATGGAGTACCTTCCCCAGCAGACACGCAGGGTGCTTGGCGACGATATTCCGATGGAGGAGAGCATCACGGCAGAAGGCAAACACGTTGTGGTCATTGGCGGTGGTGACACTGGCAGCGACTGTATCGGTACAGCCAACCGGCAGGGGGCAGAAAGCATCACCCAGCTTGAAATTCTTCCGAAGCCACCTGAGGCCCCGGACAAGCTGCTAACCTGGCCCAACTGGCCCATGAAACTACGCACATCCACGTCACATGAAGAAGGCTGTGAGCGGGACTTTGCCGTATCTACGAAACGTTTCATCGGTGAACACGGTCACGTCACAGCTATTGAATGCGTACGCGTGAACTGGCAAAAGGATGAAACCGGCCAGTGGAAGATGATGAAGATTCCAGACAGCAGGTTTCAGCTGAAGGCGGATCTCGTGTTGCTCGCCATGGGCTTTGTGCATCCGATACACGAAGGCATGCTCAAGGAGCTCGGTGTTGCCCTGGATGAGCGTGGCAATGTGCAGGCCGATACCGCATCCTACCGTACAAGTCTGGAAAAGGTATTCACAGCCGGAGACATGCGTCGGGGGCAATCATTGATCGTTTGGGCGATTCGTGAGGGACGGCAGTGTGCCCGTGCCGTCGATGAGTACTTGATGGGCTTCTCCGAACTACCCCGCTAACCCGGACGCTACAGCCGATACGGTCGGCGCTTTCGCTTCCAGACAACGTAACCTCGCCACAGCAGCAGAATCAGGCCATAGCCCAAAACCCCACTGCTCAGGCCCACAATAAGACAGCCAAGCAGAAACGGCTGCCAGATTGCCATGATGCCCTCACTGAACCAGCTCAGGGAAAGCTCGAAATTGAACGGCTGCGGTGGTACCGCCATGACCCCTGCCCCTACTTTGTAGGCGAAATAAAACAGCGGTGGCATAGTCAGCGGATTGGTCACCCAAACCAAAGCCACCGAAATGGGCAGGTTCACACGTAGCATGATGGCCACACCAGCCGCCAACACCATCTGGAAAGGTACAGGAACAAAGGCAGCCGCCAATCCCACAAAAAAGGCTCCGGCGACGGAGCGCCGGTTCAGATGCCACAGTCCCGGGTCATGAAGTAGCCGGCCAAAGCACTGTAAATGCTGGTGATGACGTATCGTATCCGGGTTCGGCATATATCGCCTGATAAATTTTCGGGGCATGCTTTGATGATGAATCCCAGCGGTTGGTTTGGCAATCTTCCAGGAGTATACCGGACTTGGGGGGAGCATAACGAGCAGGTGGGGAAGCAAGAAACAAGGCTGTTTTAGCCACTGGCCTCATCACACAGTAGTAGATTTTTAAGGACTCCGACAAGGAAGAAGAAAAATGACCTATCATCCGAGGGTGTCTAATCGCGCTCGGACAATAGGTCACTTTTTTACCGGGAAAAGGTCAGAAATCCCGATATTCCTCAAAAAAATCAATATCGGATTCAGGGATTTAAGACCCCCCGATTATTCCATGCGTGGAAACACCGGCT
>CAZROR010000050.1:0-12629 GCA_964601765.1 uncultured Zetaproteobacteria bacterium
CTCGTAACTGGTGATTCGGGATTAGTAATTGGGAGGGGAGGGCTGTGATTGGTGATTCGTGACTCGTGATTGGGGGATGGGGCTATACTGGGGATATGGACGGCAAGATTCAGATGTTCGCGCTGAGCGATACGGGTCGTATGCGTGAATACAACGAGGACTGCGTGCGTATCAGCCCTGCATCCGGCCTTGCCGTGCTGGCGGACGGGCTGGGCGGCCATGCGGCCGGAGAAATAGCAAGCCGCATAGCCGTGGATTCTGTCTGCGACTTCTTTGCACAAAGGCCATTACCGTCTGGAAAGATTACCCCTGATTCGAACATGCAGCAGCTGTTGCGGCAGGCCATCAGGCATGCCAATACGAACATCCTGCGCACAGCCAGTGAGCGCCCAGATTGCACCGGCATGGGGACAACCGTGGTCACCACCCTGTTTGTCGATGCTCGCATGGCCGTGGCCCATGTCGGTGACTCGCGCGCCTACAGGCTGCGCCGTGGCATGCTTGCCCCATTGACGCGGGATCATTCGCTTGTTCAGGAGTATGTCGAGGCAGGCATCATCAGTGCCGATGAGGCTCGCCATTCACCCCAGCGTCACATTGTAACCCAAGCGCTCGGGCTGGATGACGATGTCACACCTGATGTAAGCCTCCACAGTACCCGGCCGGGAGATATCTACCTTCTGTGTTCGGACGGCCTGAGCGATGCTGTCACAGACGCGGCTATCTGCCAGTCACTGGTGGCAAACGATACCGACCTGAAAAAAACAGCGGAAATGCTCATCCATCTGGCCAATGATGCGGGTGGACCAGATAACATCTCCGTCATCCTCATCCGTATACCATGATCAGTAGTCACCACTCCTGCCCGATAACCCTTTGCTACCACCGGTTTCTTCCTTGAAATTAGTGCATGCATGCCGGATGATCACGGAATGCACTGTCACAGGCATACAAAGGAAGCTATTGATGAGCACATCAGGAAAGTGCTTGAGAAATTCCCTGATATCCACTTGGCACTTTTGTTCGGCTCCCTGGCCTCAGGCCGCCCCCGTCCAGACAGTGATGTGGATATTGCGGTAGAAGCCGGGCAACCGCTTGGCATCCAGGAAAAGGCTTCCTTAATTTCTGCACTTGCAGAAGCTCTGGGACGGCCGGTTGACCTGATTGACCTATCCGTTGCAGGCGAGCCACTGCTGGGTCAGATTCTGGCCACTGGCAGAAGACTGATCGGTGATGATGCACGCTACGCCCGCCTGCTTGTCCGCCACCTTTTCGAGCAGGCAGATTTTATGCCTTACCGGAGCAGAATACTTCGAGAACGGAGGCGGGAATGGATCGGGATGTAACTGAATAAAAGCTGGAATCCCTGCGCCGTTCACTGCAAAGAATCGAAGAAAAGTGCCCGCCGGATGTAGAAACACTGAGCAAGGATTACGATGCACAAGATATTCTTACACTGAACCTTACCCGTGCCATACAGAGTTGTGTGGATATCGGTGCAAAACTGATCTCAGGGGCCAATGTTCCTCCTCCGAATACGATGGGGCAGGTATTCGACAGCCTGTGTGACATGGGAATTATCCCTTCGGAGCTCGCTGAACAAATGAAAAAGGCTGTCGGATTCCGAAACCTTGCAGTACATAACTATGAAGCTGTCAACTAGGGCCTGTTAACATCACCACTGGACGCGTCATTGGAACATATCACTCTCCATGACAGATCTCCGGATCCGGCCCAAACTGAAACGGGGAGCACCCGGCAGACCTGCCCTCAGGTCCGGGCGTGCAGATCAAACAGCCGGTCATGCTCCTCCAGGGCATAGCGATCGGTCATGCCGGCAATGTAATCGGCCACAACTCGCGCCTGCCGTGCCTTACCCTGTGCGGCGACGTACTTGCGTGCCGGTCCCACCGGCAGCATGGCCGGCTCATCCATGTAGGCGAGGAAAAGATCGCGGATGACGCGTTCGGCCTTTTTGGCCATACGGGCCACGCGATAATTCCTGTACATATTCTTGTATAAAAATGCCTTGAGCTCGTCATTCATGCGGCTGATCTCGGATGAAAAGCCAACCAGCGGCGTGCGCGCTGCACGTACATCCGCAAGGCTATGCACACCTGCTGCCTGCAGCCGTCGCTCTGTTTCACGGATCACATCCGTAATCAGGAAATTGATCATGCGCCGCACAATCTCATGGGTAGCGCGTCGCTCATCGATGCCGGGATGTGCCGTCATGACTTCGTCGTAATGCCGCCGGAAGAGCGCCGTGCCATTCAGGTCATTGATGTGCAGGATGCCCGCCCGGATGCCATCGTCCACATCGTGATTATTGTAGGCGATTTCATCCGCCAGGTTGCCAATTTGCGCCTCCAGCGTGGCCTGCTCCTCCGGATGATACTCCTTCAGATTGCCGGCCTCCGGCGCATCATACTGGGAAGAGTGCTTGATAATGCCCTCGCGCGCCTCATAGCTCAGATTCAGCCCCGGGAAGGCGACATAACGCTGTTCGAGCTTTTCAACGACCCGAAGTGATTGCCGGTTGTGCTCAAAGCCGCCATAGGGCTCCATCACCGCATTGAGCGCATCCTGACCCGAATGCCCGAACGGGGTATGTCCCAGATCGTGTGCCAGGGCCACGGCCTGGGCCAGATCCTCATGCAGGCGAAGCGCCCGGCAAATGGACACGGCTATCTGCCCCACTTCAATGGAATGCGTCAGTCGTGTGCGGTAGTGATCGCCTTCATGGTTCACGAATACCTGCGTTTTGTACTCCAGACGCCGAAAGGCGGTGGAGTGAATAATGCGGTCCCGATCGCGCTGGAATACGTTTCGTCCCGCCGATTCCGGCTCTGCATACCGCCGCCCACGCGACTGCGCCGATGTGCAGGCATACGGGGCTAGTACGGTCTCATAGGGGAATACGGCTACATCCATGATTATGCCTCCCGCATCATCGCGACGGCCTCGCGGGCAGCTGCCCGTGGATCCGTCGCCTGCAGAATGGGACGACCGACAACGATGTAGTCCGCTCCGGCGCGCATCGCCATGGCAGGATCAGCCACACGCCTTTGATCCTGTGTCGCCTGCCCGCCCCAGCGGATGCCCGGTATCACCGTAATGAAGTCATGGCCACAGGCCCGCTTCACGGCAGCCGCTTCATGTGCGCTGCACACTACGCCATGCAGCCCCGCCTGGTGCGCCGCCCTGGCATGCCGGAGCACCTCCGACTGTGCCTGATTCGGAGGCGTGCCCTGGCTGGTTAGTACGGTTACTGCGATCAGCCGCATCTCCGGAAAGGCATCAGCGGCTTCAGCCGCAGCAAGCAGCATCGCTTCACCACCTGCGGCATGTACATTCAGCATCTGTACACCCAGGGCACCGGCGCTGGCCACGGCCTCAGCCACCGTGTTCGGAATGTCATGGAACTTCAGATCAAGAAATATCCGGTGTGTCTTCAGCAGCGTACTAACAAGCGCAGGGCCTTCAGCCACAAACAGGCGCAACCCCACCTTGAGCCAGCCTGCCTCATCCACAAGCAGATCGCGCATGGCCAGCGCCTTGCACTTATCCGGCACATCGAGCGCCACCATCAACCGATCCCGCATTACAAGTCCTCCCCGCCAATTGGCCGCATGCTTCCCCACTCATGGCAGCCGGGACACTGCCAGCGCATTTCCACCACTTCCACGCCACATTCGGCACAATAGTAGTTGCGCACGGTTTTCCGCCACTGCCGTGCAAATGCAGTCAATGGCGCATCGTCCTTGCCAGCAACGGCCTCGAGACGCAGGCATGCGCGCAGGCTGGATGGGGAGAAGCCGAGTGCTGTCAGCAGGTGGTTGGCTTGTTGCCGCCCCTGGGCATCGTAAACAGCCTCCAGCCAGGCCAAAGCAAATGCCTCATCCTTCTTTTCCTTCCAGTAGCCCAGCAGGAAGGCCCTGCCCTTTTTCTGATAGATGTCACGGGCTGCCAGTAGCAGAGGCACAAGCAAAGGCATATGCTGGGGTGCAGAATCACGCAGGCTTTGCATGCTCGCAAGCGCGGCGGCCTCATCATGGCCGGCCAGGTGCATTTCAGTCAGTAATACATGTGCGGAGGCACAGCCTGCATCCGTGCGAATCGCCTGCTCCGCCGTCTGCAGCGCGAGGTGATGCTGGCCCTGCGCATTGTATTCCCTCGCCATCTCGGCCAGCAGGTAGGCCCGATGCAGGCTTGAGGATGTCCCGC
The DNA here is from genome assembly GCA_964601765.1 of uncultured Zetaproteobacteria bacterium. Classification (GTDB taxonomy): domain Bacteria; phylum Pseudomonadota; class Zetaproteobacteria; order Mariprofundales; family Mariprofundaceae; genus SZUA-181. Next base: position 4,228 of record CAZROR010000050.1, read on the forward strand.
GCACGCGGTCCAGCCGTGTCAGCAGCTCTTCCGCCTTTTTCCATTCACTGCTCTGTTCGCGGATGCGCAGGCATGCTTCCAGGGCCTGTACGTGATCCGGTTGCCTGTCCAGCACCCTGCCATACTGCACCAGGGCACGATCGAGCAGCCCACCAGCCTGAAAATCCTGGGCTAAGGCCAATTGCGCCTGCATATGCAGGCTTTCAGGCAAGTCCGGGCGCACCAGCAGGTTCTGGTGAATGCGGACGGCACGCCCATACTCCCCTCTGGCACGGAACATGCCGCCCAGCGCCAGATACACCTCTGCCGTTTCGGTGCGCAGCCTTGCCACCTGTACGAGCTCGCGTAATGCACGATCCGGCTCGTCGCTCAGCAGATAATTGATGCCGCGCAGCAACGGGGAAATGCGGGCATCCTCCTGCACCGGCGTCTCCATCTCCGCCTCCCGCTGCTGCCATACAAGCCACAGCAAAAGGAAAATGGCCACCAGCAGGGCGACCAGAATCAATACGTTCATAGCTCGTCTTGCAGGGGAAAGTTGCGCAGGTTGTCCACTTCCTGCTGCAAGCGCTCATTGTCGCGCCTGAGCCGTCTGATTTCCTGCTTGTGTTTCTGGCGTGAGAAGCTCAGCGACAGCATGCCGCCGGCAAAACCAATGATGAAGGCAATAAATACGGGGATATAAACCGGGATGGCACCGGAAACCATGCCGGCAAATGCAATCTGTACCGGTATCATATTGGACAGGGCAAACATCGTAGCAAGCGATGTCAGCAGCAAAACGACAACAACATTGATCCAGTTCATTGCACTTCCCCATAGCCTTTCATGCGCAAAAATCCACAGGCCACATCCGGCCTGCCGGGCCAGCCAGTCTACAGAGAAAACGAATGAACAGAATATACCGGTGGGAATATCCCCCGGCTGAAAAGCGTTCAGCCGTTGTCGACACGCTCCCGCAAGAGCTTGCCGGGCTTGAAGTGCGGTACAACCTTAGCGGGGACAGTCACACTCACCCCGGTCTTCGGGTTCCTGCCCGTACGGGTACGGCGTTGCCGGGTGGTAAAACTGCCGAAGCCACGGAGCTCCACACGATCACCAGCCGCCAGCGCGTTGCTGATGGCACCGAAAACGGTGTTGACCACCACCTCGGCCTCGCGTCGTGTGATGCCATCCTGAGCATCCGCAATCATTTCTACGAGTTCGGATTTGGTCATGGCTCCCTCCTGCTTTCGTCAACCATCGTCAAGCCTGCGTCGCTTTTGTCCGCCCTGTATGGGACCGTTTTGCCGCTTTGGGTGAGGCCGTCTTCCCACTATTGGACTTCTTTGTGCCTTTCCCCGCAGCAGACTTCTTTTCCCTTTCAGCCTGTGCCAGCAGCGTGCGCTGCAATTCCAGTGCCAGCGCTGAAGGCGTATCCTGTGTCGCCAGATCCTGCCGGTAGTGGCGGATGGCATCCCGTTCCTCATCGCGCTGAAGCTGCCGCACAGAAAGCACAACCCTGCGGCGACGCTTGTCTACCTCGATTACCTTCGCCTCGATCTTGTCACCTGCCTTCGGCGTGGACTCCTCGCGCGGCACCTCGCGCATCGGCAGTACAGCCTGCACGCCTTCGGCCAGGGTCACAATCAGGGATGATGGCTTCACCTCCACAACCTCGCCACTGACCTTCATGCCGCGCCCGGCACCATCCAGAAACAATGACAGCGGATCCTCGGCCAGACGGCGAATGCTGAGTGAGATGCGCTGCCGGTCGACGTCCACGCCACGCACTACACACTCCACTTCCTGCCCTTTTTCATATTCCGCCAGTACTTCTTCGCCCGGTCGATCCCAGGAAAGCTCACCGACATGCACGAGCCCATCGAGCCCCTCATCCAGGCCGATGAACATACCAAAGTCCGTCTTGTTGCGTACCCGCCCTTTGACCCTGGAGCCTACCGGATGCTCGCTCAGCCACGCCTGCCATGGGTTCTCCATCACCTCCTTGAGGCTGAGTGCAATACGGCGCTTGTCCGCATCGACACTGAGTACCGCCACATCCACGACATCGCCAACCGCCAATACTGATGCCGGATTGACATCCTTGCGCATCCAGCTCATTTCCGAACGATGAATCATCCCCTCCACGCCGGGCTCAAGCTCGACCATGGCACCAAAATCCAACAGACGTCGGACAGTACCGGTCAGCCGCATACCCTGTTCATATTTCTCGCTCACGCCCTGCCATGGATCCGCCTGCAATGTGCGCATGGAAATACTCACTTTGCCTGCCTCAGCATCCAGCTTGATGATTTCGGCTGTCACTTGCTGGCCCACGCTCAGCATTTCCTGTGGATGTGACAGACGGCGCCAGGCAATGTCCGATACATGCAGCAGGGCATCCACACCACCGATATCGACAAAGGCACCAAAATCGGCCAGGCGCTTCACTTCACCGCTGACCCTGTCACCCACGCTGGCCTTGGCAAAAAAGGCCTGGCGCCTCTCATCCGCCTCACGCGCCAGCGGCTGTTTTCTGGAAACTACGATGTTCTCAGGCTTACGTTCTGCCTTCAGCACGGCGACTGTGCAGCGCTCACCGATCAGCGTCGTGGCTGCCGTATGCGGGCTGATATCCGCCTCCGATTTCGGCATGAAGGCGGAAAGCCCCCCGAGGTCCACCCGATAGCCTCCCTTGACCTCCGCATCGATCGTCGCAGATACAGGCGTGCCATCCTGCAACGCCTGCTCGATCCCGGCCCACAACCGCTGACGATGCGCCGCCAGCGCCGAAATGCTTGAATCTCCCTCGCCGAAAGACTTGACCAGTACTTCAACCTCATCGCCAACTGTCGGCACATCCATGCCCATCGCTGCAAATTCGCTGACGGGCAGGCTGCCCTCTGCCTTGGCGCCAATGTCGACAGTTACGGAATCATCGGCAACGCTGATAACCGTTCCCTTGACGAGCTGGCCGCGGCGCAGCGCCGGCTGCTCACGCAGTGATGCCTCGAGAAGCTTTTTGAAATTTTCCTCTTCCGGCTGGTTGTCAGCCGCAAGCTGTTTTTCGTCCCCGGAAGGGGGAGTGGATTGCATATCCGCCGTGCTCATGTTTCGCCTTCGTTTGTCACGATTCATGCATTGCCGCCGGTGCGCCGGATCAGGCCACGACGTTCGAGAATGGCAAGCATGCGGTCAACAACCTCATCCACGCGCATTGTCGTGGTATCGATATGGACGGCATCCTGTGCCTGCTTGAGCGGCGCATGTTCCCGTTCCATGTCCCGCCGGTCGCGCGCCTTCATGTCGGCAATGATGGCCGCGAAGCTATCCTCCGCCTCTGTGCCCTGCAACTGCAGCCAGCGGCGGCGCGCGCGTGCCTGCACCGAGGCAGTCAGATAGAATTTGGCCTGCGCATCCGGCAACACAACAGTGCCGATATCGCGCCCGTCCATCACGCACCCGGCCGCTGCAAGCCTGCGCTGTACCTGCAAAAGCCTTTCACGCACCGGAATCAGCGCTGCGACCTGTGAGGCCATGCTGCCGGCCGCCTCGCTACGCAAGCGGCCGGTCCAGTCCTCGCCCCGAAAAAACAGGCCGGATGGCTGCCAGTCCATATCTGACTCGGCCGCATCCAGCATATCAACCAGGGCCCCGGCATCATCCAGCGGCACGTGGCTGTCTGACGCCAGACAGGCCGTAAAGCGGTAGAGCAGGCCGGAGTCGAGTACCGGCAGGCCAAGCTTCTGGGCAATCTGTGCAGCTACCGTGCCCTTACCCGAACCGGAAGGGCCGTCGATGGCAATCTTCAAACCGGGGACCGGCTGCCATTCGGCCACACTCACGCCCAGGCCACCTGCATGCCGATGGCACGCGCCATGTCCACGAAGCCGGGGAATGAGGTATGAATGCCGCCGGCACGGCGTATCTCAACCGCCCCGGTTGCACATTGCGCGGCCACGGCCATGGCCATAGCTATGCGATGATCCCCCATGGCATCAATACTGACACCACCGCGCAGCGTATCCCTGCCGCGGATCCGGATACCGTCCGCCGCCTCCCGCACTTCCACCCCGCAGGCCGCAAGACATGCCGCCATGCTGGCGATGCGGTCGCTTTCTTTCACACGCAGCTCACCGGCACCGCAAAGCGTAAATTCACCCTCAGCCAGCGCTGCAGCCACAAATAGTATCGGAAATTCATCGATGGCATCAGCTACATCCGTACTATCCACCTGCAGACCGTGCAGGCGTGTATGAGAAACCACAATATCCGCTACCGGCTCTTCTCCAAGCGTGGTACAGCCTTCTTCCGTCATCGCACCGCCCATGGCTGACAAAATCCGCCGCCAGCCATCGCGGCGGGGGTTCACACCCAACCCGCGGAGATAAATTTCCGAACCCGGCACAAGACTGGCCGCCACGGCGAAAAAGCTGGCCGAAGAAGGATCAGCCGGGATACTTACCTCCGCATCCGGCGCAACCAGCCGGCCGACCGGCATAAGGGTCACGGCATTGTCCCGCACCTCAACTGGCTGACCGAACAGCGGCAGCATGCGCTCCGTGTGATCGCGGCTTGGGCGGGGCTCACGCACACACGTGAGCCCTTCAGCATACAAGCCGGCCAGCAGCACACACGACTTCACCTGCGCGCTGGCAACCGGCGAGACATGCTCGATGCCATGCAGAGCACCACCATGAATGGTCAGTGGCAGATATTCTCCACCATCCCTGCCTTCAACCCGGGCACCCATGCGCCGCACCGGTTCCACGACCCGGCGCATCGGGCGCCGGCGCAGGGACGCATCGCCGTCCAGCGTGCTGGCAAAGGACTGCCCGGCCAGCACACCGGTCATGAGCCGTACGGCGGTACCGCTGTTGCCCGCATCCAGCACACCTTCCGGTGCTTTCAGCCCGCGCAGGCCTACGCCATGCACTTGTAGCGCAGTTTTTGCTGTATCCAGCCACTCTATCCGCACTCCCATCTGTGAAAACATGCGGGCGGTCGCCAGATTATCCTCACCGGGCAGGAAGCCCCCGATGCGGGTATCGCCATCGGCCAGTGCTGCCAGCATGACAGCACGATGTGAGATGGATTTGTCACCTGGCGGCTGGAGGCTACCTGTCAGTGGCGCAGGTGCGGGGCCTGCGATCAGCGTGTCGCTCATAGCGTACCGCCATGTGTTGCAAGCCAGTTGTCGCGCGCCTTCTTCGCCTCGGTGAAAAACTGCAGCAGTCTGTCGCCATCTCCTGCTTCCAGGGCAGCGCGAATATCACGCAGCTCGGCTTGTAGTACATCCATCTTGTGCAGCAGGGCCTCACGATTGGCAAGCGCGATATCACGCCACATGGCCGGTGATGAGGACGCAATCCGTGTAAAGTCCCGGAAGCCGCCAGCCGCAAACCTGAACGGATCATGCTCTGCATTACCGAGCCTGCGTACGGCATTCACCAGCGCATAGGCGGCCATATGCGGCAAATGGCTGACAGCAGCCAGAAAATCATCATGGTCGGCGGGGCTCATACACTCCGTGCGGGCACCCGTTGCCCGCCATATGGCCTGAACCGCGTCCAGCGCTGCGGGCTCGGTTTCATCCAACGGTGTCAGAATACACAAGCGATCATCAAAGAGCTCGGCAAACGAGGCCTCCACTCCGGACCGCTCGGTCCCGGCGATAGGGTGTGCCGGCACAAAACGCCCCAGCTGCTTGAGCCCGCGTCGGGCTGCCGCAATAGCTGCCTGCTTGGTGCTGCCGGCATCAGTCACGACCGCTGCAGCCGGCAATGTGCCTGCCATGGCCGAAAAAACAGCGTCATAAGCACCCATTGGCACACTGACAAGTACTGTATCGGCATCACGCACGGCCCTGGCAATGTCCGTATCCACGGCATCCACTACACCAAGCGCCAGCGCCCGCTCGAGATTGGCCTGGCTACGGCCCACGCCGGTAACGCGTGCCACGCACCCGGCACGCCTTAAAGCGCGCGCCACCGAGCCCCCGATGAGTCCGACACCGATGACAACGAGATGACCAGCCAACGCGCCCATCACCAGCTCCTGTGCCCTATCCTGCATCTTCGAGCGCTCCCGCGATTGCCTCGAGGGCCGCCAGCAGGTGCGCGTTTTCTTCCGCCGTCCCTACCGTAATACGCAGATAATCCGGCATACCGTAGGGAGCAAGCGGGCGCGGGATGATGCCCCGATCCTCAAGGCTGTGCAAAACAAAGGCTGCCCGACTGTGCCTGAGCAACACAAAATTGCCATGGCTTCGGCCGCCGAGCAGCCCCAGCGCTGCCAGCGCTGATTCGAGCCGTTGCCGCTCCGCCTTGCACTCGGCAACCTTCGCCATAACCCAGGGAGTGTCTGCCAACGCCGCCAGCGCCGCCCGCTGGGCCGGAAGGCTGACGTTGAACGGCTCCCGGAAGCGGTTGACCAGGGCCAGAATATCTGCATCACCAACCGCATAACCGATACGCAAGCCAGCCAGGCCATAGGCCTTGGAAAATGTGCGGCAGGTAACGAGGCCCGGATGATGCAGCGTGCCGATGCTGTCCCCGATTTCATCCGCCACATACTCGTAATAGGCCTCGTCCAGGATCACGATAACCTGGCGTGGCAACACATCCAGGAATTGCTGCAGTGCCGGTAATGCATGTAGCGTACCGGTCGGATTGTTCGGATTGGCGATGCACACCACCTTTGTTTTCTCATTTACGGCGGCCGCCATGGCATCGAGATCATGGGCCAGCCCATCAGCCTCCGGTACGGCCACACCCTTTGCACCCGCTGCCGTTGTCGCCAGCGCATAGACGATAAAGGCACGGCCGGCGTAGACCACCTCATCGTCACGGCTGGCAAAGGTGCGGATCAAGAGCTCAAGCACTTCGTTGGAGCCATTGCCGACCAGGATGTTCTCCGGTACCACACCATGCCTCTCCGCGAGCACCTGCCTCAGTTCACTGGCATCACCATCCGGATAGCGATGCACCTCACAGGCAGCTTCGCGCACCGCTGCCATCGCCTTTGGCGAGGGGCCATACGGGTTTTCATTCGAGGCCAGCTTGATGGCCTCACTCAGCCCCCTTTCAGCCAGCAGCTGTGCCACCGGCTTACCGGGCACATAGGGATGCAACCGACCGCTCTGGCTTACGGCACGCACCGACCAGTCCACATGCCCGCATTCCTTTGCTGCAAGTACCGATGTCATAACAGGTTGTTAAAGACTGCTGGAAACGGGATAGGAGCCCAGCACCTTCAGGTAGGCCCCGGGCATGGCGCGAATGTCCGCGAGCGCCTCCGCCACGTTGGCATCTTCCCGGTGGCCGTGCAGGTCGACGAAGAACACATACTCCCACATCTTCTTTCTGGAGGGCCGCGACTCAATCCGGCTCAGCCCGATCCCCCTCCGGGAAAACGGCTCCAACAGGGCATGCAGGGCTCCCGGCCTGTCCGGTACGGACATGACAAGCGCCGTCTTGTCCTCGCCCGAGGGCGGAGAGTCGTGCTGCCCGATCACCAGAAAGCGTGTCGTGTTGCCGTGATGATCCTCGATATTCTCACGTAAAATCGGTAGCCCGAGCCGCTTCGCGATGTCACGCGAGGCAATGGCGGCCATGCTGACCTTTTTGGCGACCGCCTCGGCGGCACGAGCCGTGGATTCGGCCTCGCGCAGCTCTGCCCCCGGCACATTCGACTGCAGCCACTTCTTACACTGGGCCAGGGCCTGCGCATGCGACATCACCACGCGCACATCTTCCAGCCGCGCGGCACGTGTCAGCAGGTGATGGTGGATCTGCAACAGCACCTCGGCACAGATGGATACATCGCGGTCCGCGAACAGATCCAGTGTGCTCGTCACTGCTCCCTCATAGGCATTCTCCACCGGCACCACCCCATAACTGGCACGGCCGGATTCCACCTCATCAAACACCTCATCCAGGCTCCTGCAGGCCAGATAATGTGCCGCAGAACCAAACTGACGCGTTGAGGCCGCATGCGTGAAGGTGCCCTCCGGGCCCAGATAGGCGATAGTCTGGGGTGCCTCCATGGCCAGGCAGGCGCCAATGATTTCCCGGAAAATGCCATGCAGGGCGGCCTCCGGAATGCGGCCACTGCTCGCTGCCAGAAGACGCCGGATGATATTGGCCTCGCGACTGGGCACATAATAGGGCCCGTTGCCCTGGTGCTCCTTATGCTCCCCCACCTTCGCAGCAAGCTCCGCCCGCCTTTCGATCAGGGCCAGAAGCTCATCATCCACGGCATCAATCGCAGCGCGCAGCCTGACCAGTTCAGCGGATTGATCCTGTTTACTCATGGCCTGGGCACGCTACCAGCGGAGACGTGGAACTCAATTAGGGCCTGTTCACGCTACGTCCGACGAATGTCGCCGCTGCCACCGAATGGATGCGGGCCAAGGCGCG
>CAZROR010000051.1:0-12328 GCA_964601765.1 uncultured Zetaproteobacteria bacterium
CAAAACGCGGTCGGATGGAGCCGCCCACCTGAACCTCAACCGCCTGCGCATACTGACCCGCTACAAATACCACGCCCGTCAGCAGCAATAGCCCCCTGAATGTCCTTTCCCATCTTGATACATTCATTGCGATTCCTTTCTTTTTGTCGGAGAAATGTTGTAAGCGTGTGCCTCGCAACGTACCGGGAAAGTCCTGTTTCCCGGTACGCACGAATGAAGAACAGATGCAGGCCTTCAGCGGCCCTGGGCTGTGGCCTGCCCTTTCCTCGCCGTCACATAGAGGGCCATGCCCGTGAACAGCATGCCACCCACGATATTTCCCAGAATGACCGGGATCTCGTTCCATAGCCACCAGTCCGCAATGGTTACATGCGCCCCAAGCATGATGCCGGCAGGAATCACAAACATGTTGACGATGGCATGCTCGTAGCCAAGTGCGAAGAAAGTCATGATGGGCAGCCACATGGCACCGATCTTGCCGATCGTGGTCGTCGAGGTCAGCGCCATGACTGCACCCAAGGTAACCATCCAGTTGCACAGAACAGCACTCGTGAAGGCGGAAAGCGTGCCCGCAAACCCCAGATGCGCATAGGCAATAGTCTTGTGCTCGGCCACGGCAATCACCTTCTTCGTAGCCGCCAGGGTAGCGGGATCAACGTGCCCCATCTTGGTCATAACGACGTAGTACAGAAAGGCGTAGAGCACACCACCAATCAGATTGCCAAGCAGCACCCAAAACCAGTTGAAGGCCAGTCTGGCCATCGTCGTCCTGCCATCCATGACCGCAATCGGTAACAGTGCGAAGTTTCCCGTGGCAAGCTCAAGGCCAAGCAGAATAATCATGACAAAGCCAACCGGGAAGATGATTGCCCCGACAATGCCCAGTCCCGTCTGCGTAATCGCAGCAATCGCCAATGTCGTGGCATAGCCCAGAAATACGCCGGACAGTGCCCCACGAATCAGCATGTCCTTGACGGACAGGCTCGCCTTGCTGGCACCAGCCAGCAGCATGTTTTCAACAACAACATCAGGTTTTACGTAAGCCATCATAGCCTCCTTTTTTAGTTCTTCCTGATTTCTATCTACAAGCGGAGCAGAACAAGCCCGTCCTCAACCTTCACCGGATAGGTTTTCACACAGCCCGAGTCCGGTGGTAGCACCTCGCCCGATTCAAGATTGATTTTTCGCGCATGAAGCGGACAGATGATTGTGTCACCACTGACAATGCCCTCGGCCAGCGGGCCCTGCTTGTGTGGGCAGCGGTTGGCCACGGCGCGGATGCGATCATCACTCAACCGGAAAATGGCAATCTCTGTTTGACCGGCACGTACCGTCCGGCCTCCAAGACGCGGAACATCTTCCATGCGGCAGACCTCATGCCAGCCGTGTTTTTCGTTGGCACTCATGCGTTCACCACCTCCACCGGGATATCAATCGGGGTGTACTCCCTGAACTCCACCATCTCACCCGGCTGCTTTTCATCCTTCAGGCGCTCCTGCCAGGGATCGGTGGTCAGCGTGGACAGGTAAAGGTCCATGCGCTCAATCAGTGCTGCGCGGCTCTCCTTATCCTCCACGACCACCTGCTTGACCTTGGCCAGACCCATGCGCTCCAGCCACGGGGCCGTACGTTCATTGTGCCTGGCTGTTTCACGGTAGTACTGAAGGTAGGCCTTGGTGATATCCACAACCTCGTCATCCGTTTCAACCAGGCAGAGCAGGTCTCCGGCTCGCACCTTCACGCCACCATTGCCACCCACATAGATTTCCCAACCGCCTTCGACACCGACCACACCCAGATCCTTGATCGTCGCCTCGGCGCAGTTTCGCGGACAGCCCGACGCCGCCATCTTCGTCTTGGCCGGATACCAGCTACGCTCGAAAGTCTTTTCGAGCCGAATGCCCATGGCCGTCGAGTTCTGCGTGCCAAAGCGACACCATTCGGAGCCTACACAGGTCTTCACGGTTCTGAGGGCCTTGCCGTAGGCAAAACCGGAAGGCATATCCAGATCACGCCACACGGAGACAAGATCCTCCTTCCTGATGCCATACAGGCCAATGCGCTGACCACCCGTGATCTTGATCGTGCGTACACCGTATTTCTTGGCGACGTTGCCAATGCGGATCAGTGCATCGGCTGCCACCTCGCCGCCGTGAATACGGGGAATGACCGAATATGTGCCATCCTTCTGGATGTTCGCGTGCATCTTCTCATTGACGACACGGGAATAGCGGTCATCTTCCGCCTTCAGCGGCCAGTACATGCCGATATAGTAGTTGATGGCCGGCCGACAGATATGGCAGCCCTCACCCTTCCATTCCAGTACGTTCATGGTCTCACGCACCATGGTCAGGTGCCTTTCCCTGATCGCTGACTTGACCTGCTCATGTGTCAGGTCAGTACAGCCGCAGATCGGCTCCTCCTGCACTGTGGCATCAAAGGAAGTACCCAGCACTGAGGCCAGAATCTGCTCGACCAGCCCACCGCAGCCGCCACAGGAACCTGCTGCCTTCGTGCAGGCCGTCACCTCTTTGCGCGTCGTACAGCCATCCTTGACGATGGCATCGGTGATTGCCTGCTTGGTAACCCCGTTACAGCCGCAAACAATCGTGTCCGGCGACATCTGCGAGGCCTGATCGATGCCCGAGTGACCGGAATCGCCGAGTACGGAGCTGCCGAACAGCAGCGTGGACCGCTGATCGGAGACATCCCGGCCCTCCTGCAGCATGCGGAAGAAATTCGGGCCATCCGCCGTATCGCCAAACATGACGGCACCGGCGATTTTGTTATCCTCAAGTATCAGCTTTTTGTACATACCACCGGAGCGGTCCAGATACTCGATCACATCGGCCTCGGGCGAGCCCTGAAAGTCACCGGCGGAAAACACGTCGACGCCGGATACCTTGAGCTTTGTGGATACGGCTGATCCGCCATATTGCTTCAATCCCTGCCCTGTAATCTGCCAGGCAAGGATCCTGGCCTGCTCAAACAGCGGTGCGACCAGGCCATAGGTTTTGCCACGATGCTCGGCACATTCGCCTACGGCATAAACCGAAGGGTCGGTGATTGTCTGCATGTAATCGTTCACGATAATGCCACGGTTGCAGTAAAGGCTGGCCTCTTCCGCCAGGGCCTTGTTCGGGCGGATACCGACAGCCATGACCAGAAAATCACAATCCAGCGAGCTGCCATCCGCAAACAGCAGGCCGGTCACACGTTCCTTGCCAAGCACTGCAATGGTCAGGGTGGAAAGTCGAAACTTCATCCCCTGCGACTCAAGCGAATGACGCAACATGTCGCCGGCGGTCTCATCCAGCTGCATGTTCATCAGCGTGGGCTGATCATGGATCACCATCACGTCCATGCCGAGGTTGATCAGGCCCTTGGCAGCCTCAAGCCCCAGCAGACCGCCGCCAATCACCGCAACTCTTTTGCATGTCTTGGCGGCGTCCATCATCTTCCTGCAATCATCGATGTTGCGGAAGGTAATAATGCCCTCCTTGTCCACGCCCGGAATCGGCAGGATGAACGGTATCGAGCCGGTTGCGATAATCAGGTTGTCGTACTCGGTCTCGGAGCCGTCCGCGGCGATGACCCGCTTGTAGCCGCGCTGAATCTCACTGATGCGCTGTCCCATGCGCAGGGCAATCCCGTGCTCCGCATACCAGTCCTCATCATTGAGAATAATGTCATCGATAGCCATATCACCGGCCAGTACCGGCGAAAGCAGAATACGGTTGTAATTCGGGTATTTCTCGTCACCGAATACCGTGATATCAAACATGTCCGGATTGGCCTCGAGTATTTCCTCGATTGTGCGCATTCCGGCCATGCCATTGCCGATCATGACCAGTTTTTTCCTCTCAGCCATGCCTACTCCTGAATTTTAAGCATTTTCTGCAGACGGTGCCTGCCAGCCATGAATTAGCAAGCACCATGCCAACTTTGAACATCCGCGTAACATGCTGATATGCATATTGTTTTCTTACGCCACGTGGTGCATGGCTGATTTGCACGCAGGCCACTGCCTATAATTTGCACACCCCGATACACGTCTGCCCAATCGACCAGCAGATGAGAAACAGGTCGGCCAGGGGTGCCCTGAACTGGCTCCCCGGGAGTCGCGTTTAAAAAGAAGGAGGCGGCCCAGACGGGCCGCCTCCACCGGGGGCTGATGCCAGAGGTGGGCTGGCAGGCCGCCCCCGGAACTGTATACGCAACCTACTCGTACACCTGTTCGCCGTGCTGCGCGATATCGAGGCCCTCGCGTTCCTCGTCCTGCGTTACGCGCAGGCCAATCACGACATCAATAAGCTTCAGAATGATGAAGGTCACGACGGCGTCATAGGCAATCGTGGCGCCAATAGCCTTGGCCTGCACCACAAGCTGACCACCCATATTCATGCCTTCGGCAAAGCCCGCCCCTCCAAACGAGGAGGAAACGAACACGCCTGTCAGCATGGCGCCGACGATGCCACCAATCGCATGCACGCCAAAGGCATCCAGAGAATCATCGTAGCCAAGCGCCTTTTTCAGGTAGGCCACGGCCCAGAAACAGATCACGCCCGCAGCAGCGCCGATAGCCAGGGCACCGATCGGACCCACAAAACCCGAGGCCGGCGTAATGGCCACAAGCCCTGCCACCGCACCGGAACAGGCACCGAGCAGGCTGGGCTTCCTGAACGCGATCCACTCGGCAAAGGTCCAGGCAAGCACGGCGGTCGCCGTGGCCAGTTGCGTCACCAGCATGGCCATCCCTGCCGTACCGTCCGCTGCAAGCTCGGAACCGGCATTGAAGCCGAACCAGCCCACCCACAGCAGCGAGGCACCAATCATCGTCAGCGTCAGGTTGTGCGGCAGGATGGCCTCATGCGGATAGCCGATACGCTTGCCAAGCACGAGCGCGCAGACCAGGCCTGCCACGCCGGCATTGATGTGCACCACGGTGCCGCCGGCAAAGTCCAGCGCACCGGCACTGCCCAGAAAGCCACCGCCCCACACCCAGTGGGTGATCGGGGAATAGACCGCCAGCACCCAGATACCGGTGAACCAGAGCACGGCCGAAAACTTCATGCGTTCAGCAAAGGCCCCGATAATCAGCACCGGCGTGATAATCGCGAAGGTCATCTGGAAAGTGGCAAAAACCGTTTCCGGAATCGATCCGGACAGGGTCTCGTAGCCGACGCCCGTGAAAAATGCCTTGGAAAGGTCACCGATAAAGGCGTTGCCTGTACCAAAGGCCAATGAATAGCCGGCAACGACCCACAGCACGCTCATCAGCGAGGCAATGGCAATCGCCTGCATGCACAGCGACAGCACGTTCTTCTTGCGCACCATGCCGCCATAAAACAACGCCAGGCCCGGCAGTGTCATCAATAGCACCAGGGCAGTCGCTGTAATCATCCAGGCTGTATCGCCCGGGTTCAGCTTGTCCTCCGCCATGGCCATGCCCGGTGTGAGCAGGGCCGCAGGCGCCAGCAATCCCATTCGTGTAAATAACTTGCTCATTCTGCTTGTTCTCCTTGGTATTGGTTTTTCGGGTTAGCCCAGCGCATCGGCATCGGTCTCGCCGGTGCGGATACGAATAACGCGCTCAACATCGGAGACAAAAATCTTGCCGTCGCCGATTTTGTCCGTGCTGGCCGCCTTGATGATGGCCTCGATCGCGGCATCGAGCTGATCGCCGGACACAACCGTCGTCAGCTCCGTCTTGGGAATAAAATCCACCTGGTATTCAGAACCACGGTAGAGCTCGGTGTGGCCCTTCTGACGACCATGGCCGCGCACCTCGGCAACAGTGAGGCCGGAAACGCCGATGGCCAGCAGGGCATCCTTCACATCATCCAGCTTGAACGGCTTGATGATGGCGGTAATCTTCTTCATATTGATCCTCCTTGAGTTGTTGACCCGGACAATTCTGGGAGTCGGGGGGCGGCGGTCACCGCCCCCTTCTTCACCCCCCTAGAACGATGCGTTTACGCCAAACACGACGTTGTTATCCGACACCGTGTTATAGATGTAGCGCTTGCCATCAGCAGCCTTCGTGGCAATCGGAATATAGCCAGTGACCGATGGCGTGATGGTCACGCCACCAACCTCAAAGTCCTTGCTCATGGAAAGCGTGACAACACTGGCCCCATCTTCGAAATGCTTGTTGTTCTTGTCCGTCGTACGCGTGGTGTCGTTGCTGTAGAAGGCAAACGACACCATGGCGGACAGGTCGATGCCGCGCACGGCAGCACCCAGCGCGGCCTCAATCCAGACATCTCCCACCTCGTTCAGGTTGTTCGCCGCCTTTGATGAATCGGCCACCGTGTAATAGACCGTCACCGATGGTGAAATCAGGGCGTCGTAGGAAAACCCGAGGTAGATTTCATCAAAATTTGCCGTGGAGTCACGCAGGTAAGTGTAGTAAATCGTGCCCAGTGAATAACCAAAATCACCAATCGAACCGGAATAATCCAGCGTCCAGTCAAATTCGATGGCATCCTGGGTTGAATTGCCATTTGCATCAAGGAATTGGGGCGCTGTTGCAGCAAACGTGTTCGATGCCCATACAGAGGCTGACAACTCGCCCGGGCCAAACGCCGTGCTCAGGCCGAAATCCCCCTGCACGGCAGCCTTGTTCGTATTCTGCGGCGCCCCGCGCCAGATGTACTGGTTGTAGACACCGGCATCCGCAAAGGCGGATATCCCTTCAGCCTGCGCCGCAGGTGTGCCCAGCACCCCCGCCAGCGCCACCGCCATCAGGCCAAACAGACTTGATCTTTTCATTGTTTTCTCCTTTTCATTTCCACCATCCATGAATTCCACCATCCATGAATACGAACTCACGGAGAGTGTTGCCAGCTGATGAAGCAACTATCGTGCCAACATTATTTTCCTAATGTATTTCAACATGTTGAGAAACTCACGACAGATTATCAGATAGGGCATGCATAAAATTTAGGCAGGACTTTCTGCAAAAGCACAAAAGTTGGGCTGTGACCAGCGGGAATCCGCTGTTAGGCTTGGCCGAGTTCAAACACATAGCGAAGGAAGCCATGCAATTTGATCCACAATACAGTTACTGGGGGCTGTTTCTTGCAGCCATGATGTATGTGATTGGCAACGGCCTGTGGACCAACCATGCCGTAAGACAGCGGCTGTGGCTGGGCTGGGTAATGTGGAGCCTTTCTGCCATCGCGCTGATCGTACTTGCAGCAGCCATCGAAACACACATCGACAGCAGCGCGGGTGGCATCTGGCAACGTATTACATCCGTAGATACAGAAAACCACTGGATCGCGGCCGCCCTGTATGCGCTGATGTCTGTGCCCGGTGCCGCCAGCGTTATCTTTAAACAGGATGCGCGGTGGACACGCCTGGCCCTGCTCGCCCCCGCCATCGTCATCTTCATCCCTGCCGGCATGCAGGTTGACAGCCCGGATGCAAGCAATATCACCGCAGGCCTCGGCCTGACAGCGGTCGTCTGTAGCCTTGTGCTGGCCTGGCAAATGCTGCTGGACAAAACGGAGGCAGCGTGAAACACGCCCAGGAAAGAGCCGCCATCCTCATTGAGGCGCTCCCCTATCTGCAACGCTTCGCGGACCAGACCATCGTCATCAAATATGGCGGGGCAGCCATGGTCGAGGCAGAGCTGAAGGCCTCGTTTGCGAGGGATGTTACCCTGCTGAAACAGGTCGGTATCAACCCGGTGATTGTGCATGGCGGCGGGCCACAAATCGGGGAGGTACTCAAAAAGGTCGGCAAGCAGGCCGAATTCGTGCATGGCATGCGGGTGACCGACCGCGAAACCATGGATGTGGTAGAGATGGTGCTGGCCGGCCGGGTCAACAAGGAGATTGTCGCTGCCATCAACGGCGCAGGAGGCAAGGCCGTTGGGCTTTCCGGCAAGGATGGCGGCCTGATCTGCGCCAGCAAGCTTACGATGCGGCAGGATGACCCAGGGCTCGATGTGCCTGAGATCATTGACCTTGGCCATGTCGGCCAGGTCAGGCGTATCAATACAGGTATCCTTGAGCTTTTGGAACAGGATCGCTTTGTGCCCGTCATTGCGCCTGTTGGCTATGACCTGCAGGCCAGCCAAAGCTACAACATCAATGCCGACCTGGTAGCCAGTGCCATTGCCCAGGCGGTCGGTGCGGCCAAGCTCGTGTTGCTGACCGATGTCTCGGGCGTGCTGGATGCAGACCGGCAGCACTGCTCACAGCTGGCGGCAGATGATGCCGAGCAGTGGATTAGGGATGGTATCATCAGCGGTGGCATGATTCCAAAAGTGAACTGCTGCCTGGATGCCGTGCGCAACGGGGTGGCCAAGGCACATATCGTGGATGGCCGGGTCAAACATGCCATATTACTGGAGCTGTTTACGGACGAGGGCATCGGCACGGTCTTTACGGCCGACTGACAGGGTGACTTCTGCTATCCTGCGTAGCCTGGTCGCAGCCCCTCGTCGACTTCTGGAATCATGATGCGCATCCCACCCGCAGCTGACCTGCTGGATTCCGTGATTCGCATATGCAGGGATGCAGGAAAGGCTATCGAGCAGGCCCGCCATACGGGGCTTTCCACCGAGTACAAGGATGCAGCCCGCCATGACCCGGTAACTGCTGCGGACACCGCGGCCGATGACATCCTTAGTCGAGAGCTTACACACCTGATCCCCGGCAGCAGCTATTTCAGTGAAGAAAGTACTCGTGACGGTGATGCGGGCAGCCAGTGGTGCTGGATCGTTGATCCGCTCGACGGCACGCGCGAGTTTGTTGCCGGCATCCCGGAATATGCGGTTTCCGTGCTGCTGCAACAAGGCGGGCACGACATACTGGCCGTCATTCACAATCCCACCAGTTGCACAACCGTGGCCGGTGATGAGCGTGGCACCCACTGCGATGACAAGCCCGTAGGTGTCAGCACCACAGCATCCCTGACAGGCGCCAGGGCACTGGCCAGCCGCACCGAGATAAGTGCCGGCGAATGGGATTGCTTTGATGATCTTGCACGCATTCATACCGGGTCCGTAGCGTGGAAGTGCGCCCTTGTCGCTGCAGGCCGGGCTGATCTCACCTTCAGCCTGCGTCCGCGCCATGTCTGGGATGTTGGTGCAGGCTTTGCGCTCGTGCGCTGGTCAGGTGGCCGCATCAGCGACAATAAAGGCCTGGATATCCCCATCCGCCCTACACTCAACAAGGTGCGCTGTTTTGTCGCCAGCAACCGCCTGCTCCACCCTGCCCTGCTGGCCCGACTTGAAGGCGTGCCGCTGGGGCCGGATCGCCGGGGGCCATGAGCACCACTCACCTGCCCCCACATATCAGGGCCATGCTCCAGCCTGCGTTTTACCCGCATACAGCCACTAAGGTTGAGCTGATACAGACGCACATTTCATGGGTTTTTCTCGCCGGAGATTTTGCCTACAAGGTGAAAAAGCCGGTCGATTTCAGTTTTCTCAACTTCACCACGCTGGACAAGCGAAAATATTACTGTGAGCGGGAACTCGAACTGAACCGGCGACTGTCTCCCACACTGTACCTTGATGTGCTGCCCATCCATCACCGGGATGGTGATATCCGGCTGGATGGTCCGGGCGAGGTCCTGGAATATTGTCTGAAGATGGCACGGTTTTCCCAGAATGACCTGCTGGACAGACGCCTGCAACAGGGCCTGTTTGATGCCGCATGGATGGACGAACTGGCACACGATATTGCCCGTTTTCACGCCCAGGCAGAGCGTGCCCCTGAAGACAGCGGATTTGGCAGCACTGACAGCCTTCGCAGTCACATCGAGGCCATCTTCTCGGTAGCCAGGCAGCACCTGGGTGAGGTGCTTTCAGCGGAGGAGCTGGCCTCGCTGGAGACGCAGAGCATGGGCTTTCTCGCCACACATGACATGCTCTGTGAAAGGCGCTGTACGGCGGGCTTTATTCGGGCCTGCCACGGCGACCTGCATCTGAAAAACATCGCGCTCTATCAGGGGCACCCCTGCATCTTCGATTGTATCGAGTTTAACGATGCCTTTCGCATGATCGATACCATGAACGATATCGCCTTTCTCGTCATGGATTGCATGGCCAGAGACAGGGCCGATCTTGCCTGGCGCTTCCTCTCCCGTTACCTGGAGCACAGCGGCGACTACGCGGGCCTGGGCCTGCTGCCATTGTATCTGGCCTATCGCGCCGGTGTACGTGGCAAGGTGGCCTGTCTGCTCGCCGCCGACGGGCATCTGGACCACCATCAGCATCGGGCGCAACTGGCCGAAGCGCGGTGTTATTTCCAGCTTGCCCCGGGCTTTATAACACGTCCCACGCCGCATTTGTTTGTGATTGGCGGACTTTCCGGCAGCGGGAAAAGCCATCTGGCCCTGGTCGGGGCAGGGGAAATCCCCGCTATCGTGATTCGCTCGGACGCAACACGAAAGAGGCTGGCCCATTCCCGTCCTGACCTGCCTCTGTACGGCCAGGAGATGAACGCGAAAACCTATGCCACCATGTTCGACGCAGCCCGCACCGCGCTTGCCGCCAGCTTCTCCGTTATTCTCGATGCCACCTTCCTGCACCGCGAAGACCGGGATACGGCACGCGCCATTGCTTCATCCATGCACATACCAGGTCACATATTCTGGCTTGATATGCCAGAGGATATATTGCGGCAGCGCATTCTGGCACGCGGCAAACAGGGCGCGGATATTTCCGATGCGGATATCCGCGTGCTGGAGATGCAGCTACGCGAATATGTACGCCCTGATGAGCCCGATGTCGAATTTCTGCGAGACAGCAGCCAATGGCCGGCCTACATCACCTCCACCGCATAGGCGGCAAGCCGTGAACGCTCGGAATCTGTCAGCGTAATGTGGCCGGCATACGGCCAGTTTGCAAATCGCATCACGGCCATGGTCAGCCCGTTTGTGTGTGCGCTCAGGTAGGGCGTATCAATCTGGGCATTGTTGCCGAGAATGATGATTTTCGACCCCTCCCCCATACGCGTGATAATCGTCTTCATCTGATGAGGCGTAAGGTTCTGCGCCTCATCGACGATCAGCCAGGTGTTCGTGAAGGTACGGCCACGCGCGAATGAAAGCGCCGCCACCTCGATATTGAATTGCGAAAGGCCACCGCCCAGGCCCTCATATTCCTCACCCAGCAACAGCGACAGGTTGTCGTTCATCGCACCCATCCACGGCTCCAGCTTTTCCTTCTCGGTGCCGGGCAGATAGCCGATATCCTGCCCCATGGGCACGGTGGCCCGTGTGATCAGGATGCGGTCATAGAGGCCCACGTCGAGGCACTGGTGCAGGCCGCAGGCAAGTGCCAGCAGGGTCTTGCCCGTGCCTGCCCGGCCCAGAATCGATACCATATCGAGATCGGCATTCATAAGCAGGTTCATGGCGAGATTCTGCCCCGGGTTTCTCGCCGCAATCCCCCAGACAGCGTGGCGCTTGCTGTAATAGGAACGCATTTCGTGCAGGCTGACAAAACGCCCCTCTTCATGCGCCACGCAACGCAATGTCAGCTCCTTTTTTCCCGGCAGCACCACAAAGGCATTGATATGCGGCAACGGCAGCTCATCAGGCCAGCGAACACGATAGTGGCTGCCCTCCGGGCCGTTTTCGGCGGTCATCTCATCCGCCATCGCATTCCACTGTTCGGCATCCAGCGTCATGCTGCCCGCCGGCAGTACATCCATATCATCGATCACGCGGTCGGAGCGATAATCCTCGGTTACAAGTCCCAGGGCACGGGCCTTGATGCGCATGTTGATGTCCTTGGAGACGAGAATCACTTCCCGATCGGGGTGCTCCTGCTGCAGCGACATGGTCACGGCAATGATGCGGTTGTCACCGCTGCCCGCCGCCAGCGCTTCCGGCAGCACATCCAGGGCACGGTGATTCAGCTCAAACAACAGACAGCCGCCACCGGGCAGCGGGCACCCGTGCGAAAGGTCTTTGCAACCCTCGCTCAGCACATCCAGGTAGCGGGATGCCTCGCGTACATTCCGGGCCAGCTCGTCAAAGCCCCGCTTGACCTTGTCCATCTCCTCGAGCACCACGATGGGCAGCACGACATCATGCTCGTCAAACCGCTGGATGGCCTGGGGATCGTGGATGAGGACATTGGTATCCAGCACATAGATCTTACGTGTTTCACCTGGCGTCAAAACCGCCTCCTTTCATGACTCTCGCGTACCCTATGCAAGCCGAAGGCAGAAGACAAAATACGCCGGAAGAGGGCCATCCGCTTTACTTGACAGGGGGGCGGCGGTTGGCATCATTCGCATCCCTCGCGGGAATAGCTCAGTTGGTAGAGCGCAACCTTGCCAAGGTTGAGGTCGCCGGT
>CAZROR010000052.1:0-11832 GCA_964601765.1 uncultured Zetaproteobacteria bacterium
GCATCGAATCCGACGCCTTCGACAAGACCGGGATTTGGGTGAACAGGCCCTAGCCTAGGCGGCCTGCCCCTCGGCCTCCGCGTCGCCTTCCATTTCCGGTGAAACCTCAGCAGCGGCATCCTCGGATACCGACTCTTCCACCGGCTCAGGCTGCGGCACGAGGCTGGATGCGAAGCCCGTGCCTGCCGGCAGCAGTCGTCCAAGCACGACATTTTCCTTCAGGCCCATCAGCCAGTCCACCTTGCCGGCCAGCGCCGCCTCGGTAATCACGCGCGTTGTCTCCTGGAAGGAAGCGGCGGAAATGAAGGAGTCCGTCGACAACGAGGATTTCGTGATACCGAGCAGAATCGGCTCGAACTTGGCCGGTGCCTTGCCATCGGCCTCGAGCCGGCGGTTAACCGCGAGCACATGCTTGCGCTCCGCCTGCTCGCCCGCGACGAACGAGGAGTCACCCGGCTCCAGAATATGCACCTTGCGCATCATCTGGCGCACGATGACCTCGATGTGCTTGTCGTTAATCTTCACGCCCTGCAGGCGATAGACTTCCTGCACCTCATCGGTCAGATATTTTGCCAGTGTCTCGATGCCCATGACACTCAGGATATCGTGCGGTGCCGGTGAGCCTTCCATCAGCCGCTCGCCACGGCGGACACGGTCGCCCTCCTGCACGATGATGTGGCTGCCTTTCGGAATCTGGTATTCCACCGGATCCGAGCCGTCATCCGGCTGGATGAAGACACGCCGCTTGCCGCGAATGTCCTTGCCAAAGGAAATCACGCCATCCTTGGAAGCGATAAACGCCAGATTCTTCGGCTTGCGTGCCTCAAACAGCTCCACGACGCGCGGCAGGCCACCGGTAATGTCCTTGGTCTTCGATGTCTCGCGCGGGATGCGCGCCAGCACATCACCGGCCTTGACCTCCTCGCCGTCATCGACACTCAGAATGGCGCCGGGAGCAAGGAAGTAGCGCGCCGGCACATTTGTCCGCGGCAGAATAATCGGGTCACCTTCCGGATTCTTGGGGTCAACGAGCTGCAGCTGTGGCCGCAGCACGTCCTTACGCATCTCCGCCGCCTGGATGACCACGCGGTTGGACAGGCCGGTTACCTCATCCGTTTGCTCCCGCATCGTGCGCCCATCCTCAAGATCGGCATAGCGCACCATGCCATCCACCTCGGCGATGAACGGCATCGTGTACGGATCCCATTCGGCCAGCACCTGGCGTGCCTTGACCTTGGTGCCATCGGCTACCTTCAGGCGGGCGCCATAAGGAACCTTGTGGCGCTCCCGCTCCTTACCCTTTTCAAGAATGACAATTTCCGTATGGCGATTGATGATTACATCCGCCCCATCCTGATCACGCACGGTGACGGCGTGCTCGAGCTTCATCTCGCCGGCAAACTTGGCCTCGATATGCGCCTGTGCGGCTGCGCCCGATGCCGTGCCCCCCACGTGGAAGGTACGCATCGTCAGCTGCGTCCCCGGCTCGCCAATGGATTGCGCCGCGATGACACCAACCGCCTCTCCAAGGCTGACCGGCGTGCCATGGGCAAGATCACGTCCGTAGCAGGCCGCACAGATGCCATCTTCGGCCTCGCAGGTCAGCACGGAGCGGATGCGCATGCTCTCCACGCCCGCAGCTTCCAGCTTCTCAACCAGTTCCTCGTTCAGCATCGCTCCGGCCGGCGCGATTTCCTCGCCGGTCACGGGATCGCATGCGGCCTCCAGCAACACGCGGCCGAGCACGCGCTCGCTCAGCGGCTCAATGACCTCGCCACCCTCGGTCATGGCGGTCATCGTGATGCCCTTCTTCGTACCACAGTCCTGGATACGAATCACGGCATCCTGGGCCACGTCAACAAGGCGGCGTGTCAGATAGCCCGAGTTCGCCGTCTTCAGCGCCGTGTCAGCCAGGCCCTTGCGGGCGCCGTGCGTGGAGATGAAGTACTGCAGCACGGTCAGGCCTTCGCGAAAGTTTGCCGTGATCGGTGTTTCGATGATCGAGCCATCCGGCTTGGCCATCAGACCACGCATGCCGGCCAGCTGGCGAATCTGCTGCGCCGAACCACGCGCGCCGGAGTCGGCCATCATGAACACCGAGTTGAAGCTCTTCGTCACCTCCTTCTGCTTGCCGTCGGGAGATTTCACTTCCTCGAATGTCAGGTTGTCCATCATCGCCCGTGCCACGGCCTCGGTCGTATGCGTCCACAGGTCAACGACCTTGTTGTAGCGCTCGCCGGCCGTGATCAGGCCATCGGCATACTGCTGCTGCACCTGCCGCACCTCAGCCTCGGTCTTTTCAACCATGGCCGCCTTGCTCTCAGGAATCACGACATCATCCAGCGCAAACGAGGCCCCGGACTTTGTCGCATAGGTATAGCCCATGATCATCATGCGGTCGGCAAGTAGTACCGTCGCCTTGTTGCCGGCGATACGGTAGCAGTCCTCGATCAACTTGCCGACCTCCTTCTTGGTCAGCTCGCGGTTGATGCTCGAAAACGACATCTGTTCCGGCAGGATCGTGGACAGAATTGCACGCCCCACGGTGGTTTCTTCCCGCTTGCCGCGGATACGGCAGACAATGCGGGCGTGTAGCTCCGTATGGCCCGCCTCAAGCGCCCGTTCGACCTCGTCCGGGGACGCATAGATGCTTCCCTCACCCTTGCAGAACGGCCGCTCGCGCGTCATGTAGTAGATACCAAGCACGATGTCCTGTGTCGGCACGATGACCGGCTTGCCGGTCGCCGGTGACAGAATATTGTTTGTCGACATCATCAGGGCGCGTGCCTCGGTCTGCGCCTCAATGGATAGGGGCACGTGAACCGCCATCTGGTCACCGTCGAAGTCGGCGTTGAACGCCGTACAGACGAGCGGGTGCAGCTGGATCGCCTTGCCCTCGATAAGCAGCGGCTCGAAGGCCTGGATGCCGAGCCGGTGCAGTGTTGGCGCGCGGTTGAGCATGACCGGGTGCTGGTCAATAACCTCGGCCAGAATATCCCAGACCTCCGGAATACCCTGTTCCACGAGCTTCTTGGCCGCCTTGATGGTTGTAGCCAGGCCGCGCAGCTCGAGCTTGTGATAGATGAACGGCTTGAACAGCTCCAGCGCCATCTTCTTGGGCAGGCCGCACTGGTGCAGCTTCAGCTCGGGCCCAACCACGATGACGGAGCGCCCGGAATAGTCCACACGCTTGCCGAGCAGATTCTGGCGAAAGCGCCCCTGCTTGCCCTTGATGATGTCGGACAGCGACTTCAGCGGCCGCCGGTTATTACCCGTGATCGGCTTCGTGCGCCGGTCGTTGTCGAACAGTGCATCGACGGATTCCTGCAGCATGCGCTTTTCATTGCGCGTGATGATTTCCGGTGCATTCAGCTCCAGCAGCCGCCGCAGGCGGTTGTTGCGGTTGATGACGCGCCGGTACAGATCGTTCAGGTCGGACGTGGCAAAGCGGCCACCATCGAGCGGAACGAGCGGCCGGAGCTCCGGCGGCAGCACCGGGATGACTTCCAGAATCATCCATTCGGGGCGGTTGCCCGAGTCGATGATGGCCTCGACTGTCTTCAGACGCTTCCTGAGCTTGGCCAGCTTGGTCTCCGCCTTCGTGGCTCTGATCTGGGCGCGCAGGCTGTCGCGCTCTTCCTCAAGGTTGATGTTCTTGAGCATTTCGCGCAGCGCCTCGGCGCCCATGCCGGCGCGGAATTCCTCGCCGTATTCCTCGAAGGCCTCGAGGTACTCCTCTTCGGTCAGCACCTGATACTGTTCCAGGCTGGTCAGGCCCGGCTCGAGCACGACATAGGACTCGAAATACAGGATGCGTTCGAGCTCCTTGAGTGTCTTGTCGAGTAAAAGACCGATACGCGAGGGCAGGCTCTTCAGGAACCAGATGTGCGCCACCGGTGCCGCCAGCTGGATGTGCCCCATGCGTTCGCGCCGCACCTTGGACTGGATGACTTCGACGCTGCACTTCTCGCAGACGACCCCACGGTGCTTCAGCCGCTTGTACTTGCCGCACAGACACTCATAGTCCTTGATCGGACCGAAGATCTTGGCGCAGAACAGGCCATCCCGCTCCGGCTTGAAGGTGCGGTAGTTGATGGTTTCAGGTTTCTTGACCTCGCCATACGACCACGAACGAATCTTTTCCGGGCTGGCCAGACCCACGCGCAGGCCATCGAAGTCCTCGATGCTGCTTGGCTTCTGGAACATTTTTAGAAGTTCTTGCATGTTCGTTACGCCTCCTGCTCAGCGTCGGGTTTCTTTACGAGTGTAATATCGATGCCGAGGGCATTGAGTTCCTTCGTCATGACATTGAACGATTCGGGGATGCCCGCCTCGAAGCTCATGTCTCCGCGTACGATGGATTCATACATCTTGGTGCGGCCGGCCACATCATCCGACTTCACCGTCAGCATTTCCTGCAGGGTGTAGGCGGCGCCATAGGCCTCCAGCGCCCAGACCTCCATCTCACCGAAGCGCTGTCCACCGAACTGCGCCTTGCCGCCCAGTGGCTGCTGCGTAACCAGTGAGTACGGACCTGTGGAGCGGGCATGAATCTTCTCGTCCACGAGGTGATGCAGCTTCATCATGTACATGTTGCCGATCGTCACTGGATGGTCGAAGGGCTCACCCGTCTTGCCGTCGTAGAGCCGCGCCTGGCCGGATCCCGGCAAGCCCGCAAGCCGCAGCATCTTGCGCAGCTGCTCTTCCTTCGCGCCCTCAAAAACAGGCGATGCAATCGGCACGCCTGCCTTCAGATTGTCCACAAGCTCCTCAATCTCCGACTTGTGCATGGCGCGGATGGCCTTGCAGGCCACTTCGTCCTCTTCGTAGATCTCAAGCAGAAACTGCTTGATTTCATCCAGCTTGGGCCTGGCGGCCATAATCTGTTCAAGCTTCCGGCCGAGGCCGCGTGCGGCCCAGCCCATGTGAATCTCGAAGATCTGCCCGAGATTCATACGCGAGGGCACGCCAAGCGGATTCAGCACGATGTCCACAGGTGTGCCATCTTCCGTGAAAGGCATGTCTTCCTCGGGCACGATGATGGAAATCACACCCTTGTTGCCATGCCGTCCGGCCATCTTGTCGCCCGGCTGCAGCTTGCGCTTCACTGCCAGGAAGACCTTCACGGTCTTGATAACGCCCGGTTGCAGCTCGGAACCCTCGCGCACCTTGGCCACCTTCTCCTCGAAGCGTGACTCAAGCCGGGCACGTTCCTTGTCCATGGACTCAAGAATGCTCGCAACCTGGGCATTCGTCTGGTCATCCGCCACGGAGACAGCAGCCAGCTGCTTGAGCTTCAGATCATTCAGGTATTCCACCGTGATGGTCGCGCCCTTCTTCAGGCCGGGAGCCTTCACGGCCTTCTGGCCCGCAAGCAACGCCCGCAGGCGGGCAATCACATTACCCTCGAGAATGCGCCGTTCATCTTCCTTGTCCTGATACAGCTTTTCAACCTCGGCTTCCTCAATGGCCTTGGCGCGTGGGTCCTTCTCATCACCGCGACGTGTGAAAACCTGCACATTCACCACCACGCCCTCGTCGCCCGGCTTGACGCGTAGGCTCGTATCCCGCACATCTGTCGCCTTTTCGCCAAAGATGGCACGCAACAGCTTCTCCTCGGGCGAGAGCTGGGTTTCCCCTTTCGGTGTAATCTTGCCGACAAGGATGTCGCCGGCCTTCACCTCGGCGCCGATGTGCGCGATACCGGAATCATCCAGGTGCCGCAGAGCCTCTTCACCGACATTCGGGATATCGCGCGTGATTTCCTCATCCCCGAGCTTTGTCTGGCGCGCCACGCTTTCAAACTCTTCGATATGCACGGAGGTGTAGACGTCATCGCGCACGAGCTTCTCGGAAATGACAATAGCGTCCTCGAAGTTGTAGCCGCGCCAGGGCATAAACGCAACGAGCGCATTGCGGCCGAGCGCCAGTTCGCCCATGTCCGTGGACGGACCATCGGCGATAATGTCGTTCCTGCTCACGACATCACCCATCTTGACGAGCGGTCGCTGGTTGAAGCATGTGTTCTGGTTTGAGCGCCGGTATTTGAACAGGCGATAGATATCCACACCCGGTTCGCCCTCGACCTGCTCATCCTCATTCACGCGGATGACGATACGGCTGCCATCCACACGCTCGACAACACCACCACGCCTGGCAATCATGGCCACGCCGGAGTCACGGGCCGCATTCAGCTCCATGCCCGTGCCAACCAGCGGCTTTTCGGACTTCAGCAGCGGCACGGCCTGCCGCATCATGTTCGAGCCCATCAGCGCGCGGTTGGCGTCGTCATGCTCCAGAAATGGAATCAGGCCGGCTGAGGACGAAACGACCTGCGACGGAGACACGTCCATGTAGTTGATCTCCGACGGGGGGGCCATGATGAACTCGCCTGACTGCCTGCACTGCACCATATCGGCCGTAAAGCGCCCATGTTCATCCACTGTCGCATTGGCCTGTGCGATCACGAGCTTGCCTTCCTCAATGGCCGACAGGTAAACGACCTCGTCGGTTACGCGACCATCGACAACTTTACGGTATGGCGTTTCGATGAAACCAAAACCGTTCACCCGTGCATAGCAGGCCAGCGAGTTGATCAGGCCGATGTTCGGACCTTCCGGCGTCTCCACCGGGCACAGCCGACCATAATGAGTCGGATGTACGTCACGCACCTCGAAGCCGGCACGCTCACGCGACAGCCCGCCTGGCCCCAGGGCCGACAGCCGGCGCTTGTGCGTGACCTCGCTCAGAGGATTCGTCTGATCCATGAACTGGGACAATGGCGAGGAGCCAAAGAATTCCCGCACCGATGCGATCAACGGCTTAGCATTCACAACATCGGACGGCATCACCTCACTCAGATCGGATGAGCTCAGGCGCTCGCGGATAGCCCGCTCCATGCGGATGAGCCCGATGCGCACCTGATTCTCCAGCAACTCGCCGACGGAGCGCACGCGGCGATTCCCCAGGTGGTCGATATCGTCCACCTCACCAATGCCGTCGCGCAGCTGCAGCAGCGTATCCAGTGTCTTCAGGATATCCTCGCGCCGCAGCGTGCCATGATCCAGCGGCACCTGCTCATCGCTGATGCCGAGACGGCTGTTCAGCTTCATGCGGCCCACGCGCGACAGGTCATAACGGGCAGCATCGAAAAACAGGGATTCAAACAGGCTCTTGGCCGTCTCGACGGTCGGCGGCTCGCCCGGGCGCATCATGCGGTAGATTTCCACACGCGCCTCTTCCCGGCTCTGCACTGTGTCCAGGCGCAGGGTATCGGCAAGCCACGGTCCGCGCTGGAAGGCGCCGACAAACAGGCAGTCGAACTGCTTGACGCCCGCAGCCTGCATGGCCGACAGAGACTCCTCGGTCAGTTCCTCGTTCGTATCGAGCAGAATTTCACCGCCTTCGATGACGACGGGCTCGGCAATGCTTTCGCCGATGGCCGCCTCAAGCGGCACATCAAGCCACTCGACACCGGCCTCCTGCAGCCGCTTGATGGCCAGCTTCGTGAACTTCTTGCCCTCGGCCACAACCTGCTTGCCGCCGGCCTTCACGCTGGTGACGGCGCGGCTACCGAGAAAGTGCTCGGGCACGAAGCGCACCTGAAGCCCGTTCTTGTGAAAGCGGAATGTCCGGCGCTGATAGAAGTAATCGAGAATCTCCTGCGTGGAAAGCCCCAGGGCTTTAAGCAGGATGCCGGCCGGCATCTTGCGGCGCAGGTCGATGCGGAAAAACAGCTTGTCCTTCGCGTCAAACTCGAAATCCAGCCAGGAGCCGCGATAGGGAATGATCCGCGCCTTGAAAAGTAGCTTGCCGGAGGCGTGGGTCTTACCCCTGTCATGATCGAAAAACACGCCCGGCGAGCGATGCATCTGCGAAACGATGGCGCGCTCGGTGCCGTTGATGACGAATGAGCCGTACTCCGTCATCAGCGGGATCTCGCCCATGTATACCGTCTGATCACGCACCTCGCGCACGGTGCGGTTCTTGTTGGCGCGCCCCGAGCGGCTGGAATCCTGGTCAAAAATGGTCAGGCGCAGCTTCACCTTGACCGGTACCGCATAGGTCATGTCACGCTGACGACACTCATCAAGGTCATAGCGTGGCGGGCTGTACTCCAGTGAAACAAATTCCAGCTCGGCATTGCCGCTGTAGTCCCGAATCGGGAAAACGCTGCGGAACACGGCTGACAGGCGGGAGTTGTTCACATTCTCCTCGCCTCCGCCAATGCCGACAAACTCCCGGTAGGATGCAGTTTGCAGCTCCAGCAGATTGGGCATCGGAAGCGCCCGGTGGGTACTGCCAAAGTTCTTGCGGATTCGTTTCATTGATCGTTGATCGCCCATATTGTCCTCACGCCTTCGGAAACGTTAAAATGAAAAAAGGGAAGCCCCGGCAGCCTGAAGCTGCCGGGGACCGGCTGTCAGTTCTGCGAAAAAACGCACCCTGGCGTTTACTTGAGCTCGACAGTTGCGCCCTGCTCCTCCAGCTTGGCCTTGATTTCCTCGGCCTCTTCCTTGCTTGCGCCTTCCTTCACCGGCTTCGGCGCGCCATCCACCAGGTCCTTGGCGTCCTTCAGGCCCAGCCCGGTAATCTCACGCACGGCCTTGATGACCTTGATCTTCTGTCCGCCGGCATCCGTCAACACCACATCGAACTCGGTCTTCTCCTCGGCTGCGGCCTCACCGCCGCCTGCTGCAGGGGCAGCCGCCGCGACAGCCACCGGAGCGGCTGCGGATACGCCAAACTTCTCTTCCAGTGCGGACACGAGTTCGGAGAGCTCAAGTACGCTCATGGATTCAATCGCGCTGATCAAATCGTCTTTCGTCAATGGTTTTGCCATGGTTTCAACTCCTCTTGCTTCTTTTCAATTGATGTCAAAATGGGTTACAGATGCCCGGCGAATCAGGCGGCCTGCCGCTGATCGCGGACGGCAGCCAGCGTGCGCACCAGCGAGGCCGGCACCTCGGACAGCGTGCGGACAAAGCCACTGATGGGCCAGACCATGCTGCCGAGCAGCTTGGCCAGCAGCACCTCGCGCGACGGCAGGCTTGCCAGCGCCTTGATATCCTCGGCGCCGATACGCTTGCCTTCCAGCACGCCACCCAGGATTTGCAAGGCATCATGCTGCTTGGCAAAGTCCGACAGGGCCTTGGACATGGCTACCGGGTCAGAACCGAACGCAACCGCAGTCGGACCTGAAAACAGGTCCTCGGCGGCGGCAAAATCCGTGCCCTCGGCGGCCCGCCTGGCCAGCGTGTTCTTCACCACCTGCAGGTGGATGCCGGACTGCGTCAGGTTACGGCGCAACTCGCCCATCTCGGCCACGGTAAGGCCACGATAGTGAGTCACCACGCCGGCACTGGACGCAAGCCAGGCAGCGTGCAGGCCTTCCACCACGCTCTTTTTGTCTTCTCGCTTCACATCTACCCCCTTGTCGATCCGTGCAAGGAAGTTGCCACTCCATCTATGCGGGATGGGTTCCTATTAAGCCGATCACGAATGATCCATGGCACCCGCAGTCTTGGACGGATCGTCTTTTTAAGCCTCCTGCCCGCCATACGGGCGAGTGGCTATTCCTTTATATGTTCGCCACGTCAATGCGGACGCCTGCGCCCATGGTGGAGGAGACTACCATGCGCTGCATATAGCGCCCCTTGGCCGCAGCCGGTTTCATCCGGTTCAGCTCGTCGATCAAATGGCGGATGTTCTCAATCAGCCGTGCGGCATCGAAGGAGCGGCGGCCTACAGGGGCGTGAATCACGCCGCCCTTGTCCACCCGCACCTCGATCTGGCCGGACTTGATGGCGCTGATGGCACCAGCCACGTCCATCGTCACCGTTCCCAGCTTCGGATTCGGCATCAGGCCACGTGGCCCGAGTACCCGACCGAGCTTGCCCACCTGGGCCATCATGTCCGGTGTCGCGACAACGCGGTCAAAATCAAGAAAGCCGCCCTGCACCTTTTCTACGAGGTCCTCGGCACCGACGATATCGGCTCCAGCCTTTTCGGCCTCCTCAGCCTTGGGCCCACGGGCAAAGACAGCCACACGCACGGCCTTGCCCGTACCGTTTGGCAACGCGATCGTGCCGCGCACGAGCTGGTCGGCATGGCGCGGGTCAACGCCCAGCTTGACCGCCACATCTACAGATTCATCAAACCTGGCAGCCGGCTGCGCCAGCACTGCCTCTACCGCAGCCTCGAGCGAAACGGCCGCCTTCGGAGCCACCTCGCGGGCGGCCTGCATACGCTTGGACACTTTCGCCATCTTAAGCCTCCGCCACTTCAAGTCCCATGGAACGGGCCGTGCCTTCAATGATGCGCATCGCGGCATCGATGTCGTAACAATTCAGGTCGGGCATCTTGGTTTCGGCGATCTCGCGGATCTTGGCACGGGAAACCGTGCCCGCCTTCTGCTTGTTCGGCTCGGAACTTCCCTTCTGAATACCGGCAGCCTTTTTCAGCAGCACGGAAGCCGGCGGCGTCTTGAGAATGAAATCGAAGGAGCGATCCGCGTAGACCGTGATCACTACCGGCAACGGCAGGCCCGCCTCGACATCCTGTGTCTTCGCGTTGAAGGCCTTGCAGAACTCCATGATATTGACGCCGGCCTGGCCCAGCGCGGGGCCGACTGGCGGTGCGGGATTGGCCTGTCCGGCCGGCACCTGCAATTTAACGATTTTATCGACTTTTTTAGCCATTTCCCTGTCCTCTTAACCCTTCTCGACCTGGGAATAGTCGAGTTCCACGGGTGTTGGCCTGCCAAAGATGGATACGCTCACCTTCAGCTTGGCCTTGTCTTCCATCACTTCTTCAACCACGCCGTTAAACGAGGCAAACGGACCATCGATAACGCGTACCGCCTCGCCGACATCGAACATAACCTTCGGTCTGGGTCGCTCCACGCCCTCCTCGATCTGGCGACACAGTGCCTCAACCTCATGTTTCGGCATCGGCCGCGGCTTGCCGCCGGCACCAAGAAAGCCACTGACCTTCGGCGTGTCCTGCACGACATGCCAGGTCTCCTCGTTCATTTCCATCTCGACGAGAATGTAACCGGGAAAGAACTTGCGCTGAGAGGTAATCTTCTGTCCCTTCTTCAGCTCCACGACCTCTTCCCGCGGCACCATGATCTCACCGAACTGGTCATCCAGGCCGGAGCGCTCAATACGCTCCTTCAGTTGCCCGGCCACGTAATCCTCGAACGTCGAATAAACCTGGACGACGTACCACTGCTTGGCCATCAGATCACCTTCTGCACAAGCCAGCTCAGGATCGAATCCGTCAGCCACAGAAACAGGGCCACGAAAAGCACCATAACCACAACCATCAGGGTGGCCTGTGCCGCTTCCTTGCGTTCCGGCCAGACGACCTTCTTGGCCTCTGCCTGTACCTCGCGCAGAAATTTCTGTGCTGTCACCATGCGACTCATATCCGCCACCTCGTTACCCACAAATCGGGCCAGTGCTGCAACTGGCAGGCCAGGAGGGACTCGAACCCCCAACCCCCGGTTTTGGAGACCGGTGCTCTACCAATTGAGCTACTGGCCTAATGCCCATTAGACCTTGGCTTCCACATGCAGGGTGTGCCTGCGGCAGGAACTGCAATACTTTTTCAGCTTCAGCTTGCCGGTCATGGTGCGCTTGTTCTTGTCTGTCGTATAATTTCGGCGCTTGCAATTCTCGCAGGCCAAACTCAGCAATTCACGCATCGTCGTCTCCAGTGGGAAAAAAGGGGCGGCAGGCTAATGCGCTGCCGCCCCTTTTGCCAGCAATTATTTACTTAATGATCTCGGTGACGACGCCGGCGCCGACGGTACGGCCGCCCTCGCGA
>CAZROR010000053.1:0-11780 GCA_964601765.1 uncultured Zetaproteobacteria bacterium
GCTTGACAGCAGGCCCCCGCCATGAACGATACCGGGCCATGTCCTCCCCCGCCGAGCTGCCCATCGAACAATCCACACTGACCGACATGTTTGAGGCCATGGTGCCGGCCGGTGCCGATGATGCCGACCTGTACCTGCAACACAGCGAGTCCGAGTCCATCGCCATGGAGGAAGGCATGGTCAAGCACGTGTCCGCCGCCACGCATCAGGGCATCGGCGCGCGCGTGATCCGTGGGGAGGTATCCGGCCATGCCTTCACGGACAGGTTCGAGACGCCGGCCCTGATGGAAGCGGCCAGGGCGGCCAGGGCAATCGCCACCGGCACGGATGCCCGCACACCCGTGCAGGTGCACGAGGCACAGCCGAAACGCGCCCTTTACCAACCCCGGAATCCGGCACTTGCCGCATCCATGCCCGTGCGCCGCCAGCTCCTGGAGCGGCTGGATGCACTGGCGCGCAGCATCGACCCGCGCGTCACGCAGGTCTTCGCCAGCCTCAGCACCAGCTTTTCCAACATCCATATCATCCGCCTGGACGGCACACATATTCACGACGCCCGGCCGCTTGTCCGGCTCAACATCTCCGTCATTGTCGAGCACAACGGCCGGCGCGAAACCGGGGCTGCCGGTGGCGGCGGCAGATTCGGCCTCGACAGGATGCTTGACGGCGATGAGGCCGAGCGGCTGACGCGCGAGGCGGTGCGCCTGGCGCTGCTGAACCTGGAGGCCGTGGAGGCCCCGGCCGGTCCGATGCCGGTCGTGCTCGGCCCCGGCTGGCCGGGCATCCTGCTGCACGAGGCCATCGGCCACGGCCTGGAAGGCGACTTCAACCGCAAGGGCACATCGGCCTTTGCCGGACGCCTCGGCGAGCGGGTCGCGGCAAGGGGGGTCACGGTGGTGGACGACGGCACCATCCCGGAGCGCCGTGGCTCGCTGAATGTTGACGACGAGGGCACCGAAACACAGCGCACCGTGCTCATCGAGGATGGCGTGCTGGCCGGCTACCTGCAGGACAGGCAGAACGCGCGGCTCATGGGCATGCAGCCGACCGGCAACGGGCGGCGCGAGTCCTATGCGCATCCGGTGCTGCCGAGAATGACCAACACCTTCATGCTGGCCGGCCCGGACCAGCCGGAGGATATCATCGCATCGCTCGAGCACGGCCTGTATGCCGTCAACTTCGGCGGCGGCCAGGTGGACATCACCTCCGGCAAGTTCGTATTCACGACTTCCGAGGCCTATCTCGTCGAGCACGGACGCATCACGACCCCGGTCAGGGGGGCAACGCTGATCGGCAACGGCCCGGACGTGCTGACCAGGGTTTCGATGATCGGCAACGACCTCCGGCTTGATCCCGGCGTCGGCACCTGCGGCAAGGACGGGCAAAGCGTGCCGGTCGGCGTCGGCCTGCCGACGATTCGTATCGACGAGCTCACCGTGGGCGGCACCCGGGCATGAACACCACGTCCATGCAGGCAATGTGTGTCCGGCTCATCGATATGGCGCGGGCAGCCGGGGCCGTGGATGTGGATGTCGTGGGCATCTGCGATACCAGCGAGTCCATCCGCGTGCGCCACGGCAGCCTCGAATCCGTCGAACGCGAAGACGCGCGCAGCATCGGCCTGCGCGTCTTTGTCAAACAGCGGGACGGGCTGGCCTTTGCCACCGCCGCCACCTCCGACCTCTCGGACGAGGGGCTCACGCGGCTTGTGGAGCAGGTTGTCACCATGGCCCGCATATCCGCCGCTGATCCGGATGCCGTGCCGCCCTCCGGTGCGGATCACCCCGATCACATCGACAGCGGTACGGATGAGCCGGCCTGGACCCGTGAAAAGGCCCGCGAGGCGGCCCTTGCCTGCGAAGAGGCCGCGCTTTCCTTCTCGGACGACATCACGAACAGCGAGGGCGCGGAGGCGGGCTTCGGCACATCGGAAGTTGCCTACGCCGCAGCCGATGGCTTTGCCGGCAGCTACCGCAAATCCTCGGCCGGGATCGGCGTTTCCGTGATCGCCGGGCGTGGTGACGGCATGCAGCGGGACTATGAATTCGACCGCCAGCGTTGCGCGCGCATGCTGCGCGACCCGGCAGCACTCGGGCAAAAGGCCGCCGGGCGCGCCTGCCGGCGGCTGGGAGCCGCAGGCATCGGCAGCCGCAGGACCACGGTCGTGTTCGAGCCGCGCGTCGCCGTCTCCCTGCTCGGCCACCTCGCCGCCGCCGTGGACGGACGCGCCGTCCTACAGCAGAGCAGCTTTCTGGCCGAAAGCACCGGCCAGCGCATCTTTCCGGCATGGGTAAACATCGTGGATGATCCGGCCCATCCCACGGGCCTCGGCAACCGGCCGTTTGACGGGGAAGGCACCCGCACCCTGCAGCGCACGCTCATCAGCGACGGCGTGCTGACCGGCTTCCTGACCGACCGCTATGCAGCCGGCAGGCTGGGCGTGGAAAACACGGGGCACGCAAGGCGTGGCCTGACAGGCGACATATCGATCGGGCCGAACAACCTGATTTTCCAGCCGGGCGATGCCAGCGTTGAGGCCATGCTCGCGGACATCGGTGACGGCCTGTGGGTCACCGAAATGATGGGCTTCGGCGTGA
Organism: uncultured Zetaproteobacteria bacterium; assembly: GCA_964601765.1. Taxonomy (GTDB): domain Bacteria; phylum Pseudomonadota; class Zetaproteobacteria; order Mariprofundales; family Mariprofundaceae; genus SZUA-181. The sequence goes on from CAZROR010000053.1 coordinate 2,598, forward strand.
ACGGCGTTACCGGCGACTATTCGCGCGGTGCGGCAGGCTTTCTCATCGAGGGCGGCCGCGTGACGCGCCCGGTGCAGGAAATCACGATTGCAGGCAATCTGCGCGACATGTTTGCCGGCATCATATCCGCCGCAAACGACCTGACCTGGTTCGGCTCGCGTGCCGCACCGACGATTGCGGTCGGCGGCATGACCGTGGCTGGCCAGCAGTAGCAGGAGAGGAAACGTGGATTACGACGTGTACGGCGTGGGCAACGCCATCATGGATCTGCAGGTGCAGACCAACGACGCATTCCTGGAATGCGCGGACATCGACAAGGGCGTGATGACGCTTGTCGATGAGGCGCGGCAGCAGAAGGTGCTGGCGGCCCTGGCCGATCACAGCGTGCATCATTGCTCCGGCGGCTCGGCCGCGAATACGATCGTCGGCGTGGCGGACTTCGGCGGCAAGGCGGCTTACGCCTGCAAGGTCGGCGATGATGACTATGGCCGGCTGTACGTCGAGCAGATGCGCGCGCTCGGGGTCACCGTGGAAATCTCGCCGACATCCGGACAGACCGGCACCTGCGTCGTGCTCATCACCGAAGATGCCCAGCGCACCATGCTGACCCACCTCGGCGTGTCCGGCGAACTGAACGAGTCAGACATTGATGCATCCGAGATTGCCAGGGCCAAATATGTATATATCGAGGGCTATCTGTTTGCCGGCGAGTCCACGCAGGCCGCAGCCATCAAGGCCATCGAGCTTGCCAGGCAGCAGGGTGTGAAGGTGGCGCTGACGGTTTCCGATCCGTTTCTGATTGACCTGTACCGGGGCGAGTTCTGGCGCCTGATCGAGGGGCCGGTTGACCTGCTCTTCTGCAACCTTGAGGAGGCCCGCGCACTGACCGGTGAAACCGACGCAATTGAATGCGCCCATGCCATCCACCGGCACGCGGACAACGTGGCGCTGACGCTCGGCAGGGAAGGATCGATCATCATGCACGAGGGCGAGGCCATCCCGATCGAGGGCGTGACGGTGGAGGCCGTGGATACGACCGGCGCCGGCGATATGTATGCCGCCGGTGTGCTATACGGCATCACCAACGGGCTTTCCTGGCATCAGGCCGGCCATCTCGGCAGCCATGCGGCCGCCCGCGTGGTCTCCCAGCTCGGCGCCCGGCTTGGCCGCAGGTTCACGCGGGACGAGATCGAGGCATTGCTTGCCTGACATGACCATCGGCGCCCTGGCCCGCGCGGCCGGCGTGCATGTGGAAACCATACGCTACTATCAACGTCGTGGCCTGCTGCGCACACCGGCGAGACCCGCCGGTGGCATCCGGCGCTATGATACGAAGGATCTCGCCCGGTTGCGCTTCATCCGCCGCGCCAAGCAGCTCGGCTTCTCGCTCAGGGACATCCGCACCCTGCTGCAACTGGACGAGCAGCATTGCGACGATGTGCGCGCGCTCGCCGCACGCAAGCTGGCCGATGTGCGCGCCCGTATGGCCGACCTGGAATCCATTGCCGCCACGCTTGAGGCCATGATCCGCCAGTGCGAAGCCACCGGCGGCCCGGCCTGCCCTATCATCGATGCCCTGACTGACCCGGAGGCTTGACCCCGTACCGGGGTACGCAGTTTAGATTCCGGGCATGAGCACCGGAGCAAGGCACAAGGCACCACTGTTTGGCGCGGTTATGACAGGCTTTCTGGCCTCGGCCTGCTGCCTGGGGCCGCTGATAGTCGTGCTGCTGGGGATTGGGTCGGCCTCCGCCTTCATCGCGCTGGAGCCTTACCGCCCAATCTTTGCCACCATCACCATCGGCCTGCTTGGCCGGGCCGGCTGGCGCCACTGGCAGGGGAAAAGGCAGTGTGCGGCACGCAACCGCCAGTCAGGGAAGCCCGTATTGCTCTGGGCGTTGGGAGGGCTGGCCATTCTGCTGCTTGTCTCACCTCTCCTGCTGCCCTGGATCATCCGGGGGAACACATGAAAAAGGCCACGCTGCTTAAAACCGGCATCATCGGCATGACCATCTCCGCGTTGTGCTGCTTCACGCCCGTGCTTGTCCTGCTCCTGGGCGCGGTGGGCCTCGCCGCATGGACGGGCTGGCTCGACTACGTGCTCATGCCCGCGCTGATCTTTTTCACCGTGCTGACCGTGTATGCCGCAACGCGCAGGGAACGGGGCACAAGTGATGGCTGATGTTATCCCCACATCCACCATCACCTGCCCGGAGTGCGGTCACAGAAAGATGGAAACCATGCCAACGGATGCCTGCCAGTGGTTCTACGAATGCGAGGCCTGCCATGCGCTGCTCAAGCCCAGGCCCGGCGACTGCTGTGTGTTCTGCTCGTATGGCGATGTGCCCTGCCCGCCCATCCAGATGAACAGGGGCTGTTGCGGTGCCTGACGCCATCAGGGATCAGCCTGCACATGCTTGACCCTATACCATGGTACGGGGTTCACGCTGCAGTAACAAGGAGGTGTAGCCATGATGGTCAAACAAAGAATCGAGGTCTTCAGTTCAGGCTGCCCCGTCTGCGAGGAAGCCATTGCCCTGGTCAGGCGCCTGGCCAGCGACAGATGCGAAGTGGCCGTGCTGAACATGCATGATCCGCAGATCGCGGAGCAGGCCCAGGCGCTGGGGGTGAAATCCGTACCCGCCGTCGCGATCGACGGCAGGCTGGCGCCCTGCTGCGCGGGGCGCGGAATACGCGAGTCCTCTCTTCGTGCCGCGGGGCTTCAGTAAACAACACCGCGACACGTCCCCTGCCCCCACGGCCTCGTTCCCTTTTCCGGGGAAAGTGGTGCTTGCCAACATGGCCGCTTCACGTGAGCTTGGCTGACCAAACAACACGGCGAGGGACTTTAGCGCGTGGCGACACTGGAAAAGCTGCTTGAGAATAACCGGAAGTGGTCGGCCAGCCTGGGCGATGAGGCCCCCGACTTTCTCAAAAAGCTGAGCGAGGAACAAAGGCCGGAATACCTGTGGATCGGCTGCTCGGACAGCCGTGTCGGCCCGGACAAGCTTGTCGGCCTTCCGCCCGGCTCGATCTTCGTGCACCGCAATGTCGGCAATGTCTTTGCCTCAAACGACCTGAACTGCCTCGCTGTCCTGCAGTACGCCGTTGAGATACTGAAGGTGCCCACCATCATTGTCAGCGGCCACTACGACTGCGGCGGTATCCGCGCGGCGCTGATGCCCGCGGGCACAAAGCCCATCGATCTGTGGGTGGACCAGATCCGGAACGTGTTCGAGCGCTTCGAAGACGAGCTGAAGGCCATTGCCGATACGGATGCGCGTCGCAACCGGCTGACCGAGCTCAATGTCATGGCCCAGGTGCACAACATCTGCCGCAGCGCCATCGTGCAGGATGCGTGGCGCCATGGCCAGGCGCTGAGCGTGCACGGCGTGGTGTACAGTATTCACGATGGCCGCCTGAAGGACCTCGGCGTCTCCATTGCCTCGTTGCAGGACTTCCGGCAGCACAAGGCCTGAGCGCGGCTTCTACGCCGCAGGGGCGGCCTTCCTGCCGGCAGGCCACGATACGGCGGCCATCACCAGCAGATTCGCCATCAGCCCCCAGACACCGGCATGAATGTGCCACGGCTTGCCCGGCACACCGGGGAAAAACATGATGCCCAGCGTCACGGCCAGCCCGGCCACCAGGCCGCACAGCACTGCCCGCGCGGGCAACCGCACGAGGTGCAGGCCCAGGAAAATGGCAGGGGCCACCTGCATGAGAATTTCCAGCTTGATTTCAATCAGCCGCCAGATCGTCTGCGGCAGCACAATCGCCAGCCAGGCCATCAGCCCCATCACCAGCCATGAGGCAAACTTGCCGACAAACGTCAGGCGGGCCTCGGACGCCTCGGGCCTGAGCGGCCGATAGATGTTCTGTGTGACAAGCGAGGAGATGGCCAGCAGCGCCGAATCAACCGTGGACATGATGGCGGCCACCGCCGCACAGATGAACAGCACCAGCAGCGCGCCAAAGCCCGGCAGATGCGCAGCCAGATCGCTAAGCATCAGCATGGTGATCTGCTCGCTGCCTGTCTTGTCCAGGCCGGGGAAGCGGGCCGCGCCGACCACACCGACGACAAGCATGAAAAATGTCGTCACCAGCGGCATGAACACCATCACCTGAAATGACCTCACCAGCGTTGCCTCGGACCTCGCTGCATAGATGCGCTGAATGGCATGCGGATAGATGGAAATCCCGAAAAACACGATCAGGAGCGTGGAGCACCACAGCCTCTTGTGCGCGGCATCCGGTGGCGCCCACAAGTCAGGACGCGCCTGCATCAGCGTATCGGCAGCCGTGGCAAGGCCGCCATACTGATACTGCATGCCGGCAAAAATCAGCACGCAGCCGATGAGCAGCAGGATGCCCTGCAACACATCCGTCCAGGCCACGCTCCGCAGGCCCCCGAGGGTTTCATAGATCACCATGACCAGTGCCAGCGCCACAACGCCATCGGCAAAGCTGATGCTACCCCCCGTGCTGACCTCCACGATATAGCCGATGGCCTTCAGGTTGGACAGGATGTAGTTGCCGAGCGCCACGATGCAGACGAGTGTGACCAGCAGCGTCAGCATCCCGGAGCCGAAGCGATCCTGAATGTAATCCGACACGGTCAGGTAGCCGCGCCTGTGGCTCCGCCGGAAAAGCCTCGGTGCATAGATCAGGTAGGCACCGATCACGGACATCATGAAGGTCACGCTGACAAGGAAAAAGAAGCCGTCGCGATAGGCCTTGCCGGCAAAGCCGATAAGCGTGTTGCCGGAATACTGGGTGGCATACAGCGTCAGAAACATGACGAACATGCCGATGCCGCGCCCGCTCAGATAATGGTCCTCAAGCGTATTCGCCCGCCGCGCCATCCTTCCGGCCACACCAATGGCAATCAGGCTGACCAGATAGACAGCCATGAAGGCCATACCGCCCGTACCGAGCAGCGCAGGCTGCTCAGCCGTCATCATCCCCTGCAGACAATCGCCAGCAGCGCGGCAGCAGCAGTGCCATGACAAGCGCAAACAGCACGGACATGGCCAGGCTGTAGGCGGCCCAGGCCGGCATGCCAAGGATCCGTGTGTCCGTCCGCTCGACAAACCACCATGGCACGGTGGACACGAGCAGCGCGGCTATCACCAGCCAGAGCCAGGCGCGTGTCATGCGCCAGCACCCGAAAGCAGGCGGCTCAGCGAGGCTCGATCAGGCAGAATCGCAGATCCCCCGGTGGCGCCTGCCCCAGCATCAGAAACAGCGTGGCCGCCAGATTGGAAAGGCCGGGGGAAGTTGCCGGGTCATCGCTGTCCCCCGGCTGGCGCAGGCCATAGCTGCCGTCATAGGCCGGATCGAAAAGGATGCAGGGCACCGGATTTGTCGAGTGCTTGGTCGAGGCCTCCTCGCCGCTGCCGGTTTTGATGCGCATCTCCTCGGCATTGCCGTGGTCGGCCGTGATGATCGCCGTGCCACCGGCCTTTTCCAGGGTGGCAACAATCTTTCCCAGCGCCGCATCGACCGCCTCGACGGCACGCACGGCCGGCTCGAAGCGGCCGCAGTGGCCCACCATGTCCGCATTCGCGAAATTGATCAGGCCGAAGCCATAGCCTCCGCTTTCAATCAGCTCCACGGCCTTGTCCGCCACCTCGGGCGCCTTCATCTCCGGTGCATCCGCAAACGACAGCCCCTGCTCCGAGGGAATCAGGATGTAGTCCTCCATCGACGTATCGAGCGGCTCGCGGTAACCGCCGTTGAAGAAGAAGGTCACATGCGCGTATTTCTGTGTTTCCGCAAGCCTGAACTGGCGGATGCCCATCTCCAGAATCCGGCGGCCGAACGGATTGGGCACCCTCGTTGGTCCCATGAGCTGCAACTCGGGCAGGTTCCGGTCCTCGTCGTAGACCATCATGCCGGCATAGAGCACATCCGGGCGTCTGCCGCGATCAAAGTCATCGAATGTATCCAGGCAGAAGGCCTCTGTAATCTCCGTGGCCCGGTCACCGCGAAAATTCACCATGATGACGGCATCACCATCGCGCATGGCACCGCGCGGCCGGTCTTCGGCATCCACGAGGACGAAGCCGGGAATATCCTGGTCGACGATGCCGGGGTGCTGCTGCCGGAAATGCCCAATCGCTGTCTGCATGTCCGGAAACCGGTGTGGCGCATCGCCATGCACGTGCGCCTTCCAGCCGGCCTCGACCTTGGACCATTCCCGGTCGCGGTCCATCGTAATCACCTCACGGCCACCGCCGGAGGCAAAGCCATAATCCAGGCCGGCGCTGCCATTGATAAAGGCAAATGCCTCTTCAAGCTGACAGACATACTTGTGTGCCGACTGCACGCCGACATCACGGCCGTCGAGCAGTGCATGCACGCGCAACCGCTTGATGCCCTGCTCGTAGGCATGATCGATAAGGGCGCGGAAATGGTCGATGTGTGAGTGGATATTGCCATCCGACAGCAGGCCGAGCAGATGCAGCGTGCCACCTTCCCTGCATCTGTCCATGACCTGCCGCAGCGCATCGGAGCGGAAAAACGAGCCGTCGGCAATGGCCCTGTTGATGCGCGTCGGTCCCTGATCGAGGATCTTCCCCGCCCCCATCGTCAGATGCCCCACCTCGGAGCCACCCATGTCCTTGCCGGAGGGCAGGCCGACATGCGGCCCGTGCGTCATCAGCCGTGTATGCGGAAAGTCTCGCCACAAGCGATCGAAGTTCGGGGTGTGCGCCTGCGCAATGGCATCCTCCGGGCCTCCCGTCCCCATGCCCCAGCCATCCATGATAATCAGCAGTACCGGCGCATGCCCGGAAAAATGACGCTGAAGCGCAGCCTGTTTCTGATCGGGACTCATTGCCACACTCTATTATATGCAACGGCATGCATGGGGTTCAGGAACGCCGTGCTGGATTTCACAGTCATATTCATAAGTGTTCGTTACTCTCCATCCGAGTCCAGCTTCCCGTGCCGCAGGGCACCCGGGAGCCTGAGCGGCCGGCTAGCGAAATTTCAGCTGCAGCATCCTGCCGCCGGTTTCCCTGGCAATGGTTCTGAAGGCCACCTTGGTGCTCGAATCATTGAAGCTGAGCGACAGGGTGAACACGGGCGCCGGAATCTCATGATAATGCACGGTATCCGTGGGTGGCTCATCGCCAATCAGCATATAGGCGCCGGGCACCGCCTCATGCTGCGCCAGGTAGGCAAACGTATGGCCGATCGTTTCATCGGCCCCGAAGAAGGGGGCATTCTGCATCAACTTGTCCATCATGTCGCCCATGCTGCCCGTAAAGGTGCCGACCCGCCTGTCCGCATACCAGCTCACGGCCGAAATGCGCTTGCCGGAGCGGAAGGCAATCACGCGCAGCACGGGAATCAGGAATGTCGTGACGCCATGCATGGAGCCCGTGGCATCCACGATCAGGTGCAGATTCCTCCCCGGAATGCTGCGCAACCCCTTCACAAACATGTCGAAATCATGCCGCCCCATGCCCCGCCCGAGGCCGGCACTGGCGAGTACGCGCGCTGTTTCACCCTCCGAGCTTGCCGAGCTTGTACTGGCCAGCGTACTCATTTCCTCCAGCAGCCGCCTGTTGTCCTTCTTGGCCTTTGCCAGCTGGGTTTTCAGCTCCCGGATTTCACGCATCATCTCCGGCGAAGTGCGGCCACCGATATTGGCAACGATCAGAATCATCGCGAAAAGAAACACGAACGTGGCCAGCATGAGCAGGGCCATGTCCGAAAAGCTCTCGTAGATCGAGTCGTTGCTTGAAAAACGCCGGGCCCGCACGATCTATTTTCCCACACCCACGAGGTAGCGCAACCGCCCCCACCAGCCGCGCAGCCGGTTGCGCAACTGCACCTCGCGCCAGAGCATGCGCCCGTATAGCCGGTGCGTGGCAATGGCCCTGAGCAGGTCCTCATCATCATTCACCTGCTGGGCCGTCTCGCGCAAGCGGCCTACCTCCTCCGCAAACTCCTGCATGGCGCCACGGCTGGACACAAAGGCCTGATGCAGGCTCTCAATGCGTGCCTCAAGGCGGTCCATTTCATGATCCAGAGCGCGCATATCGCGTTCAAGCGAGGGAGAAAGATCATCGGCCCCATCCACAAGGCAGCTTCGCATGAGAATATCCTGGACGCCCTCGATCGAGTTGTCCGTGATCTGTGAAAACACGCGCAGCAGGATGCCGCCCAGAATCGAGCCCAGCAGCGTGGTATAAAAGGCAACACCCATGCCGGTCATGGCATGGCGCAGGCCACGCAGAAGCTGCTCCTGATTCTCGCCCAAGGCCTCCAGTGAGCCGGAGAGCCCGCTCAATGTAATTGTCAGGCCGAAAACCGTTCCGATCAGGCCCATCGTAATCAGCAGGTTACCGATCAGCGCAACCATGCGGCTGGCGCGGTGGTGGGCGGAATATTCAACCTCAATCAGGCCTTCGATATCCGGCTTTGCCCCCTTGTCAATCACCACCTGCAATGCCCTGAAGAAGCGATCCACAACGCGCCTGGGCCTGGGCCTGAGCGCACGGATGCCATGTGCTGCGATGTACTTCTCAACGCGGTAGGCGCGAAACCATTCAAGCGTCAGCAACCAGGCCTGGGCAAAACTGATAGCCGTACCGAGCATAAACATCGCCAGAATCACCCACGTCATACGCGTTTGGTCTTCGCGGATATAAATCCACAGCCCAGCCTTGTTATACAGCCCCTGAAACACCATCAGCGAAGCAATGGCCCAGGCAACCCACAGAACCAGGGTTCTGAGGCCACGCTGATCCAGCGGTGATTGCACACCTTCGCTCGCCACTTATACCCTCCTTGGTTGGGCGTAACCCGGGTTGTGTCGCAGGATGCTGCCCGTCAGCCCGATGGCATGATAACTACTGCCATGGCCTGTTGCGAATGCCGCCGGGTCATGCCGTCTTCCGGTACATGGCAGGCTTGGAAACCACCCCACCACGCAAAAGCCCGGGCGCTCTCGCATCCCGGGCTCGTTTCAAGAAAAAAGCCTGATTGCGGGATTACTTCCTGGAGCCATCCGCTATGTTGGAAAAAACCAGCGATAACAAAACGTTGAAGACAATAAACAGGCTAAACGCAAACAGAAAAGTCTGAACATGCATGATTGTATCACCCCCCCCCAGTTAGCTACAATGCGTGCAAGCATAGCCTGCCGTACCATGAGCCGCAAGCGCG
>CAZROR010000054.1:0-11663 GCA_964601765.1 uncultured Zetaproteobacteria bacterium
CCGGTGCGGCTTTACATGCCGGATGGGCAGCTGCGCTCGCATCCCATCAAGGTGTTCATCAACAGGGACATCTCCGAGGACCAAAAGCCCCGCCTCCGGCTCACAGGCAGCCATGTTGTCACAGAGAAGCATAAGGGCGAGGACGCACTGCGGAGGCCCATGGTCGTTGCCCGGCACCAGGAATGGATCGAGGAGAGACACGGCGGGAAGATGACCGTGACCGGCACACTGATGCTGTTCGACCTGAGCGGCTATCCCATTCCATTCTACAAGGCCGCGATGCGGCTGACGCCCACCCTTGTCTGGGAGAGTGATGGGGGGCAGGGGACAACGCACATCGCCGTCGGCGCCAATGAGGTCTATCTCGGAAACAGTACGGGCGCCTTCCTGTGGGTGTTCGTGCTGGTGTTCGTGCTGATATGGTTTATTACCGGGCTGGCAAGAAAGGCCGGCGGGCGCGCGCTGACATTGCTGTGTGATACGGACGGAAGCCTCTCGCTGTGGCGCACCCAGGTGGCCGCGTGGACGGTGGCCATCGGCGGCGTGGTTGCCGGCTATGGCTTCATCAGGTTGCAGGTTCCCAGCATCCCCGAATCGCTCGTGGCGCTGATGGGCATGTCCCTGGGGACGGGCGGTATCAGCCACTATCAGTCACGCAAACAAAAACAGGCGCCGGATGGCAAGGTCACGCCCATGCTGGCAGACCTCCTCTGTGACATCCTGCCGGACGGCAACAGGGAGCTGTCGCTGTCACGCGCACAGATGCTGTTCTGGACGATCCTTGTGCTGGCTATCTTCCTCGTCAAAAGCGCAATGGACGGCGATGCCTGGAACGTGCCGTGGGAGCTGGTGGCACTGATGGGAATAAGCCAGGCGGGCTACCTGACGCCCAAGCTGAAGCCCTAGGCGTCATTCGTGTAAGGAGTCAAATTTCTCCCACCAGTTAAAAGGTGCCAGGTAAAGGCCTGACCCCTTTTATGCGGTACATCACATTTTGCCGGAGGTGCCGCCATTACGTTTGCGGCCATGAAACAACTCCCACGCCGCAGACACATGCTCATCGCCGGAGCACTGCTTCTGCTCGCCGGTATCGCCGGAAAGGATTACGCCGTCACCTGGTGGCTCGGGCAGGCCATGCCGGGCGTCCGGATGACGTGGGCGCAGCTGAATCCGATCAGCGGCAGACTGCATATTTATGGCCTTGATTACCGGGAGGGTGGCCTGCATATCCGGGCGCCGCGCCTGGACATGGAAATGGACCTGGCCTCGCTTGCCGCCGGCAGGCTGAACCTCCCGCTGCTGCGTCTTGAACAACCCGAGATCACGATGCGCCTGGACCAGTCCTGGCAAACGGATGACACGCTGCCCATCCAAAGAATACACATCACGGATGGGCGGCTGACCTTGCTGCGGGCATCCGGGCCACAGGGGGCGCCGATGCGGATCACGGCGGACATCCGCCGTGCAGACGCCCTGTGGCGGATCGACGCAAAGCTCGGCATCGCCGGCGGTACCCTGCATCTGACAGGCGACATGGACACGGATGCGGGCAGATTCCATGCACAGGCAGCGGACATCTCCCTTGCAGCCATGAAGCTTCCGGCACTGGCCGGCGCACAAGGCAACGTATCCGGCGACCTGGACATACGCATCACCTTTGCCTCTTCCACGCTTGCCGTGCGCGGCCGGGTCGAGGCCACCGATGTGGCACTGAGGCTGCCCGGCCAGATACAGCAACAGACGGCAAGGGCCATTCGGGTTGCCGGCTGCTTTGATTCCGCAAGCGGCCGCTGGCAGCTGCGCTCGGTGCGCATCGACCGCCCTCACCTGCGCCTGGGGCAGGCACACCGGCTGGCACGCCTGTCTGGCACCCATCGCCTGCGGCTACGCATCGATGCGCTCAACGTAACCGGTGGCATTGTTGACATGATATACCCGAGCCCTGTGGGCAACACGCGCCTGCGGCTTTCGCGCCTGCGGCTTTCGGCACACGGGCTTTCCGCGCAGCACCCGCTGCCAACGGTACTTTCCACCCGCGGCCGGCTGGCTGGCGGCGTGTTCACGGCCCGCCTGCAGCACGGCTTTGTCAGCGGCCAGCTGACCGGGATCGACCTGCACAGGCTGGACCGCCTGGCACTCGCCATGACCGGGCACCGCGTGTATTCAGGCACGGCCTCGGCGGTGCTGGCCGGCGTCATCCGCAAACAACAGCTTGAGGCCACCGCCCGCTTCGACATCGCCAACCTGCTCGTCGGCCCGCGCATCCCGGTGCGTGGCGCGAACACCTCCATTCCGCTTCGCGCCGCAGTGGCATCGCTGACGGACATGGATGGCCACACGCGCTTTCCCGTGCATATCCGCGGGCCCGTCACCGCTCCGTCCATCTCTGTCAGCCGCGCCACCCGTCAGGCCATCGGCAATACGGCCATCCGCTCGGTCGGGCTGCCGGTGACGCTGCTGCTCAGAACGCTGACCGATACGCCCCGGGTCATTCACAGAGCCATCGGCTTCAGGAGCGCGGATACGCAGTATTCCGATAACGGCGAGCGCACCATCCGCGAGCTTGCCCGCATGCTCAGGGAGAACCCGGACATGCGACTGGAAATCAGGGGATGCGCCTATCCGAAAAAGGACGGCCAGGGCGCATCGGCGCTCACGCTCCGCAAGCTGGCGGCCAGCCGCGCGCAGCGCGTGTGGCAGGCACTTGTCCGGCGACATGTCTCCCCGGACAGAATCCGCATCGTCTACCCGATGCTGTGGCTGCCATCGCCACACCTGGGCGGGCTTGGCCCGCGTGTGGAGGTAAGCCTGCTGCCAGCCTGACTAGCGCTGGCCACACTTTCCGGGCAGGGGTAGCTTTCCGCCATCGCTGACCGGGGAGCAAGCACCGCCATGACCTTTCAAGAGCTGATAATGACCCTGCAAACCTTCTGGGCCAGACAGGGCTGTGTTGTGCAGCAGCCGTATGATGCGGCCATGGGGGCGGGGACCTTCCACCCGGCCACGTTTCTGCGCGTGCTTGATGACCAGGTGTGGCATACGGCCTATGTCCAGCCATGCCGGCGCCCAACCGACGGCCGATACGGCGAGAACCCGAACCGCATGCAGCACTATTATCAGTTCCAGGTGATTCTGAAGCCCGCTCCGGCGGACATTCAGGACATCTATCTCGCCTCGCTGCGCGAAATCGGCATCGACCCGGAGGTGCACGACATCCGTTTTGTCGAGGACGACTGGGAATCGCCGACGCTCGGTGCCTGGGGGCTGGGCTGGGAGGTCTGGCTCAACGGCATGGAAATCACCCAGTTCACCTATTTCCAGCAGGTCGGCAGCGTGGAGCTTGCGCGCACACCGGGCGAAATCACCTACGGCCTCGAGCGGCTGGCCATGTATCTGCAGGGCGTGGAAAACGTATTCGACCTGACCTGGGTGGAGGCCCCCGACGGCCGCAAGGTAAGCTACGGCGAGGTTTTCCACCGTAACGAGGTGGAGTTTTCAACCTACAACTTCGATGCAGCCGATGCCGCCTGGCTCCATGAGCAGTTCGACCGCGCCGAGGCGGAATGCCGGCGCCTGACACAGATGGACCTTGTGCTGCCGGCCTACGAGGAGGTCATGAAGGCATCGCACGCCTTCAACCTGCTGGATGCGCGCGGCGCCATCTCTGTGGCCGAGCGCCAGCGCTTCATCGGCCGGGTGCGCGGTCTGGCGCGCACCGTGGCCCGCGCCTATGCGGGGGTAGCAAGCGAATGAAAGCAATGGGTATTGCTTTCATTCGTGCGATAGTCATGAAATTCTTAAGGTGAACGAAAAAATGAAGGCTCCGCTTCTCATCGAAATCGGCACGGAAGAGATACCGGCCGGCGTTGCGCATAACATGGCAATCGAGTTAAACATCGCACTGCACAAATTGTTAAATGCCAATGGCATTCTGCTTGACCCTGCTTATGAAGGCGAAGGAGTTACGCCTCGCAGATTGTTGTTTCATGCCGAATCCTGCCCCGTCATGCAGGCCGACCGGGAGGAAACCGTCTGGGGGCCGCCAGAAAAGGTGGCCTTTGACAGGGGAAAGCCGACACGCGCGGCTGAAGGCTTTGCAAAGAAGACGGGCATTCCCGTCGATGCGTTCACGCTGGCCGACAAGGGAGATGGCAAGGGCCTTTATATGAAGGGCGTACGCAGCGTCAAAGGCCGCAAGGTGGCGGACATTATTGCCGAGGCTATGCCGGGCATCCTGCGCCGGCTGCCCAGCCCGAAACAGATGAAATGGCAGGACGGCAAACATCGTGACGACGCCTTTATCCGCCCGATCCGCTGGATTGTCGCCCGCCTCGGGGACGAAGTGATTCCGTTCTCCTATGCCGGTGTCGAATCGGGAGTCATGTCGCGAGGCCACCGCGTGCACGGCTCGTCCGGTGAGATTGACGTCAACGACCCGTTCGGCTGGCTGAGAAAGCAATGCGTCATCGCCGACTGGCGTGAGCGCCGCAAGCGCATCGCCAATGACCTGACAAATGCGGCATCCGATGCGGGCGTCGCACTTGTTGAAGATGAGGCGCTGCTGGACGAAGTGACGGACCTGACCGAGTGGCCGCAGGTGATCACCGGACGCTATGACGAGGCCTATCTGCGCCTTCCGGAAGAGGTAGTGCGCATCGAACTGAAACACCATCAGCGCTGTTTCACGTCGCAGGCGACGGACGGCAAGCTGTCCAACGTCTTTTTCGCCGTCGCCAATATCGCATCGAAGGCGCCGCAAACAGTCGCCCGCGGCAATGAGCGTGTCGTCAACGCACGGCTGGCCGACGCCGCCTTCTATTTCGAGCGCGATCCGCGGGAATCGCTGGAAGCACGGGTCGAGAAGCTTTCCGAGATCGTTTTCCAGGAAGGCCTGGGTATGGTCGGCGATCAGGTGCGCCGCCTGCGCGGCTTCGTGCTCGACAATGCCGCAAGGCTGCAAGTGGACAGCGACGTGGCGCAGCGCACGGCCTACCTGTGCAAATCCGATCTGACGACGGGGCTCGTCGGCGAGTTTCCCGAATTACAGGGCTACATGGGCGGTGTCTACGCCCGCCTCGACGGCGAACCGGAAGCGGTGGCCACGGCTATCGCGGAACACTACCGGCCCGAAGGCAGCGATGATGCCCTGCCCAAAAGCGCCGCCGCCTGTGCCATCGGCATCGCCGAACGCGCCGACAAGCTGCTGGGATATTTCCTCATCGGGCGCATCCCGTCCGCGAGTACCGATCCGTTCGGCCTGCGGCGCGCCGCCATCGGGCTTATCCGGCTGCTGACAAACGAGGGGCATCCCGTGCAGATGCCCCTGTCGCAGGTATTGAAAGAGGCGGCCAAGCAGTGGAACCAGCAGCGCGTCACCGTCACCATCTCGGCGGAGACCGAGAAGCGGGTGCTGGCCTTTGTCACGGAGCGCCTCATCGGCATGGCCGCACACTTCGACGTTTCCCGTCCGGCCCTGGAGGCCGCGCTGGCGGCAGGGGTGGAGCGGCCCCTGCTCGCACACATCACCGTCGCCCGGCTGCTCACACACTTCGCCGATTCGGAAACCGGCCAGGCGGTCGCAGCAGCCAACAAGCGTATTGCCAACATCCTGAAGAAAGCGGGAGAGACCCCGGGAACGGTGGACGCGTCGCGCTTTTCCGAGGCGGCCGAAACTGCACTGTTTGCATCTCTTGAGCAGGCCGAGGCCGCATTCCCGGACGCGCCGGAGGCACAGCTGGAGGTACTGGCCGGCCTGCGGCAGCCCGTGGACCATTTTTTTGATGAGGTGATGGTCATGTGCGAGGACGAGGAACTCCGCCGCAACCGCCTGGCACTGCTGACGCGCCTGCGGGCGCTGTTCCTCAGGCTGGCCGACATCTCCCGCCTTTGATGGCGTTGCCGGACGCCGAACACCTGACCGGGCTGCTGGCGGCCTGGCTGCTTCTGCTCGCCGCTGCGCTCTGGGCCGGCCGTGAGCGGCTCGGGCTGACCCGGCGCATGCTCGCCGCTTCGGTACGCGGCCTGTTGCAGCTGCTGCTCGTCGCCTCGATCCTGCATCTCGTATTCGACCTCCGCCACGCTGCCGCCCAGGCTGGCATCATCCTGCTGCTGTGTCTCATCGCCGGGCGTGTCAGCGCCGGCCATTTCCCGGCCACGGGCATCGCCTGGATCGCGGCTGTCTCGGGGCTTGTCACTGCATGCCTGCTCACACTCCCGTGGCTGGTGTTCACCGGCGCTATCGGCGGTGAAAGCCGGGCGCTGATTCCGCTCGCCAGCATGGTTGTGGCCAATGCCATGAATGCTATTTCACTGATGTTCGATCGCATGCAGCGTGGGCAGGATGCGACAGCAGGCATCCAGGGCGCCCTGATCCCGCCGGTGGATTCACTGCGCGTTGTAGGCCTTGTGCACCTGCCCGGCATTTTCGTCGGCATGCTGCTGGCGGGCGCTGCTCCGCTGGAGGCCGCCGGTGCGCAGCTCGTGGTGCTGTACATGATCGTTGCCTCCGCCTTTGCCGCCTGTGTAACCTGTCGGCATATGCTGAACCGTCTACAGGGAGCGCACGCGTGCGCCTGAAACGCATCGAGCTTGCCGGCTTCAAGTCCTTCGTCGATCCCACGAAAATCGACCTCGGCGAGGGCATCACCGGCATCATCGGCCCGAACGGCTGCGGCAAGTCGAATATCGTCGATGCCATCCGCTGGGTGCTGGGTGAACACTCGGCCCGCCACTTGCGCGGCGGCATCATGGATGACCTGATCTTTCAGGGCTCGCAGACACGCCCACCGGTGGCCATGTGCGATGTGGAACTGACTTTTGCCGTCCGGGCCGGCCAGCTGCCGCCCCCGTATCACGAGCTTGAGGAGATCCGCGTACGCCGGCGGCTGCACCGGGAGGCCGGCAGCGATGCCTTCATCAACGGCAAGATGGTGCGCATCAAGGACGTTGTTGACCTGTTCCTGGATACCGGCGTGTCCACGCGTGCCTACGCCATCATCGAGCAGGGCTCGATTGCCCGCATGCTCTCGGCCAAGCCGGAGGAGCGGCGCCTGATGCTCGAGGAAGCGGCCGGCGTGATGAAATACAGGGCCCGCAAACACGAGGCTGAGCGCAAGATGAAGGATACGCGCATCAACCTCGAGCGTGTGCTCGACCTGCTGGAGGAGGTACGCAGCCAGTGCCGCAGCCTCAAGCAACAGGCTGCCCGCGCCGAACGCTTCAGGCGCCAGCAGGATGAACTGCAGCACCTGCAGTCACTCAGCATGGGCATCCGCTATCGACGGCAGCAGCAGGCCTGCGCGGCCGTGGAGCAGGAGATCCGGCAGGCCAGACAGGAAGAGGATGGGCTGGCACAGCAGCTGACCGCCTGCGAGCGGCAGCTGACCGAGGCACGCGCGGCACTGACCGCGCATGAAACCGAGGCCCAGGCCGAACAGGACCGGCTGCGCGGTGCCGAACAGCGCCGAGCCGAGCTGCAACAGAAGGCCGAGCGCCTGGCCGGTGAGCGCCGCCTGCTTGCCGAGCGCAAAACCAGCCTGACGGAGCGCCTCGAAGATGCCAGGGCGCGCAAGGCCCGGCTCAGCGAAGAGCTCTCGGCGCTGGCCGGCCGCGTCGCCGGCCAGGACGACAGCGCACTGCAGACGGCGCTTGAACAGGCCGAGGCCCAGGTGGAGGAGGCGACCCGCACACACGCGGCGGAGCGCCAGCGGCGGGACGAACTGCTGGCCGAATATGAGCGGCTGCGCGGCGAGCAGGAAAGCGCGGCAACCAGCAAAAGACAGGCGGAGGCAGCCATCGAACGGCTGGAGGGGCGCATGGCGGCCAGGCGCGGCCAGCGCACGGAGACGGAGGCTCGCCTGCAGGAGTTCAGCACGCAGGCCGTACAGGCCGCGCAGGATTGCGAGACCGCCGTGCAACGCGAACAGGATGCGGCGGCGGCACTGGAGCAGGCGCAGGCCGCCCTCGATGCAGCCAGAAGCACGCGGGAAATGGCGCAGCTTGCCCTGAGCGACCAGGAGGCATCGGTACGCCACCTCAAGGGTGAGGTCGAAGAACTGAAGGCGCGGCTAGCCAATCGCGATGTGTCGGAAGAGGTACGCGACCGCGTGCGCGACATGGGCGCCGTCTGGGTTGACGAGACGCTGAGCGTGCCCGAAGGGCTGGAGCTGGCCGTGGCAGCAGCACTCAGGGGCCAGGCGGCGGATGCACGGATTCCGGCCAACCCGGGCCCGGATGGATGGCGCGAGGCCCTGCGTGAGCTCGGTGATGCGCCCGTCGCCTTTTTCACCGGCCACGACAGCCAGGCAGCAGCCGGCAGCCTGGCCGAGTACCTGGGTCTTGCCGATGACCACCCGCTTTACGATGTCTTTGCCGGCGTACAGCTTGTCAACGACATCTTTCAGGCGAACCCGGGCAAAGGTGGCTTCTCAACAGCCGTCAGCCGCGGGGGCTGGCGCATCGAACAAAGCGGCTGGCTTACGCCGCCCGCACACCGGCGCACGGCCACCCGGCTGGTCCTGCAGCGCAACCTGCGTAGCTGCACGGAAAAACTGGAACAGGCGGAACAGCACCTTGTCACGCTCCGGCAGGAATTCGAGGCGGCGGATACGGCACTGAACCGGCAGCAGCAGGACTGGCAGCAGGCCCACCTGGCCCTGACAGAGGCACAGAGTGCGCATCAGGCCGCACAGGCCAGGCACGCGCATCTGCAGGGCGAGGTAGAAGCCCTGCGCACACGCCTGGCACAGCTGGATGAGGATGAGCAGGCGAGCGCAGCCGACCTTACCCACTGGCGTGACCAGCTTCATGAAGACAGGCAGGAAGACGACGGCAGGATCGATGCGGCCAGACAGGCGTTGTATGCACAAACCGAGGCCCAGCAGCGGGCCGAAGATACGCTTGATCGGGCACGCGCTGCGCTTGCCGCGGCCGAACAGGCGCTGGCACTGAAACAGCAGGCTGTGCAATCCCTCCGGGCCGAAGAGCAACGCCTCAATACCGAACATAACCGCCTCGCCCGGCAGATCGAGGAGGATGCGACGCGCCTGCAACAGACCAAGGCAGAGCTGTCCGCCGCTGAAAAGCAGGACGTACTCGACGAAGCCCTGCGCGAGGCGGCCTTTGAGGCAGACCGGATTCACCGGCAGATCAATCAGCTGCGCCAGGAAGGGGCCCGCCTGCAGCAGGCAGCGCATGCGGCGGAACGCGCAGAGCGCGATGCAAGGGCACAAAAGCAGCTGGCGGCGGAGGCGCGCCAGGGCATCGAGCTGCGACTGGCCGCCGAGCAGACACGCCTGCAGGACCTGGCGGCGGAGATCGAGCACCGCTGCCACACGACACCGGAACACCTGTTGCAGACACTGGACAGCATGGACGAGGCCGTGGACGAGCAGGAGGTGCTGGCCAGGGCCGAGCAGCTCGAAGAACGGCTGGCGCGCTTCGGGCCGGTGAACCTGCTCGCCATTGAGGAGTATGAGCAGGTTGCCGAACGCGAAAAGTTTCTCGACGAGCAGGCAAAGGACCTCGAGGCCAGCCTGCAAACCCTGATGAGTACGATCACCCGCATTGACCGGACAACAAGGGATCGCTTCACGGATGCCTTTGAGCGCACGAATGCGTTTTTCCGCGAAACCTTCCCACGCCTGTTTGGCGGTGGCCGGGCCGAGCTCCAGCTGGACTCTGATGATCCGCTGACTGCCGGCGTCGAAATCATCGCGCAGCCCCCGGGCAAGCATTTGCAGGATGTCGGTCTGCTTTCCGGCGGAGAGAAGGCACTAACCGCTGTCGCCCTTGTCTTTTCGATCTTCCGGCTTAAGCCTGCTCCCTTCTGCATCCTCGATGAGGTGGATGCACCGCTTGATGACGCAAACGTGCAGCGTTTTGGCGACATGGTGCGGGAGCTGTCCCGTGACGTGCAGTTCCTGACCATCACGCACAACAAGCTCAGTATGCAGATGGCGGACAGCCTGATTGGCGTATCCATGCCGGAGGCCGGCGTCTCCCGCATTGTCGGCGTTGATGTCGAGGCCTATGAGGAACAGGCCGCCGCGGCCTGAGATGCAGCGTCGGCGCCATTGCGGGGCACGGCCCACATGCCTATGATGCGCAGCCTTGCACCCAAGCGCGGTTAGCTCAGTTGGATAGAGCGCAGCCCTCCGAAGGCTGAGGCCACAGGTTCGAATCCTGTACCGCGCGCCACCTGCCTTTCTCTTTCAATTTTTGCACAGCTCGTGGATGATGTCGCTGCCATGAAAACATCATGTGGAGGATGGCAATGAAGCCTGGTTCACGTCTGAAACGCTGGTTCCTGGCCGGCATCATCCTGCTGGCACCCGTGCTCATCACCTTTTATCTGCTGGCTGCCGTCGTGCGCGCCATGGATGGCATTATCCACCTCATTCCCGCTGCCTATCAGCCAGCGCAGCTCATCGGCTTCAATATCCCCGGGCTCGGCCTGATCCTGACCCTGCTGCTGGTGCTGCTGACGGGCATGATTGGCGCCAGCTACATCGGCAGGCGCATGGTGCGCTTTGGTGAATCCATCGTGAGCAGGATTCCGCTCGTACGTGCTGTCTACGGCTCCCTGAAGCACGTGCTGGAAACGATTCTGCACAACAACCAGGACACCTTCCGGCGCGTCGTCATGATCGAGTATCCGCGCAAGGGGCTCTATGCGCTGGCCTTTGTCACCGGCACGGATCAGGGCGAGGTACAGCACAACACCCGCAACAATGTCATCGCTGTATTCGTGCCCACCACGCCGAACCCCACCTCCGGCTTTCTGCTTTACGTACCGGAAAACGAAGTCATTCCGATGCAGATGACGGTAGAGCAGGGCATGAAGTGTGTGATTTCCGGTGGTGTCCTCAGCCCTCCCTGGCCGCCCGAGGCCGATGCAGCCCTCCCGCAGGCCCCTGCCGACCAGCTGCCTGCGCACCCGTCCTGACGCGCAGCCGATGAAAAAAGAGAGCCCCGTTTCAGCGCAGGGAAGTGAACGCTACGCTCCCTGGGAGCGGAAATTCGAGCGTGTCATCTCCCCGTTCGAGGAATTCATCCGCCGGGAAAGCACAAGCGGCTTGCTGCTGATGGCCTGCGCCGTGCTGGCGCTTGCGCTCGCAAACTCGGCGCTGGCTGCCGGCTATCATCATTTCTTCGATATGCGCCTCGGCCTCGGCCTCGGCCCGTGGCGGCTGGAAATGAGCCTGCATCACTGGATCAACGATGGTCTGATGGCGCTATTCTTCTTTGTCGTCGGCCTTGAAATCAAGCGTGAAATCCTGGTCGGCGAGCTCGCCAGGCCCAGGCAGGCCGCCCTGCCCATTGTGGCGGCCATCGGGGGCATGGTGGTGCCCGCACTCATCTATGTCGCCATCACACGTGACAGCAGCGCCGTGCTGGGCTGGGGCATCCCGATGGCCACCGACATCGCCTTTGCGGTCGGCGTACTCGTGCTGCTCGGCAGCCGCATCCCGCGCAGCCTGATTACGTTCCTCGTGGCACTGGCCATCGTTGACGACCTTGGCGGTGTCGCCGTGATCGCACTGTTTTACACGGATGAAATCGTGCGCAGCGCCCTCGTTGCGGCCGGCATCCTGCTCTGCCTGCTTGTGCTCTTCAACCGCATCGGCGTGCGCTCGCCGCTGCCCTATTTCCTCGCCGGCCTG
>CAZROR010000055.1:0-11601 GCA_964601765.1 uncultured Zetaproteobacteria bacterium
AACTTTATACCCCATTCCAATCAGAATGTCCAGACTATTATGGGCATTTTAGTAATAGCGGTCGGACTTATCCTGCAGCTCGCTGTCGGGCACCAGCACCGGATGGCCGTCATTGTAGTTTGCGCGCCCCACCTCCATACCGGACAAATCAAGCAGGCGAAGCTGATCAAACAGCTCTGTCGTGTTCAGAAAGGACACCATGTCATCAGCGAATATTCTGCGCCCCTCGGCATCCTTGAACGGCTGGTGCAGGCGTACCTGGTCGGCGAGAAACAGCAGAGAGTAGCCAAGCTGCTTGAGGTTGAAGGCAATTGCAGCGGCATGGATTTGCAGGTTGTGCATCTCCTCATTCGCCGCCTGCTCCTTTTCGTGGGCCAGTTCCTGGAAGTAGAAAGTCGTGCTTATCGCGCCGAGTAATAACAGCAGGCCTGTGGCACACGCGAGAAAGCGCGGCAGCACTCTTCGCCCGTATGTTTCAGCCTGACCCTCCTCCATGTGTGCAGCCCTCCTCCCTGTTAATCAACCATACAGCGACACCATCCACACCTGCAATCATGCATGCTGGATGGAGAACTGGTGGAAGGTCTGGCTGCCGGTGGTATCGTAATACAGCGACAGCAGCTGGCAACGGCAGGGCCCGGAGGCCGTGCCTTCAAGCAGCGTGTGAAAATCTCTGCCCCCTATCAATACATGGCGCTGGCTCAGAAACAGCCTGTCCAGCACGCCCGCATCCAGCAACGTAGCATGCACCTCAGGGCCGGCAATCATGCAGGCGCTGTGAAAACCAAGTGCCGCAAGCTCACGCCTCAGCACCACCCCATCCACGCCGGTGGTCCCGGCAGCAACGACATGCACACCGGCATCCCGAAGCGCCGTCACACGATTTGCATCGGCGCTTTCCACCGTAAACACGTAGATAGCCCGGCCAGTAAAGTGTGCCAGTGCGTCCAGCGGAATATCCAGGCTGCGGGAGACGATGGCCACGGCTGGCTGTATGGCAAGCCCCTCGGTACGGCGCCAGCCAGCCAGATCGGGATACTCATCACCAATCGGCAGCGCCGCCTGTGCCCGTCCTTCGGCCCACTGGCGAAAGTAGCGTGCCGAAGTGATGAGCACATCAGCCTGTGCCGCCAGCTCCTGATACAGGCGCCAGTCACGTGCATTGGCAATGGCTGCCGGTACACAGTAGCGGCCTGTCTCTGTATCGCAGATAGAAATGCGGCCATCCAGGCTGGCAATGTAATTGGCGTAGATGAGAATATCTCCCGCCGACGCCTCGCGATGCAGGTTCAGCTCTAGGTACAGGCCTTCCAGCGACATGGCCTGCTGCGGGGCCGGATACAGACGCAGAACCTTCGCCTGCGGCTGACTGGGATTCACGGTGCGGTTCCATCTCCGGAGACAAACAGCCAGGGGGCTTCCTGACGACGGCACATCTCATATGCCCGGATCGTATCGGCATCACGCAGCGTCAGGCCGATGTCGTCCAGCCCTTCCAGCAGGCAACGGCGGCGAAATGCATCCACGGCAAAATCAATGGTCTCACCGGATGGCGTGGTAATCTGCTGCGCCTCCAGGTCCACCCGCAGCCGGTAGCCTTCCATCGCCTCACACTCAGCGAACAGGCGATCCACGATGTCGGCATCCAGCCTGACCGGCAGGATGCCGTTCTTGAAGCAATTGTTATAGAAAATATCGGCAAAGCTCGGCGCAATGATGCAGCGGAAGCCGTAGTCCAGAAGCGCCCACGGGGCATGCTCGCGGCTTGAGCCACAGCCGAAGTTTTCGCGGGCAAGCAATATGGAAGCCCCCTGATAGCGCGGCTGGTTCAGCACAAAGTCTTCATTGCGCGGTCGATCCGTGCAGTCCATGCCCGGCTCACCACGATCCAGATAGCGCCACTCGTCAAACAGATACGGCCCGTAGCCCGTGCGCCGGATCGATTTCAGAAACTGCTTCGGGATAATCGCATCGGTATCCACATTGGCGCGGTCCAGCGGCGCCACAAGCCCCTCAAGTACGGTAAACGCCTGCATGCTCAAGCTCCTCTTTCACCACAAAGACAAAGATGCACAAGGAAAGCCGGACAAATGACCTGTACCTTCGTACCCTGGCGGTTCATTCATTCCATTCCCGCACATCGACAAAGTGGCCCGCAACGGCCGCAGCTGCAGCCATCGCAGGCGACACCAGATGCGTGCGGCCACCAAAGCCCTGGCGGCCCTCGAAGTTACGGTTGGATGTCGAGGCACAGCGCTCGCCCGGCTCCAGCCGATCCGCATTCATGGCCAGGCACATGGAACAGCCCGGATCACGCCATTCAAAGCCCGCCTCGCGGAACACCACGTCCAGCCCCTCGGCCTCCGCCTGCTGCTTGACGAGCCCGGAGCCCGGCACAGCCATGGCCAGCCGGATGCTGCCTGCCACCTTCCGTCCCCGCAGAATGCGGGCCGCAGCACGCAGATCTTCGATGCGCCCGTTCGTACAGGAGCCGATAAACACCTTGTCCGGTCGGATATCTGTGATCGGTGTGCCAGGAGCAAGCCCCATGTACTCACATGCGTGCTGCCAGGCATTCCGCTGTGTCTCATCGCGGGCATCGGAAAGCTGCGGTACACGGCCCGTGACCGGCACAACCATCTCCGGGCTCGTGCCCCAGGTCACCTGCGGCGCAATATCCGCAGCCTGCAGGCAAACCTCGCTATCGAAGTGTGCCCCCGCATCCGTATGCAGCGTGCGCCATGCTGTCACGGCCACATCCCACATGGCCCCCTCCGGGGCAAACGGCCGGCCCTGCACGTAATCAATCGTCACCTCATCCACGGCTACCATGCCGGCGCGCGCACCGGCCTCAATGGCCATGTTGCACAGCGTCATGCGGCCTTCCATCGACAACGTCCGCACTGCCTCCCCGGCAAACTCAATCGCAAAGCCCGTGCCACCAGCCGTGCCGATCCGGCCGATGATGTACAGGGCCATGTCCTTCGCGCTGCACCCGGCCGGCAACGCACCCTCGACCGTGATGCGCATCAGCTTCGGCCTTTTCTGGATCAGGCACTGCGTGGCCAGTACGTGCTCAACCTCGGATGTGCCGATGCCCATGGCCAGTGCGCCAAAGGCGCCATGTGTGGCTGTGTGCGAGTCGCCGCAGACCAAAGTCATGCCCGGCAGGGTGAGCCCCTGTTCCGGGCTGATGACATGCACGATGCCCTGCCGCACGTCCTCCATGCCGAACTCACGAATACCGAACTCGCGACAGTTAGCATCAAGTGCCTCAACCTGGATGCGGGAAATCGGATCGGTGATGCCCTTCTCACGCGCCGTGGTCGGCACGTTGTGGTCCGGTGTGGCCACGGCCGCATCGGCACGCCAGGGCCTGCGCCCGGCCAGCCGCAGGCCCTCAAACGCCTGCGGGCTCGTCACCTCATGAACGAGATGCCGGTCGATATACAGCAGTACGGAGCCATCATCGCGCTCACGCACGACATGCGCCTCCCATATCTTATCGAACAACGTCCTGGCCATCTTCCGCTCCGGCAATCTCAATATCGAAGCGCCGCATCATACATGCCGGTGATGGCCGCGTCCTCCCTGAGCCTTTTACGCTGCGCCCCGATGCCGCTATCCTGCCGCCATTCGCACACACGGGAGTTGCTCTTGCCAATCAAGTCAGATAAATGGATCCGGCGCATGGCCACCGAGCACCGCATGATCGAGCCGTTCGTCGACGGACAGGTGAAGAAGGCGGAAAACGGAGATGGGCTCGTCTCCTACGGCCTGTCCTCCTATGGCTACGACGTGCGCTGCGCCAGCGAATTCAAGATTTTCACGAACATCAATTCGGCGATTGTCGATCCCAAGGCCTTCTGCCCGTCCTCGTTCGTCGACTTCGAGGGCGATGTCTGCATCATCCCCCCCAACTCGTTCGCACTGGCACGGACTATCGAGTACATGCGTATCCCGCGTAACATCCTGACTATCTGCCTTGGCAAATCCACGTATGCCAGATGCGGCATCATCGTCAATGTCACACCGCTGGAGCCCGAGTGGGAAGGGCATGTGACACTCGAGTTCTCGAATACCACTCCGTTGCCGGCCAAGGTCTATGCGGGCGAGGGCGTGGCTCAGTTCCTGTTTCTCGAGTCCGATGAGGTATGCGAAACTTCGTACGCGGACAAGGCCGGAAAATATCAGGGCCAGACCGGCGTGACAGTGCCAAGGCTCTAGCTCGCCGATGAAACTGCGTGACATTCTGGCCGGGGATAGTCCATCAATCTCCTGCGAGTTCTTCCCGCCCAAAACCGATCGCGGTGAGGAAAACCTCTGGCGTTGCATCCGTGAGCTTGAGGCCCTCTCGCCGTCCTTTGTCTCCGTCACCTATGGGGCCGGCGGCTCCACGCGCGACCGCACGCGGCGCATCGTGGTACGTATACGGCGGGAGACCGCACTCGAACCGGTAGCACACCTGACCTGCGTGGGGTCGACTCGCGACGAGCTTGCCGCCTTGCTCAATGAATATAGACAGGCCGATATCGATAACATTCTCGCGCTGCGCGGCGACCCTCCCGAAGGCATGAACCGCTTCGAGGCCACGGCTGGCGGCTTTGCATACGCCAGCGACCTTGTTACCTTCACCCGTGACCACAATCATTTTTCCATCGGTGTGGCCACATATCCGGAAGGCCATCCCGAATCTCCCGGTGGGGCGGACGACGATATCCGTTACCTGCGACTGAAGCAGGATAACGGGGCCGATGTCGCTATCACGCAGTATTTTTTTGATAACACGGATTACTTCCGCTTTTGCGACAAGGCTGCAGCTGCCGGGATCACGATCCCTATCATCCCGGGCATTATGCCGGTGACGAATTTTGACCAGATCGTACGCTTTTCGGCCATGTGCGGTGCCACAGTACCGGCCTGGATGCATGAAAAAATGGCACCCATCCATGAGGATGCAGAAGCTGTCAAGGCGCTTGGCATCGAGCTTGCCACGGCACAGTGCCGCGAGCTGCTCAACCAGGGCGCCCCCGGACTGCACTTTTATACGCTGAACAAGTCCACCGCAACGCTTGCGATTGTGCAAAGCCTTGGGCTTTGCCCGCCATAACGGGAAGGAGGAAAACCGTGGAGACAAAAATTCTGCTTGATGAGCATGACATTCCGACTCACTGGTACAACATCATTCCGGACATGCCCAGCCCGCCTGCCCCGCCACTTGGCCCGGATGGTAAGCCGGTGCAGCCCGAGGCCCTGGCAGCTATTTTCCCACCGGGCATCCTCGAACAGGAAATGTCTGCCGAGCGCTGGATTGAAATTCCGGACGAGGTGCGCGATGCGCTGGGTCTGTGGCGGCCTTCGCCGCTGTTTCGCGCCCACCGGCTGGAAAAGCGGCTCGATACGCCTGCAAAGATTTACTACAAATACGAAGGTGTGAGTCCCGCCGGTTCACACAAGCCGAACTCGGCCATCCCGCAGGCCTATTACAATCGGCAGGCCGGTATCAGGCGACTGACCACCGAAACCGGCGCCGGCCAGTGGGGCTCATCGCTGGCGCTTGCAGGCAGCCTGTTCGGCCTTGAGGTACGCGTCTACATGGTACGTGTCAGCTATGAGCAGAAGCCCGCCCGCCGCTCGATGATGCAGGCCTGGGGTGCGGAGGTGCTGCCCAGCCCCACCAGCCGGACGGAGGCGGGCAGGCGCATTCTCGCCGAGCAGGAAGACTCTCCCGGCTCGCTGGGCATCGCGATCTCCGAAGCCGTGGAGGAGGCGGCATCACGTGACGACACGAACTACGCACTCGGCTCCGTGCTCAATCACGTGCTGCTGCACCAGACCATTATCGGCCAGGAGGCAAAAAAGCAGTTTGAAAAAATCGGCGACTACCCTGACGTGATTTTTGCGCCCTGCGGCGGCGGCTCCAATTTCTCCGGTATCAGCTTCCCCTTCCTGGCGGACAAGGCGGCCGGCAAAAAAGTGCGCTGCGTGGCCGTAGAGCCCGAATCCTGCCCGACCCTGACCCGTGGTCATTATGCCTACGACTTCGGCGACACGGCCGGCCTGACGCCGCTCATGCTGCAATACACGCTGGGGCACGATTTCGTTCCACCCGGCATCCATGCCGGCGGCCTCCGCTATCACGGAGATTCGGCGCTCGTCTCCCAGCTCTATCACGAAGGTATCATCGAGGCCGTGGCCGTGCCGCAGGTGGCAACATTTGAGGCCGGGGTTCTGTTCAGCCAGTGCGAGGGCATCATTCCCGCGCCCGAATCCAATCACGCCATCCGTGCGGCCATCGATGAGGCCCTGCGCTGCCGGGAAAGTGCCGAGCAAAAAACGATTCTTTTCAACCTGTCCGGGCACGGACATTTCGACATGTCGGCCTACGACCGCTACCTGTCCGGCAAGCTGGAGGACTACGCCTATCCGGAGGCAGACATCGCCGCCGCCCTGGAGCGCCTCCCGAAGGTGGCATAGGCCGGCCAGAGAAAAACAGGACTTGCATACGGGCGCGCATATCCCTATCCTGCCGCGCTCTGCAGGGATGCCCTGCAACCATACTTGCTCCGGACTCGCGCAATTGTTCCGGGGCGTACTGAGCAAACAGTACACCGAGAGGAGCGCCGTGTATTACGAAACCGTTTTTATCGTGAATCCTGATGTTTCCCAGGAAAACACCCAGACCCTGACCGATGCGCTGGTGAAGCGTGTGGAAAAAGCCGCCGGACGCATTGTCAAACGCGAATACTGGGGCTCCCGCCCGCTGGCCTACCAGATCGCCAAGCGCAAGCGTGGCCACTATGTCCTGCTCGTCACGGATGGCGAGCCGGCAGCTGTTGAAGCGCTGGAGCAGGGCCTGCGCCTGGAAGAGCGCGTGATGCGCTTTTTGACCACCCGGCTGACAGAGCTCTCCGAGACACCCTCGCCGCTGATGCGACGGCGCGCCGAGCCTGCCAGGGAAGAGGCAGAGTCTGCAGGCGAGCCTGCGGCCAGGCCCGAGACGGCTGAAAAGGCTGAAGAGAAAACCACGGCAGCAGAAGAGACGGCGGCCGCAACCGATGACGCAGCCGATGCTGCCATAGAGGAAGAGCCAGCGAAGGCGGAAGAGACGACAACCGTGAAGGCGGGTGACGAGGCTGCCGGCTGACACCAACCGTGTCCGTCTGGCGGGCCGGATTGATGAGGTACGCCAGCGCTGGACACCCGATGGTCGCCTGGCCGTGATTGCATCGCTGATCATCCCCAGGCCGCAATTAGGTCCGGCCCGGGCCAATGTGGAGGCGGCGCAGCCTATCCCGCTGCGTGCTACTGGCCAGCAGGCCGAAACATTGCTCGCGCATCTGCATGCGCTCGTGGAAGTCGAGGGTGTCCTGCGTCGGCGCTACTACAGCCGCGACGGGGACGTCCACTGGGGGCAGGTGGAAGTCTGGGTGGAAACATGCCACCCCATAGAGGAGAAGCAACATGACTGAAGAAGTGAAGGCAACAACCGAGGTCCGCAGCACAGATGCGCCGGAGCAGCGGAGCGAACGGCCACGCCGACCGCAGGGCCGCCGTTTTGTGCGCCGACGCAAATTCTGCCGGTTCTGCGCCGATACGAGCATGGTCATTGATTACAAGGACCCGGACATGCTGCGCAGTTTCGTGACGGAGCGGTACAAAATTCTGCCTGCACGTGTCACCGGTACCTGCGCCAAGCATCAGCGTGCCCTGACCTCAGCCATCAAACGGGCCCGCATCCTGGCACTGCTTCCCTTCACGCCGCTGCATCACGACTGACGGCGCAGCCAGGCTGAGGATATGAGTCCCGCGGCGCGCACGCTTCCGCCAGCCGCCCAGTTTGTCCTCACGCGCCGGTTGCCCTGCGCGATGCTGGCTGTTCTGATGTTTACGACCGTGTTATGGCTGCCCGGGGCGGCTCAGGGCGTGCCCGTGCTCGGCGCGATACTGCCGTTTGTGGCGCTGGGCCTGCAGATCCTCACACCAGCCCTGTTCGCTGTCATTCTGCTCGGTGGTGGTGCGGCCTTTGCCGGCCATGTCGCGCTCATCGCATCGGTGGCTGTCGGACTGCTGGCAAACATGTCGGTGCTGGTTGGTCTGATCATGCTGACGCTGTATGCCATGCTGCCGATATTTTCGACCCTGGCCCTGTCCAGGCGAGATGGCCTTGAGCGCAGCGCCCAGCGCCTGGCTGTCGGGCTCGGTATGGGCGTGCTGCTGGCCCTCGGCTTTGGCGCCACAACCAGGGGCATATCCCTGCATGCCTTCAGCGGGCAGATGCTGGCGCCTTTTTTCGATGCCCTGGCAAACCAGCACATGGCCGGCATGGATGCGGCGGCATCGGCGCAAATGCTCGATGAGCTTAGGCATGCGGTGACAGCTATATTCCCCGGGGTTACCGCTTTCAGCCTCTGGCTGACCTGGTGGGGGAATATCGTGCTGGCGCGTGGCATTGCCACGCACTACGGTTTTTACACGGGTGACAGGCGGCCACTCGGCCACCTGCGCTTTGGCAAAACACTTGCATATGGCCTGTCCATTGTGCTTGTCCTGGCCACGCTCACAACGGGCACGGTACAGTACGTATGCGGCAATGCCGCCATCCTCATGGGTGGTATTGTGGCGGTACAGGGGCTTGCGGTTAGCCATATGTGGTTGAAGGCGCGGAAAATGCAGCTGATGACCGTGCTGATGTACATGATTCTGTTGATGCAGCCGGCGATGGTATTACCCTTCGTCATCATCGGCATCCTGGACATGTGGTTTGATTACCGCCGGATCAACCCCCCGGCGACTGGAGGAAACTAGATGCAACTGATTCTATTGGAACGAGTGGAAGGCCTCGGCAACGTCGGAGATGAGGTACAGGTGCGTGCCGGCTATGGCCGCAACTTCCTGTTGCCACAGGGCAAGGCCATTGAGGCTACCGAAGGCAACCGCCGCGTCTTCGAGCGCCGCCGCGCCATCCTGGAAGCCAGACAGCAGGATGAAATGCAGAAGGCACAGGCCACGGCAGACAAGCTGGCAGGCCTGGACCTGTCGATCACGCGGGCAGCCTCTGATGGTGAACACCTGTATGGCTCGGTATCCACGACAGACTTGGCCGAAATCCTGAAGCAGGCGGGCTATGAGGTTGAGCGCCGGCATGTCATCCTCGATGAGCAGATCAAAACGGTTGGCGAACACAGCTTCCGCGTGCGCCTGCATCCGGATGTCACGGCATCGCTCACCATCAAGGTAGAAGCCGAAACCGGGTGAGCCAGCAGGTCACCCCCCTGCGCCCTGACTCCCTGCGGGAGCGGGTGCCGCCGCATGCCTTTGATGCCGAGCGTGCGGTACTGGGTGGCATCATGCTGGACCCGGAGGCTCTGGAGCGACTGGAAGGCAGTCTGTTGCCCGAGCATTTCTATGTTGAAGCCAACCGGGTGATCTTCTCCGCCATGCTGGACCTGACGGCCCGTGGGCAGCCGGTGGATGCGCTGACCATCAAGGACCAGCTTGAGCAACGCGACCAGCTTGGCAGCTGCGGTGGTGAGGACTACCTCAGCGAGCTTGTCAGCATCGTACCCACGGCCGCCAATGTCACGCATTACGCGGCCATCGTGCGCGAACGCGCCGTGCTGCGCGACCTGCTGGGTGTCTGCTCGCAGGTTTCCCAGGAAATCTACGAAAATACGGACCGTGACGTGGGCGAACACCTCGACCAGGCGGAAATGCGCGTGCTCGGCGTAGCGGAAAAGTTCAGTCGCTCACGTCCGACATTTTCCAGAATGAACGACCTGATGCTCGAAGGCTACAAACATCTGGAAGAGCGCTATGCCGAAAAGAAGGCCATCACCGGTGTGAGCACGGGTTTTCCCGATCTGGATGAGCTCACCTCCGGTCTTCAGCGCAGCGATCTCATCATCATTGCCGGTCGCCCCAGCATGGGCAAGACCGCCTTTGCGATGAACCTGGCGCGCAATGCAGCCTTCGAATCGGACGGCAAGGAGGCCGTGGCTGTGTTCACGCTTGAGATGTCAGCACAACAAATTGCGTTGCGCATGCTTGCCAGCGAGGCGCGCGTGGACATGAAGAGCCTGCGCACCGGCCGCTTCTCGCGCGAGGACTGGACCAAGCTGGCCGGCGCCTCCGGCGCGCTGGCCGAGGCGTCCATTTTCGTGGATGACACGCCGGCGATCTCGGTGCTTGAAATCCGCTCCAAGTGCCGCCGCCTCAAACGCGAGGCAGGCAACCTCGGACTGGTTGTGATCGACTACCTGCAGCTGATGAGCGGGCGTTCCGATGCGGAGCGCAGGGAACTGGAAATCAGCGAAATCACCCGTGCCCTCAAGGGCCTGGCAAAAGAGCTCGATGTGCCGGTCGTGGCGCTGTCCCAGCTCAACCGCTCACTCGAATCGCGTACGAACAAGCGGCCGATGATGTCCGACCTGCGCGAATCCGGTGCCATTGAGCAGGATGCGGATGTCATCATGTTCATCTACCGCGATGAGGTATACAACAAAAGGCCGGAGAATGAGGGCCTGGCTGAACTGATCATCGCCAAGCAGCGAAACGGCCCGACCGGCACCGTCAACCTGACATTCATCAACGCCTACACCCGTTTCGAAAGCCACTCACCGCGTACCGGCTTCAACGCCTAGAACGCTCCATCCCTACGGCGTGGTCGCCTCCGCCGGCGTATCGGATCCGGGCTTCTGGATGATATCCCCGCCCCCAACCTCGCCGGGGATGGCATCATCGAACTCCTCATCGTCATCCGATACCTCAGGCTCAGGCGGATTGCCGTCGTAAATCAGGAAGTCCCGATGCTGCAGCCAGGCCTCGCGCGTGAACACATACGGGTCCAGCGCCAGTTCATTGACAAAACGGATGGAGTTTTCCGCGCGTGAGCGCTCATCCAGCGTTTTCAGCACGGTAATCGGGATGGTTACCGCCGCATTCAGGAAAAAGGCCGCGTAGAACAGGCCGTTTGTCACCGTTTCAAACACGAGGTCTGGTGTGTCCCGCATCGTGTTCGGCCCGAGCAGCGGATACACCGCATAGGCGCCGGGCCCGGAGCCCCATACACCGAGCGTCTGTCCAAAATCTTCGTCATGTTTCTCAAGCCCCATATGGGAGGCCACATCAAACAGCCCGCCTATGCCCAGGGTTGTATTGATCACCAGGCGCCCAAGGTCAGCAAAGCCCTGACCGCCCTTCCCCTGCAGGAAATCGTTCAGGATCGTGTTGCCATAACCGATGTTATCGAAGAAATTGGAGATGGACTCGCGTACCGGATCCGGTGTGACGGCGACATAGCCCCTGGACAGCGGCCCGATCAGAATGCGGTCGATACCGTCATTGAAGGCATAAACCCCGCGGTTGACCTTCTCGGCGGGATCATAGCTCTCTCCGGGCGGCAGCTTCGCGCAGCCTGCGAACAGTACGGCGCCCAACAAAACGGGCAACAATCGAACAACGCTTCTTCCCAGCATAGCTTTCATGGCCTTTCGCATGTGCTCTCCCCGCCCGCCCGGCAATGTACACAAACATGCGCCCTCTGCACAGGCCTCTCCTTCGCCATTTTCGCACTACGTGCGCCCTTTCGCACTAACCGCA
>CAZROR010000056.1:0-11600 GCA_964601765.1 uncultured Zetaproteobacteria bacterium
TTAGGTATCGCCCCCGGAGCTGCCCTGTCTTCGCCTGTCGGCCAGCCAGCGCATACGCTCGGCAAGCTGACGTTCAAAGCCACGTGTGGTTGGCCTGTAAAAGCCTTCCACCTGCATGCCTTCAGGGAAATGCCGCTGCTGCACGACTGCATCCGGGGCATCATGGGCATACTGGTAGCCGGCCCCATGACCCAGCTTGCGCATCAGCTTTGTCGGTGCATTTCGCAGGTGCATGGGAATACCGAGATTCTGTGTATCCTGTGCCATTTTGCGCGCCTGTTTCTCAGCCACATAGGCGGCATTGCTCTTGGGAGCCAGTGCCAGGTAAAGCGTGGCCACAAACAGCCCCTGCTCACCTTCCGGCGAGCCAAGAATCTCATACATGCGATGCGCTTCCAGACAGATGCCCAGCGCCTTCGGATCAGCCAGGCCGATATCCTCTGTGGCCATGCGAATCATGCGGCGGGCAATATACAGCGGTTCCTCACCGGCCTCGAGCATGCGTGCCAGCCAGTAGCAGGCCGCATCCGCGTCCGAATCACGCACGCACTTGTGCAGGGCCGAAATCAGATCGTAATGAAAATCACCGGCCCGATCATACCTCGCCTGCTGACGCGCCCAGTGGCGCCGAACATCAGCCTCGTGCCAGCAGCGCCCACTGTCCGCTGTCCATAACGACTCGATGGCATTCAGGGCATAGCGGGCATCACCATCCGATGATGCCGACAGCCAGTCCAGCGCCGCGTCATCAACGGCAAATTCAGGCGTCTGCTTTTTCAGATGGGTGAGCGCACGAACCAGAATCTCGCGTACATCTGCCGCCGCAAGCGAGCACAGGACAGCCACACGACAGCGTGAAAGCAATGCATTATTCAGAGAAAAGGACGGGTTCTCGGTCGTTGCTCCGACCAGCACGAGTGTGCCATCCTCGATATAGGGCAGCAGCACATCCTGCTGGGCCTTGTTAAAGCGATGGATTTCATCGAGAAACAGCAGATAGGTGCGCCCCTCGCGCTTCGCCCGCGCAACCACCTCCTGCACCTCGGCCTTACCGGCCGCAACCGCAGAAAGGTGTACAAACGGCAATTTGGCCGCCTCGCTCATCAGCATGGCCAGCGTTGTCTTGCCGGTGCCGGGTGGCCCCCAGAAAATGCAGGACACGGCCTGCCCCACCCCGATCGCACGGGAAAACCACGAATCGGCTGCCGTAAGCTCCGGCTGGCCTTTCACCTCTGCCAGCGCACGGGGACGCAACCGGTGCGCAAGCGGTGCCAGCTCTCCCGCCTGCTGTTCAAAAAGACCAGGGCTCAGAAGCTTTTCCCTATGGAGATGGCAATCACCTGGCGACGGTCGCGATAGGTGCCTGCAAAGGTACCACTGAGCACCTTGCGCTTCGGAAAATAGGTATAAGCATAGGCGAGGTCCGCATGTACGCTAAAGACATCGCCGCCCATACCCAGGCTGAAGCGGTGACTGTCACCGTCGGCAATGCGTGCGTTGAAGCCTGTATCCTTGTTCGCACCCTGATCAAAGGCATAACCGAACCTGAACTGGCTACCCTCACGCCAGGTCCAGGTGATGCCTGCCATGGCAGCAAACGTGTCGCGCAGATTCAGGGTGTTCGTCTGGGCACCAGCGCCACCCGTGACATTCAAATCCCTGAGGTCGGACCATCCGGTCCAGCTTCCATCTACTTCCAGTCGCAGCCCATCAGTCAGGTTATATCCCACACCAATATGCGCCTCATTCGGCAGCTGCACATCCACGCGGCCGGCGTCCGTTTTGCTGTTTACGCTCAGCTTGGTCCCCAGCCGAAACATCGCCCCGAGCGACCAGGCAGGCATGGGCCGCCACAACCAGGCAACATGGCCGCCAAAACTACCGGCATCCGTGCCGGAAAAGCTGGCGCCCGTGCTGTTGAGATCCAGTTGGGTATAATACCAGTCTGCACCGGCAGCAATAGCCATTGTGCTGTTCAGCGCATAAATGGCATCCAGTGATGTACGTAGCGTGAACAACCGAGTCTTGCTCGCCTGCCCACCAAAAACCGTGTCCCCCCAGTTGCTATCCATCGCATACGGCGTAGTCACACCGATACCAAAGCCAAAATCCCGGTCGCGAGGCATCCAGGAGAGAAACACGTGTGCGGTATTGCCCAGCACAGCCGTGTCAGGTGCGATACCACCGGTGATTTCAGCTGACGAATCACGAAACGGAATTGCTGCGCCTGCCAGCGCGCTTACACCGTCCTGCCAGGCGATACCGGCCGGATTGTAGGCCATGGCGGAGGCATCATCGGCCAGGGCGGTGTAGGCATTGGCAACGCCAAGGCCAGCAGCAGAGAAATCTGGCTGGTCGAATGCTGCTGCCGACACCACCCCCGGCATACCGGGACATAAAATCAAGACGAGAAAAGCAATACGTTTCAGCAATGTTCCATCCTTATCCATGTCATCCATGATCCTCCACCACATCCACGCCGGGCGGAATGGTGAAGACAAACGTGCTCTCCGGCGGACGGGTGGCATGTATATCAAGCAGTCGAATACGGTTGCGGTTGCCCAGCATGTCCACGCTTTCGATCACGGAAAGCTGCCCGTGAGCACCCAGCTCCAGCCATATCCGGTTGGCTGCACCAACCCGTACGTGGTAACGACGCCGGTCCCTATCCGCCTTGATGACCTCCATATCATCGAGGCCCACACTGCCATCGAGCAGGCGCATCACAACCGGATCAATCTCATCGAGATGCCGCAGAACGCGTACCTGCATGAGGTCGGGCTCATAATGCCAGATGCGCATGCCATCGCTGACATACAGCTGTTCGTATGGCGCAGTATAGTGCCAGCGAAAGCGCATGGGACGGCGCACCGCAAGCGTGCCCGAATAGGTCTGCCTCGTACCATCAGCAAACAATAGCTGCTGTTCAAAGGTGCAGGTGAACCCACCGACAACCGCAAGCCGCTCCAGCCCCTGCCGCAATGCCGGCGGCAACCCTGCGGCAGCCGCAACGGCAGGCAGGGCAAGCACGAAGGCCAGGCCTGCTGCAAGGCGCCTCATTCCACCACTCCGCCGCCATCCTCCGGCCGCCGTGCCAGCACCTTGCGGATGCCGCCGGCGCCCGGTGCGGTCACCAGGCCATCGCGCTCCATACGCTCCACCATGCGACTGGCGCGGTTGTAGCCAACGCGCAAATGCCGCTGAATCATCGAGGCCGAGCACTGTCCCCTGTCAATTACGAGGGCCACGGCCTCATCAAATTTCGGGTCGTCATCCTCATCCGCGGTTGCACCACCTGGCTCCTCGCCGCCCACCTCCAGAATCTCATCACGGTAGTCCGGCGCGCCCTGCTCCTTCAGGTGCGCCGCCAGGGCAGCCACCTCACCATCGGAAACAAAGGCGCCGTGCACGCGTCTGAGTTCGCGCCCACCGCTCAGGAACAGCATGTCGCCCTGTCCGAGCAACTGCTCGGCCCCGATCTGGTCGAGAATGGTGCGGGAATCCACGCGCGAGGACACCTGGAATGAAATCCGGCTGGGCAGGTTGGCCTTGATCAGGCCGGTAATCACATCCACGCTCGGCCGCTGCGTCGCAAGAATCAGATGAATACCGGCCGCACGCGCCTTTTGCGCCAGCCGGCAAATGGATTGTTCCACCTCGCGACCGGCCACCATCATCAGGTCGGCCAGCTCATCGACAACGATCACGATATACGGGAGCCGCTCCGGCTGCTCCCCATCCCCGGCCTTCATAGTGTGCACAGCCTTGTTATAGCTGGCGATATTGCGCACCTTGTGCTCGGACAACAGCCGGTACCGCCGCTCCATCTCGTACACAGCCCAGGCCAGCGCCTTTGCTGCCTTGTGTGGCTGCGTCACCACCGGTACAAGCAGATGCGGAATATCCTCATAGGCGGACAGCTCCAGCATTTTTGGATCAACGAGGATCAGGCGCAGGTCGTGGGGAGAGTGGATTGTCAGCATGGAGCATATCATGCTGTTTACAGCCACAGACTTGCCGGAGCCGGTTGTGCCGGCAATCAACAGGTGTGGCATCCTGACAAGATCGGTAACAACCGGATTGCCGGCAATGTCCACGCCCAGCGCCAGCGGCAGCATATGGCGCTGGTCCGAGAACTCGCGGCTGGCAAGCACATCGTGCATGAGCACCATCTCGCGTTCCTCATTCGGGATCTCGATGCCAATCACGCTCTTGCCCGGAATATTGCCTGCCACGCGCACACTGACCGCCGACATGGCCCGCGCCAGATCATCCTGCAGGGCCGCCACCCGGCTCACCTTCGTGCCGGGTGCCGGCTCGAATTCAAACTGGGTGACAACGGGCCCGGGCTGCACGGCAACCACCTCACCCTCGACACGGTAATCAAGCAGCTTTTTCTCCAGCATTCGCGCCATGGCCTGCAGCGCCTCCGGGCTGCGAGACTTGCCTTTGGCATGCCTGACATTGAACAGGTCAAGATTGGGCAGCTTGAAGCCGCGCGCAGGCTCCTTGAGTGCAAGTTCGACCTGTTGTTCCTGCCGTGCGCGTCTTGAAACAGCCGTCTGCGCCTTGGTGCCAACCTTGGGCGCGGCCTTTTTCCGGGGCGCCGAGGCGGCTGCCTGTTTCTTCTGACGCCGCTCCTGCTGCACCCCCACACGCGCCCTGCGCTCCTGCAGCCCCCTGGCTATGGCCGCATACCAGCGGCTGGCCGCCTGCCACCCGGCACCGAGCATGACACCAGTGCGCGCGGCAATGCGCAGCATGGAGATATGTGAGGCCGTCACAAAGCTGCTGAGCAGCAGGGCAAGCAGCAGCACATCCCGGCCAATGGCATGCAGACCCCGGCCCAGATTCTCAGCCAGCAGCTTGCCGAAGGCCCCGCCAAATCCCGCTGGCACCACGGCATACTCTCCCGTAAAGCCGGCACCGTGGGCGTGCATCAGTGCCGCTGCCGCCAGCAGGACAGGCAGCCAGAACAATGACGTCCACCCACCAAGCCATGGCCTGATGCCAAGGCCAATGCGTACGGCCAGGGCCAAAGCAAGCGCAACAATCAGCCAGGACGCATAACCAAACAGCTGATACAGAAAGTCTGACATATAGGCGCCAACGATGCCCACCTGATTACGTGCGATAGCATCGGTAGCATGATTGAAGGAAGGATCCTGCGGCGAATAGCTGTACAGCGACAACGCCAGCAGCACCACGGCACCGGCAAGCAGCACCGCGGCAGACTCGCGGAGTATCTCCCGACCCTTCAAGTGTTATCCCGGATTTTTCATGGGCACACGGACAACCGGCACGGGACAGGCAGGGCCGGGACACGCATGCAGGCGCCATCGCTATGGTTGATCGCCGAGGATACGCCCCCGGCCCAAAGAACCAGACCGGGCACCGCGAAATGCAGAATGTCACACGTCATGTGCGCACATCATCGCATTAAAAACTTTTTGACAAAACATCTTATAGCTCTCCTGACCTGTGGTTACCATGAAAAGTCTGGCTATACTTCCATGATACTTGGCAGCACGATGGGCCGCCGGCCGATGTGGCGCTTGAACCAGCGCCTGAGCCAGACACGCACCTCCTCATTGGCTGCCTCCATGTCAGCAAGCAGTTCGCTGCCCACGGAATCAAGGTGGCCACGGAGCTCAGCCGTGGCAGCAGCCAGTACCTCGGCTCCCACCTCAGCGTGCAACACGCCGCGCGTGACCAGCTCCGGCTCGCCCAGCACCCGCCCTTCCTGCCGGCTGACGAGCACAATAGCCGCCACGATACCATCCTCGGCAAGCTGCCGCCTGTCACGCAATACGACCGTATCGATTTCATCGCCCAGTTCACCATCGACAAACACGGCACCAGCCGCAAAGCGCTGGCCAAGGCGTACACCACCATTATCCACTTCCAGGATCTGGCCATTCTCGGCAATGATCACCCGGTCTGCGGGAATGCCCGCGGCAATCGCAAGGTGGCGATGCTCCACCAGATTGCGATACTCACCGTGCA
Organism: uncultured Zetaproteobacteria bacterium; assembly: GCA_964601765.1. Classification (GTDB taxonomy): domain Bacteria; phylum Pseudomonadota; class Zetaproteobacteria; order Mariprofundales; family Mariprofundaceae; genus SZUA-181. The sequence goes on from CAZROR010000056.1 coordinate 6,007, forward strand.
CCGGATAGACGTAACGCGGTCGCGTCAGCTGAATCATCGTTTTCAGCTCATGTGCCTGTCCATGCCCTGAAACATGTAACGGCGCCTGGCCTGCATGTACGACACGTGCACCACGACGATAGATGTGGTTGATCATCTCGTTAATCAGCTGCTCATTGCCCGGGATGTGGGACGATGAAAATACAACCAGATCTCCCGGCCCCAGACTGAATCCCTTGTACCTGTCCTGTGCAATGCGTGCCAGCGCAGCCCTCGACTCCCCCTGTGATCCGGTGGCAATCACAAGTACCTCGCGCGCGGCAAGCGTATCCACCTCATCCATACTGATCATCGCTCCGGCCGGCACGTTCAGGCGATTGAGATCACCGGCGATACGAAAGTTCCTTTCCAGGCTGCGGCCGGCCAGGGCGATTTTCCTGCCACAGGCAATAGCGACATCGATGATCTGCTGAATGCGGAAGATATTCGAGGAAAAGGTGGTAACAACCACACGACCCTGACAGTCGATGATGGCCTGCTTCAGGCCAGGGCCAACAATACGCTCGCTGGGGCTGCTGCCGGAACGCACCGCGTTGGTCGAGTCCGAGGCCAGCATCAGCACGCCCTGGCCACCCAGTTCCGCAAAGCGGTGCAGGGCCGTGGCGCGACCATCCAGTGGTGCGGGATCAAACTTGAAATCACCGGTATGTATGATAATGCCATGAGGGGTGTGGATAGCGACGGATACGGCATCCATGATGCTGTGCGTTACCGGCACGCCCTCAACCTGGAACGGGCCAAGCGCCACCCTTCCGGCCTCCGGCAACTGCGCAAGTGTCGGGGAAAACCCCTTCACCTCTTCCATTTTCCCGCTAACCAGCCCAAGCGTCATTTCCGTGCCGTACACTGGCACATTCAGGCGCGGCAACAGATACGGCAATGCGCCGATATGATCCTCATGTCCATGCGTCAGCACGATGGCATGCAGCTTCAGCCCCAGATCATCGATTGCGGATATATCGGGAATGACGACATCCACGCCATGTTGGCCGGGCTGTGGAAACCCCATCCCGCAGTCCACGACAATGGCATCCTGCCCGATGGCATACACCATCATATTCTTGCCGAATTCTCCAACCCCGCCAAACGGGAGCAGGCGTACAGGAGGCTGGCTCATCCTCCAGCACCCGGCCTGCTGCCGGGCTTCACGGCAGCAACGCCCGCCGCGCACAGCGGACATGTGTCGGCATCATAGGTGGGCACCTCAAGCTGCAACAGCGTCTGACAGGGGACATCGAAGCGTCCGGTCTCAGCCGGCGCGCGATCCACAAGTGCCATCACCCTCAGCGGCACGCCACCATGCGTGCGCACGACCTTCATACACTCACGCACCGAGCCTCCCGTGGTAATCACATCCTCCACAATGAGTACGCGTGCGCCCTCATCGATGTCAAAGCCCCGCCTGAGCGTCATCAGGCCGTCCTTGCGTTCCGTAAAAACAAACGGCTTTTGTAAGGCGCGTGCCACCTCATGACCAATGATCAGGCCTCCCAGCGCCGGGGAGACCACGAGGTCTACTTCTTCCCTGCCCATGAGCGCCGCCAGCATGGCAGCCAGACGTGCAGCCTGTTCGGGATGCATCAGCACTTTCGCGGATTGCAAATAACGCTCCGAGTGTCTGCCACTGGATAGAATGAAGTGGCCGGAGAGCAACGCCCCGGCCTGCTCGTAAATCGCAAGAATTTCCTGTTTCTGCATGTTGTCCTTTATAATCCCAGATACAATGTTGCGGCAGTGTATCAGCTAGGGGTGCTCTGAATAAGCCCTGCATGGTGCCTTGCGCCCTGCATCCCATCCCGCAAAGCCGCTGTTGCGGCCGTACGAGACTTGTTCAGAGCCTCCCTACCCATCCGGCTAAAATCAGCGAAACATGGCTCGCCGCAAACTGCCCCCTGTTTGCTAGAATGACGGTATGAGCCTCAATGTGAAAGCAATCCTGCTTGACCTGGACGGCGTGCTGTATATCGGGCATGAGACCGTGCGGGGCGCCACCGATGCCTTTGCACGCCTGCGCAAAATGGGGGTGCCGCTAGCCGGGGTGACCAACACAACCACCCAGGCACGTGCCAATGTGCTCGGCAAGCTGCACGCGCTCGGTTTTGACTTCACCATAGAAGAGATATTCACACCGGCGGCGCTGGCGGTTCAGCGTATCGGCAATGCGCCGGCATCACTTTTCATTCGCGATGCCCTGCGCGCAGATTTTGCCGGGGTTCGCGAAGATGACACACAACCATCATTCATTGTCATGGGTGACATGGGAAGCAACGGATATACACCGGCACGCCTGCAGGAGATCTTCGATAAGGTCATGCAGGGAGCGGAACTGCTTGCCCTGCACAAAAACCGCTTCTGGCAGAAACCGGAGGGCCTTGTGCTCGACCTTGGCACCTACGTTGCCGCCATCGAGTATGCAACCGGAAAGCAGGCCACGGTACTTGGCAAGCCCTCGCCGGACTTCTTCCATCAGATATGCGCATATCTCAAGGTGCAGCCCGAGAAGACGCTGATGGTCGGCGATGACATCGAATCGGATGTCGGTGGCGCCATGGCTGCGGGCCTACAGGCAGCGCTCGTAAAAACCGGTAAATATCGTGCGGCATTCGCCCGCCAGACCGGCATTAAGCCACAGCTAGTCCTTCCCTCCATCGCAGACTTGCCCGATGCCCTGCACCTGCTTGCCTGACTCCGTACCTTTACTCCTCTCCAGCCGTAACCCCAGGCAGATGAACGGAGACACACAGCCCCCCGAGTGGTGTCGAGCGATCCATGTGCAGCGTGCCATTGTAAAGCGCGACTATTTCACGGATGATGGCCAGTCCGAGACCGTGTCCCTGTTTGCTCTCATCCATGCGTGTGCCACGCTGCAGTACTTCGTGCTGTTTGGCCGCATCCAGACCGGGGCCGTCATCCTCAACCATGATGCTGAGACCTCTTTTCCCTGAGACATGCAACCGCACCTGTGATTGTGCCCATTTGTACGCATTATTGAGAAGATTGCCCATCAGCTCCATCATGTCTTCCCGATCGGCGGTCACGTGAATGTCCTCCTGAATATCCAAGCCCACAATGCCGTGCTTCTGATGCACAGCATCCAGTGTGGCAACGAGATCATGGATATCCCGGGCCGGATCCGGCCAGAAGCCACCCGGTGTCTGTCCTGCCATCCGGGCACGCGATAACTCCTTTTCAACCCGCTGTTCAATACTTTGCACCAGTTCCACAAGCACACGCCGATCTGCCTTGGCCGGCCTTTGTTCCAGAATCTGCAGCATCCGGGTCAGCGGTGTTTTCAGGGCGTGAGCGAGATTACCCATGGCGTGACGGGAGCGTGAAAGGCGCTGCCGCAAAACGACGAGGAGGTGGTTCACCTCATTGACAAGAGGCGTGATTTCCGCCGGTACCCGCTGTTGCAGTGCCCTGATTTCCCCACGCTCCAGGCGTCTCAATTCGCCTTTCAGCCGAGCCAGCGGACGCAGGCTGCGGCGCACAACCCAAACCTGCATGCCAAGCAGCAACAGGATTGCGGCGAATGAAAGCAGCAACAACCGCCGCTGAAAAAGCCGCGACAACAGCCTTTGCTGGGAGATATCTTCGGCAACGCTCAACAGCAAAGGCCTGCCATGAACCACAAAGCGTCGGCTCAGAATGAGCAGGCTCTGATCCATCGGGCCATCCAGGCCGCTTGTATACACCCACACTGCTGACTGCCAGATTTTCATCCCACAGCGATCGGGAGCGGAGCGGCTTGCTGCCGTCAAACTCAAGCTGGAAGTAATGACCGGAAAAAGGGCGGTGGTAAATGGCCGGCACCCGCTGCATGTCCACAGTCATCCCGTTGCTGCTGATAATCAGCGCAGCAAGAATATCCTCCATATCATGCTCAAGGCGCGACATGATGCCCTGCTCGGTCATCCGCCGGACCTCGATATCCACAATGACCGACTGAAGGGCAAAAAACGTCACAAGGCAGACGACAAGGCTCAGTGCCAGGCGCGCACTCAGAGATCGCATGTGGCATCCGGATCGAACATATAACCCTGTCCACGCCGGGTCTTGATACAGGCCCGGCCAAGCTTCTTTCTCAGACGGCTGATATAGACCTCAATCACATTGCTTTCCTTTTTGGAATCATAGTCATACACATGTTCAAGCAAATGTGACTCACCGAAAATATGGCCAGGCTGAAGCATCAGATACCGTAGAAGCCGGAATTCCATACCGGTCAGTGTCACCGCTTCCATGTGCTTGCCGATGCGGTGCCGAACGCTCTGTGTTGCCTCGTCCAGGCACCATTCCCCGGCCCTAATCTCAGCAGCCGCCACTCCCCTGGCACGGCGGATCAGGGCCTCCAGGCGCACGAGCAGCTCTTCAAAGCGGAAGGGCTTGGTCAGGTAATCATCAGCACCAGCGCGAAAGCCATCCACCTTTTCATGCCAGGCACCGCGGGCCGTGAGAATCAGCACCGGCACGCTTATGCCATCACTGCGCCATCGGCGCAGCACTTCAATGCCCGGCAGCTCGGGGAGACCAAGATCCGGAACAATCACATCGTACGGCTCGCTTGTGCCGGCAAAGGCCGCCTCGGCCCCGTCAGAAACCATATCCACTGCAAAGCCATGGCGTTCAAGCCGGGTGACAAGCGCATCGGCAAGCTGGCGGTCATCCTCGGCCAGAAGCAGGCGCAATCAATCACCCTCAATCGACAGCAAGCGGCCGGTTTTCGCATCGATCATCATTTCCCGAACGATGCTGTCCCTGCCAAGCAGTTCGATTTCATACACAATTTGACCGCTCTTTTCCTCGATCTCGGCTTTCAGCACCCTGCCGGGATACTCGGCTGTGGTGCGGTTCAAAATGCTGGCCAGTGGAAGGATTTCACCACGCTGCCGCAGATCCAGCGCCCGCTCATAGTCATCGTCCGCCAGCGCCGCACCGCCTGACAGAAGAACGACAAATGCAACAAGCAGGATGCGTAGAGCCAGGTTCAAGCCATGCCCCAACTCAATCGTCCCACCAGCCGTAGCCCGGAATGCTGACACCATGCTCATCAAAATATCCTTTGTCTGCCTGCCTGTGGCAGGCCTGACAGTTCGCACGCGAGCGAACCTTTGGATTACCTTCTATCAGGCGACGAGGAATTTCATCATGCGCGTGGCGAATATAGCGCAACTCGGAGATACGCAGCGGGGACTCACTGCCCCACAGGGACCTGAGCACCTGGCGACTCTGGCGATTGGGCAAGCTGTCCGCCGCATTTGCCACAAGATAGCCGGTGATCTGGTTGCGCGTCTGGTCATCCAGCTCCGCATTTTCCCCAAAATGGTCATCCAGCGTCTTCATGATGCGCTGCCACGAACTGGCCGGTAACCAGCCAGGCTGGTAGGCAAAATGGCAAGCACCACATTCACTGGTATAGAGCTTGTTCGCTACGGGCCTGATATCTGCCACACGTGTAAACAACCCCCCTTCACTCTCTCCCCCTTCTCCCCATTCATGCCTGTCGCCATAGGCAATAGCCATCACGGCAAGTCCAATACAGCCTGCCATCAGCA
>CAZROR010000057.1:0-11412 GCA_964601765.1 uncultured Zetaproteobacteria bacterium
GACCCCACGAAGGCCATCTGCTCACTCATTGCCCAGGCATTTCAGCACATCCGCTACCCGATTCTGCTGCGTCACGATGCACAATGCTCCGAAAGCGAGTGCCTGATGCAGCGTCACTACAGCCACTTTACACCAAGCGATTCTGACCGATATCCCTGTTTTAAGGAACCTCTGAACAAGTCCCGCATGGCCGCGGCAGCGGCTTTGCGGGATGGAACGCAAGGCGCCATGCATGGCCATGCCATGGATAAGCCTTGCAACACAGCAGACCGCACGCAAGGCCCTGTCCCGCAGGGGTTGCGCTGCAATCGCACACGGCTTCCCGTACCGGCAGCTGCACTGGTCGGATGAACCCCGGCTTTCTGCCACCAGTACTTCGGATTAAGCTTCCACAGCCTGCAGCAGGCGGACAAGCAAAACAGGAGAAATGTCTTCATGCACATCTGGGTTGATGCAGACTCCTGCCCCAGGGCAGCAAAGGATATCCTGTTCCGGGCCGCCGACAGGGTGCGGGTTCCGTTAACACTGGTGGCCAATAAGCCGCTGTGGACGCCGACATCACCGTTTATCGATACCATCGTCGTCGGGGCCGGCCAGGACGTGGCCGATCATGAAATTGCCCGGCGCGTAACACCGGGGGATCTTGTCATCACCGCGGACATTCCGCTGGTCAGCGATGTTATCGCCAGGGGAGGGTTTGCCCTGAACCCGAGGGGCGTCTTCTATACCGAGGCCAACGCGAGGCAATCCCTTACCATGCGCAACTTCGCGGACACACTGCGCGGCACCGGCATTTCGACCGGTGGGCCGCCGGCCTTCAGCCAGAAGGACCGCATGGCCTTTGCCAATGAGCTGGATCGCTTTCTCACCCGCCACGTCAGGCAGGTACCATAACATGGCCATCCTGTTGTTCAGGCTTCGCGGTGTCCCGGAAGATGAGGCCGACGATATCCGCCGGCTGCTTTCGGAACACGACATCGCCTTCTACGAAACTGATGCCGGAAACTGGGGCATCTCATTGCCCGCCATTTGGCTGTCGAGCCACGAACAGCTCGGGAGAGCCAAGGCACTTATCGATGCCTATCAGCAGCAGCGACAGCAACGGGCACGGGCAGCCTACGAGGAACTGCGGCAACGGGGAGAGCAGCGAACGGTCATGGACAAGGTCAGGGAGTCACCACTGCTGGCCAGCATCTATCTGGCGGCTGCGCTCGTGATTCTCTACCTCTCCATCATGCCGTTCCTTGGACTGATCCGGTAACCCGGACAAGACTTTTAATCCCATGGCATCCCGGCCCGCAGGCATTTCAGAACGCCTGTTTTGTTCCCATGTAAAGCCGCCACCGTGCGGTAGCGAACCCATAGGCCACATCCCCGCGAATGGTACCGTGGACCAGCCAGCGAAGTGTCCAGCGGATTCCTCCGCCTGCGCCGACAAAAAGCTTCGTGGATGCGGTATTGCGCCCACCGACCCAGGCGGCATCACTGAATGCCACCAGCTGTATATTGCTTTCCGGGCGGGGCAGGAAACGCCCTTCAATTGTTCCCAGTACAAAGCGCTTCCCCTGTACTTCACCGGGAAAATAACCACGTGCCTGATTGCGGTTTCCGAGATCAAACAGGCCGTCACGCAGGACATCACCACTCACCCAGCCGCCGTCCATGCGCAGGTTGAGGGTGTTGTTTCCACCGATTGGCACATAGTTCCGCAGCAGAAACATCTGACGATACACATTGATGGTTGAGCCAAGCGCCCGATGCGACAGTGCCAGCGAATAGTCCACGTTCAGGCCTGAGAACCAGGTAATTTTATCATCTACCCGCCGGTAATTTACGCCGGCAAGCAACGTGCGCTTGCGGGTGCCAACCACATCTGCCTGCGGCTGGCCCTGTTTCAGGCGAAAGCTCGTATTGTTTCCGGAAAGGCCTGCCCGCACGCCCCAGCCCTCCCCATCCACCGGGCCCAGGGCATAGCGAAACAGCACGGATGTACTGCGCACATCCTGAAGATAGCGCGCCACAAACTGCCCGTTCTGATAGGCATCGAATCGCGACTGCCCCCAGCGGCCAGCTATATTCAGCCCCAGCCGGGAATCAGCAATCCGTGGCCAGTCATATCCCAGGCCCAGGCTTTGTCCGTTGGTATCGGAGAAGTTGGTTCCCGTATCCTCGGTCAGGTCCATGCTCAGGTGGTGTCCCAGTCCCCACATGTTGTACTCATCCAGTGAAATCCCCACCGAGGAGGCCCCATTGTCCCTGCGTGTCGCCGTAGGCAATAACCAAAGCGACCAGCGCTCCCGGACACGAACATGCACGACGCCTGCTGCATCGGGGGGCTGGATACGGGCCTCGGAGAACAGCCCCAGATTCCTCAGCCAGCGCTCTCCGGTAAAGCTAAAGTCATCCTGCCAGGTATCACCCTCGGTGAACGGCAGCTGCCGGAGCACTGTGCGTGGCTGCGTGCGCTTTAGCCCCTCGATCCGGATGGATCGGATTACCGTCGCTTCACCCCATGCACCGCCCGGCCCAAGACACAGGCACAACATGAGCATCATGCATATGCGCATCCACGTCATATGAAGAAGCTGAAATCACCCCCGTCAAATTGCAAGGGATGAACCCGGATGGAAAGTCAGGCATCAGGAGGTCCTGCCTACAGACCACCTGATGTCCATTCAGATAGCCGGCCTTGCTCGCCGCACCCTGCGGCGCCTGGAAGGCCTTGCAGGCAACCCTGCCGGCTGTGAACGATTGCGTCCCCGGCGCCCCGACCGACCTGGTCCATCTTTCAGCTGTGCCGCCGGTGAGGACAACACGTCCGATGCGTTGAGGGTGAATCCGGGCACATCCACTTTCGGGATTTCCCTGTTCAGCAGGCGCTCGATCGACCGCAGCTGCCTGACCTCATCGTGGCTCACCAGCGATATGGCCTCACCCGTGTGCCCCGCCCTTCCGGTACGGCCAATGCGATGAACATAGTCCTCCGGAACATGGGGAAGCTCGAAATTCACAACGTGTGGAAGCTGGTCGATATCAAGCCCGCGGGCAGCGATATCGGTTGCCACCAGGGCGCGCACCCTGCCCTGCTTGAAGCCTGCGAGCGCGCGGGTGCGTGCCGACTGACTCTTGTTGCCATGAATGGCAATGGCATGAACGCCATCCCTTTCCAGCTGCAGGGCCAGCCTGTTGGCACCGTGCTTGGTGCGTGTAAACACCAGCACCTGCTGCCATTCCTGCGAGCGAATCAGGTGCGAAAGCAGCTCGCGCTTTCTTGCCTTGTCCACGGTGTGTGCCACCTGTGTCACCTGGTGTGCGGCCTGGTTCTGCGCAATCTCAATAACCTTTGGCGCCTGCAGGATGCCGGCTGCCAGCCGTCTGATCTCGCCGGAGAACGTTGCCGAGAACAGCAGGTTCTGTCGCTGCTCGGGTAGTAGCGCCAGTATCCTGCGAAGATCGTGAATAAAGCCCATATCGAGCATACGGTCGGCTTCATCCAGTACGAGCATTTCCACCTGTGCAAGATCACATTTCCCCTGGTTCACCAGATCAAGCAGCCGGCCGGGTGTGGCAACAAGGATATCCACGCCGCGCCTCAGCTTGTCGATCTGCGGGTGGATGCCCACACCGCCAAAGACGACGGTGGAACGCAACGGCAGATATTTGCCGTAGGTGGCAATGCTTTCGCTTACCTGGGCAGCCAGTTCACGGGTCGGTGTCAATACGAGTACCCGGATGTGGCGCCGTGACGCCTGCCGGGTCGCTGTTTCTCTCCGGGCGGATGTCGTCAGGCGATGGAGCATCGGCAGGGTAAAGCCTGCTGTCTTACCGGTGCCAGTCTGGGCCCCGGCCATGATATCGTGCCCTTCAAGGATCAGGGGGATAGCCTCTGCCTGAATCGGCGTAGGTGTTTTGTAGCCCTGGTCGGCGACAGCCCGCAGGATGTCGGCCGAAAGGCCAAGTTTTTCAAATGTCATTGTGTATTCTGTCCAGTGTGATGCCCGCCGGAGTGTGTCCGGGCTGGTCCAGGCATGAGTATGTTATTTTGGAATGCCGTGAAAGACTGGCATAAGCCAGGCCCTTCGGGCGCTAATGGCGACACAGACCAGAGGATGCCGCCTTAAGGTGCCGTGCACGGTACACGAGTGGAGATGACAGCGCAATGAAATCCCGCCGCCCGCGCCTGACGCGAACGGGTTGCTCACTCGTTACGCCTCACACTTGCACAAGCGATATCGAAAAACCTCAGTTGTTGTCGCTGTCAGCGACACAGGCATCGTGGACCAGCATCTGAATGCGCGGATCGGCAAAGGGAAAGGCAATCAGCCGTTGCCGCGCCTCCGGCGACAGCCGGCCTGCCCCCCAGCGCGCACGCCGCCGTGCCTCGGCCCATCCCTCCCGTAGCAGGTAGTAGGGCAGGTTGTGGGTATAAAACGAAAGCGCATCGGCATCACAAAGCGCGACCTGGCGTGCATCCCCCTGCGCATGCTCGTGGCGATACACAAGCCGGGCAACATCCTGCAGGACTGACGATGGCGCCCCGGCCTTGCGCAACAGTGCAGTAGCCACACGGGCGGAATTTGCAGCATGGGCAGCCTTGAATGACTCATAGTCCGGAAAATCCCGGCGACATGTCCGCTGGTCCTCCGGCAGCGCCCGGTCGACATCATGGGCCTGGGCTGCAAATCTCAACGCCCAGTCGGCGCGGGGGGCAAGGCGCAGCAGCCAGCGCAGTGTATCTCTGGCATGCCCCGTATCCTCCGGCACGCAGGAACCTTCCAGCAAGGCATACAATGCGTGCATGCCCTGTGTGTACCAGCAAGGTGCAGGGACCGGCATGGTGATGGGCTAGCGCAAAATCACCCGGATACGGCGCGCATTTTCCATATGCATCAGTATGGCCAGCCCCCACAGCAACAGCATGGGCGCATCCGCAACAGCAGCCATCATCATCGTCAGCATGCGTACGTCGCGGCCCAGGCGGAAACGATATGGCCTGCCCTGCCTCTTCATCCAGCCATCATACTTGTCCGCGGTATAGCTGTTGATCAGCGTGCCCGAAAGCGCCGCCATACCCGCCAGCAGGACCTGCAACGGTTGCACCTCATGGCTGAAGGCGTGCACGGCAAATCCTGCGATCAGCAGGGCGTCGGCATAGCGGTCAAGCACGGCATCCAGCCAGGCCCCGATATCGGACTCCTGCATGGAAAGCCGGGCAATTTCGCCATCACAGCCGTCGACAATGCTGGCTGCCTGCGCGAGCACGCCGCCCAGGGCGAGCATAGCCCAGGCGGGCTGGGCAATCAGCAAGGCCGCCAGCACCGCCAGCAGGAAGCTGAACCACGTCACCTGCATCGGCGTCACGCCAAGGTTCAGGAGATGGGCGGATAGACGTAGTGAAACGGGCCGGTTGAAAAGACGCGCGACAGGCCCGTCATGTGCCTTGCCGGCTGCCTGTACAAGCATCGCCCGCCGTGCCCGGGCCATGGCAGCGGCATCATCAAGATCGGCCCAGAAGCAATCGCCGACATCCCAGGCCCGCGCCTTGCCGTCTTCGGCCAAAAGACGCACGGCATCCGAAATCGATCCACCGCTCCCGGCCAGGGCATCAAACAGGGCCGGCGTACAGTGGAAGGCGCCTGTATCAAAGCCATCAAATGCCGGCAGTCCCTTGCCGATGTCGATGATACGCCTGCCCCGGCAACGCACGCGGGTAACATCAGCCATGTCCACAAGCGGATTTTCCCGCTGCCGGTCAACCGCGAGCAGAACTCCGTCCGCAGGGGGTCTGGCACGCGCCAGCCGCGCCAGCATCGCCGGTTCAAACAGGTGATCACACATCACCATCAGGAACGATGAGGTGAAGCAGTGCCGGGCGGCAAGTGCCGATGCGCCGTTCCCGTGCCTCCACTCCCCGGCCCTGATAACGGTCAGACGCAGACCCGCCTCATCGGCATAGCGCCGCGCCGCTGCCCCCACCAGTCCGCTGGCATGGCCGACCACGATAACCACACGCTGCACCCCCGCCCGCTGCAGGATCTTCATGCAGCGCAGTAACAGCGGCATGCCCATAAAGGAAACCAGGGGCTTGGGCAGCCCCTGGCCGGCCAGCCGCTCACCGCGGCCGGCAGCGAGAATCAGCGCCTCATGCACCTGCCGCCGCGACATATGCGACCTCAAACATTCTCGTTGGCAGGAGCAGTCGTCCCCACGACCTCGCCCCTGATGAATGCCTCGGTTTTGTGCCAGGCGACATCATCAACATATTGCACCGGGGGATGCTTCATGAAGAACGCACTCGGTGCCTCGATGGCACCGCTCATGCCCCGATCCATGGCCAGCTTGCAACAGCGGATCGCATCAACGGAAACACCCGCGGAATTCGGGGAGTCTTCAACCGAAAGACGCATTTCCAGGTGCATCGGCACATCACCGAACAGCCTGCCTTCCATGCGGATGAACGCGACCTTGTTGTCTTTCTGGAAGGGCACGTAATCACTGGGCCCTACATGGATGTGCTCCCATTCGAGCCTGTCCGGCAATACGGATTGTACCGCCTCGGTTTTCGATTCCTTTTTCGAGGCCAGCCGTGCGCGGTTAAGCATGTTCAGAAAATCCGTATTGCCGCCGGTATTCAGCTGGTATGTGCGCGCAACCGGCACACCCCGTTTTCTGAACAGATCAGCCAGCGTCCGATGGGTGATGGTTGCCCCCACCTGGGCCTTGATGTCATCCCCCACGATGGGAAGCCCGGCAGCCTCAAAGCGGCGTGCCCATTCCGGATCAGAGGCAATAAACACCGGCATGCAGTTCACAAAACCACACCCGGCCCTGATCGCCGCATTGGCATACCAGCGTGCGGCCTTTTCCGAGCCAACGGGCAGGTAATTGACCACGATGTCGGCATCACTCTCTTTAAGCACACGCACGACGTCTGCCTGCGAAGGCTCGGGCACATCTGCCGGCACGAAGGTGACCGCCTCCGGATAGTCCTTCATGTGCTCGGAAACGCCATCGAGCACCCTGCCCATATGCACGGTAACACCGGACTTCGGTAGATCGCCGCAAAATACCGTTGTGCAGTTGGGCTTGGCGAAAATCGCCTCATTGACATCGAGGCCTACCTTGCGCCTGTCGATATCAAAAGCTGCGACAACCTCGATGTCATGCGGGGCATAGGCGCCGATTTCCCAGTGCATCAGCCCCGTGGCCTGCTCCCGTTTTTCCGGGCCATAATAATGAATCCCCTGAATCAGGGAGTTGGCGCAGTTGCCCACGCCTACGATGGCCAGACGTATCTTCTTCTGCATACACATCTCCTTTGTTTCAAGGTTTTCACGGGCCACCCGAAAACGCCTGCATGTCATTTTCGCGTCTCCGGATACCCGGTTACTACGTCAATGTGCCATGCACCAGCTTCTGGGCTTCAGGGTGTTTCGGGAGATCCCGTCGTGCTCCGAAACGGAACAGTCATCATCAGAACGATGACGGCATCATTATATAAAGTATTCGCACCAAAAGTGCAAGACCGGTGCCGAAATTCCAGGCCCGTCCCCGAGGGCGCAACACCGAGCCAGCCGATTGTCAAATCAGCAACAAAAAGGCCCCCGCTTGCGCGGAGGCCTTTTGCTCAGGTTCCCTAGGCGGGACTTAGGCGTGTACGCCCAGCTCGGCGCGCCAGCCGGGGAACAGCTTGTCGGCATCGAATGGGAAGGACTCGAATGCACGTGCGAATTCCTTGTGGGTCTTCGCAAACTCAATCGGATCCGCCCCTTCGGCCCAGCACTGGTAGGCCTGATCGAGCGACTTGCCGCCGGCAGCCGGGCCATCCACATGGCCAAAGGCACCGCCACCGCAGGTGTTGATGACATTGGCGTGGCCGAGGTTCGCAAAGAAACCGACCAGGCGCAGTGCATTCATGCCGCCGGAAATAATCGGCGTCGTCGCCTTCATGCCATGCCAGTTCTGGTGGAAATACGGGCCCTGGCAGTGATCGCGCTCCAGCATGTAGGCCAGCACGCGGTCATCCGCACCGCCTTCCATCTTGCCATAGCCCATGGTGCCTGTGTGGATGCCGGAGGCACCCATCAGGCGGGCGAACTTCATGTGCACGAGCATCGTGAAGCCACGCGGATTCACTTCCGATGTCGCCATGCCGTGGCCGGCACGGTGGTAATGCAGGAAGGTGTCCGGGAAGTTGCGGCGAGCCACGGTGACACCAACGGGGCCAGCCACGAAGCCGTCAACCAGGAAGGCCAGATGCTTCTCGTTGCCATACTTGCCAAATGTCTCGAGGATATAGTTGCCACGCGCCTTCATCTCCTCGGGATCGTCTGCCGTGATGTTGGCGGAGAAGAACTTCACCTCCCCCGTCTCCTGCTGGGCGCGATCCATGGCCTCGGCTACCTTCGGCATTACTTCCTTCATCGGGCAGAAGGGCTGGTTGGCCTGCGGCTCATCATTCTTGATGAACGTGCCGCCAAGCCAGAAATCGTAGCAGGCCTTGGCAAATGGCTCCGGACGCAGGCCAAGTTTCGGCTTGATAATCGTGCCGGCAATGTAGCCGCCATCCTTCTCGGGACGACCCATGAGCTTCCACATGTCGGTGATGTTCGTCGCCGGACCATCAAAATTCTTGATCATGCACTCGGGTACGAGGAAATCGAGCAGCCTGAGGCCGATGATATCGCCCATGCCCTGGTTGTTGCCGATGATCAGGCTGGTCATATGTGCTACGCCGTGCTTACCGTCCAGCAGGTTAAGGTCGAACAGCTCCACAGGATAGGCGATCTTGATCAGGCCACCCTCGTCACCAAACGCGGTTTCATCTATCTCATAGACCAGCGCATCCACACCACGCGTGAAGTCATCGGTGGTGCATACCTCCACATTGGTACCAGTGGAGCTTTCGGCAGCCACGTGCGCGGCTGTGGCCAGGAAGCCATTTCCCGGCTTCGGCAGCAGGCGGTAAGCAGCCAGCAGATGCCTGCCGCCTGCGATAAGATCATCTTCCTTGAGGCTTAAATCCGCGTATCGGTTCGATTGGTCTAATGCCATAATTGTTTTCCCTCCTAAACGGGTTTTTGCACAACAGGTGACCATACGCCCCTGCCGCTTGGTTGTGAACTATAAGGGGCCAGACTATAATATCTAATCAAATGATATAATATCGTTTATAAGATTGTCTTATGATGGAGCCCCGCATGCGCCTCACCCTTCGTCAGCTGTCTATTTTTGAAAGCGTGGCGCGCCATGCCAGCTACTCGGCAGCCGCGCGCGAGCTTTTCCTGAGCCAGCCGGCTGTCTCCATGCAGGTGCGGCAGATGGAAGAGGAAATCGGCCTGCCGCTGTTTGAACGCACCGGCAAGCGCATCACCCCCACCCAGGCCGGCGAGGAGGTATTGCGATACAGCCGCCGCATCCACCAGCAGCTTGAAGAACTCGAGCTCGTGCTGAACGACATCAAGGGGCTGAAGCGTGGCCGGTTGCACCTGACCATGGCCAGCACCGCGAGCTACTTCGGGCCGCAGCTGCTTGCCGCCTTTCATCACAAATTTCCGGATGCGGAAATGCGGCTGGAAGTCACGAACCGTGCCGGCCTGTTGGAGGCGCTGGAGAACAATACAACGGACATGGCCATCATGGGCAAGCCACCGGACGGCCGCGACCTCACGGGCATCCCCTTCATGGACAACCCGCTGGGCATCATCGCCTGGCCGCAACACCCGCTGGCAAAAAGAAAGGACATACCGCTTTCCGAAATCGCCGGGGAGCGCTTCATCGTGCGCGAGCGCGATTCCGGCACGCGCATGGCAGCAGAGAGGTTCTTCGCCAGCCACGATATCGAGCTCGTTGCCAGCATGGAAATGAATCGCTCCGAGGCCATCAAGCAGGCGGTGGAGGCCGAGCTTGGGCTGGGCATTGTGTCGCTGCACACCATCGAGATTGAATTGCGGCTCGGCATGCTCGTGGTGCTCGACGTGGAGGACTTCCCGATCATGCGCCAGTGGCATATTGTGCATCGGAACGACAAGCGATTCGCAGCCATTCCCGAGGCATTCAAACGCTTCGTGCTGGAAAATGCGAAAGAGCTACTCCGCCCTCCCGACTACGCTTGAACAGGGAAAAGGCGGCCATGTCGGGAGAAATGAACACATGAAAGAAAGACTGAGAATCGCACGCCACCCTGCCACGGTCCGGAATGCCCTGAAGTACGCCTTCATCGTGGGTTCCGTCCTGATAGGCATCAACTACGGGGATGCCCTGCTTCACCATCAGGTCGACCATGTGATGCTTGCCAAGATGGCGCTGACCATGCTGGTGCCCTACCTCGTCTCGACCTTTTCCACCGTGAATGTCATGTGCAAGATCCGGGACGGCCACATCCGGCCCTGGCACTGAGTCAATCCGCCCTCAGCATGTCCCTGCACAGACCGACAGCAGCGGCCGGCAGCACGAACAGATTCAATACGGGCACGAGCATGAGCAGCGATGCCGTGCCCGCGAGACCGAGATAGAACCACTTGCGGCGCTCCCATTCATCCCGCCGCTCCTTCCAGGCCCAGCCACGGCGACTGGCCGGGGCATCCATCAGCTCGAAGGCCACAAGCCTGAGGCCGGCACAGGCCCAGACGCAGCCGGCCAGCACCGTGCCGTAAACCGGCACAAGCAGCAGCAGGCCCGCCAGCACCGCCCGTGGCACGAATGTCGCCAGCGGCATCACGGCATTGTGCATGCTGGCCAGTATGCTCCGCCATGCGGCAGATGCCGGCACTGGCGCCTGCACGCCGCTGATGCGTTCCACGCGCTCACACAGCCCGTCCAGCCAGGGCGCGGCTGCGATGGTCCCGAGCGTCACATAGCTTACGATGGCCACGCCGCAGGCCAGCACGAAGGAGAACAGCCACAGCAGCCAGACCAGTATGTCGACATACCATGCGTCGCCGGTCGGCATGAAGCGCTCCATGATGGCGTCGGACAGCCAGAACACCCCCACGCCAAGCAGCAACAGCATGATGATGAGCAGGCCCAGCATGCGCCAGACAACAGCGCGCAGCTCGGCCCGGCCAAACAGGAGCCGCATACCGTCAAGCAGGCAGAACACGCCCCTATGCATCGACATCCCCCAACACATCGGCCAGCACCCGCCTGGCCGCCGCCATGTCTTGCGCTTCCACCATGAGGCGCACATCCATGACATCGGGCAGCGGCATCAGCGCGTGCATGCCTGCATGATCCACACTGTATGCAATGCCGCGCGCACGCAGCGCATCGCACAGCACCTGCAACCGGACGGGGTCATTGATGCGCGTGAGCAGTTCCACAGGCCCAAGCGTATGTCCCCTGCCGCCTGCCGTCACGCTTGACAGCAGGCCCCCGCCATGAACGATACCGGGCCATGTCCTCCCCCGCCGA
>CAZROR010000058.1:0-11315 GCA_964601765.1 uncultured Zetaproteobacteria bacterium
ATTACCGCAGGCGAGAATGCGGTGGCCAGGGGGTGAAAGATTGAAATGTATCATCATAAGCATGGTCTGCACCCTGGTTGTTCTCAGCCTGAGTGGCATCAACATCAATGCCATGGCCGCAGGGAGCCACAAGTCGAGCCTGAGTCAGAAAAAGCAGATCAACCTTCTGAAGCGTCGGGTTAGAGAACTGGAAAATCGTCTGGCCAGATATGAATCCCCCGGATTTACCACCAGCGTGCCTGTTGATGAGTATCTGGCTCCGCCCGAGGCCTGGCAGACGCTCAGGCGTGGCATGCCGGAAGGTGAAGTCGTCAGGCTGATTGGTCGCCCGACGAGGACAACTACGGGGATCGGCTGGAACGCCCATAATTATTTCTATCCTCATGGCGGCGTTGTTCGTTTCGATGGCAAAGGCAACCTGATAAGCTGGAAAATGCCGCACTTTGATCAGCGCAGCCCGCAGACCAAGCAGCGGCGGCATGCCAACAGGCCGTTACATTTAAGTGGACAGCGGCAACAGTCCAGCAGAAGGGGTTCCCCACGGTCGGAGGTGCGTCCTGTCCAGACTATGCCGCCTCCATATTCCACTTATCCTTATCAGCCACCGCCACGGCCTGGCACGCTGCCCGTGCGGGGCTGGGATGCTCCGCCGGTGCCGCAGGTGCCACAGTCCGCGCCTCCGGGCTGGGATGCTCCGCCAAGACCAGCACTACAGCAGGGCCAGGCTGCGCCTCCTGCGGGGGGATACAACTATGGCTATCCCGGCTATTACGGGGCCTATGCCGCACCGCCCCAGGCCGGCATGCGGCCAAACCAGGGGTGGGGCAGCCGGCGCCCGGCGCCGGCATATTTCGGCCAGCCATCATACTGGGGCGCACCACCGCAGGCATATCGCGCGCCGGCATCGGCCTGGGGAGAACGGACGACGGGCAACTCTGGAGGCTCATCCGGCTCCAATAAGCAAAGCAACGTAAGGCCAAACTACTGGGATGAGCCGTAAGCCCCGGCACCCGGGGTGCGTAGCCGGCTGATTGCCGCTTGCCACACCTGCCGTTTCATTTTCGATGACAGCGTGGAGCAGGGCAGTAGCGTGACCTTCCAGCATCTTTTAACGCATACATGCTGCTGGCGTATCGCCGGCATCACGGCCTTGTGGCTTTTGGCGGCGCCGGGCCAGGTGATTGCGGGTGGAATGGTGCACGGCAGTTACAGGAACCTGTTGTTCCATGTCCGGGACTCGACGGGTACCGCTCTGACATCCGATCTCAATCGCCTGCGGCTGGAATGGGAAGGAGATACGTCGCAGCTTGCCTGGCATGTCGCCTACGACCATGAGCTGCTCTATGGCGGACTCGTTGGCAGTCCGGATTTCACGGCTACTGCACGCCTGCCGGAGCCGACGTGGCTGGACGCTGAACACATTATCAGTGCCGGTGGGCGGCATGACTGGCGTCACCGCCTGTATCGTGCCTGGTTGCGTTTTGAGGGTGAGCACGCGGTGCTGGTGGTGGGCCGGCAGCGTATTGCCTGGGGTGCAGGTCGCATCTGGAACCCAACTGATCGCTTCAATCCCGTGGATCCGACATCACTGGAGTCGTCGGAAAAAACCGGTGTGGATGCCCTGATTGCCGCCTGGCGCTACAGTGGCTTTGGTGCGGTTCAGCTTGTCGTCGCCCCGGGCCAGACAAGTCACAGGGCGTCACGCAAGTTTGCCTTGCGCTGGCGCGATACGTTCGGCGAGGCGGACATCTCATTGACGGCGGGTAGAATCGGCGTGGAGCGCGTGATTGGTGGCGATGTGGCAGCGAACATCATGGAAGGCACATTCAGGCTGGAGGCGATGCGGGCCTGGCCGCGGCATGGACAGGGCTTCGCCCAGATATCCATCGGTTATGATTACACGCTGGCAAACAGTACTTTTCCGGCGGGGCTATATCTGCTTGCCGAGTATTTCTATAACGGTGCACCTGGAGACGCCCCCAGCCTGACGCCGGTGGACAGGCTGTATTCACGTGCCCGGCATACAGTTGGCGCGGTCGCAGGCTACGACTTGACGCCGCTATGGCGGCTTGAGGGCATGCTGATCTGGGAAGCAAGCAATGGTAGCCGCTTTTTTCTCCCGAAGCTGACATGGTCGGCAAGTGAGGATGTGGATGTCACGGCCTTTGCCCTGCTGTTTGGTGGCGGTCAGGCAAGTGAGTTCGGCCGGCGCGAGAGCACATATGCCCTGCAAGCAGACGTGTATTTTTAAGTGGACCGACAGGTTCTGGCTACAGAGCCGGGTCTTCCTCCGTGGTGTCGTCGTACAGGCTGCTGACCGAGCGTGCATCATAGATGCGGCTGATGGCCTCGGCGAGCAAGGGCGCAGCGGAAATGATGCGCACCTTTCCTGTGTTCAGCACGTGTTCGGGCTGGGCGATGGTGTCGGTCACCACCAGCTCGTGCAGACAGGATGCGGCGATACGGCTTGCGGCAGGACCAGAGAGCACGCCGTGCGTCGCATAGGCTGATACTTTGCTGGCACCTTTTTCCATCAGGGCCTCGGCAGCACTGCACAGCGTGCCGGCTGTATCCACCATGTCGTCAATCAGGATGCAGTGCCGTCCCCCGACGTCACCGATGATATTCATCACCTTGGCTTCATTGGGGGATGGCCTGCGCTTGTCAACAATGGCCATCGGCACATGCAGTCGTTTGGCCAGGGCGCGGGCACGTACCACGCCACCAACGTCAGGAGAAACGACAACCACATCATCAAGGGGCCGTTCCTGGATATCCTGAATGAAGATGGGTGAGGCATAGATATTGTCTACAGGGATATTGAAAAAGCCCTGAATCTGGCCAGCGTGCAGGTCCATCGTCAGCATGCGCGTAGCGCCGGCCGTGGATATCAGATCAGCCACGAGCTTGGCCGTGATTGGTGTACGGCTGGCATTCTTCCTGTCCTGACGGGCATAGCCGAAATAGGGGATGACGACACAGATATAGTGCGCGGAAGCGCGCTTGGCGGCATCGAGGAAAATCAGCAGCTCCATCAGGCTGTCGTTCGCAGGCGCAGATGTGCTTTGAATGAAGAAGGCATCCAGCCCACGAATGGTTTCCTTGATCTGAATGAATATTTCGCCGTCCGAGAAACGCTGGATGAACAGCCCGCTCAGCGGGATGCCGATATGATTCGCGATATCGTTACTGAGCTTGGGGTTGGATGTGCCAGAGAAAAGCTGAGGCCGTTTTTTTATCACCATACCCTCCTCGGGTGATGCCGCCGGTATCCGTGTCTGGCTGGGGCGGCAGGATTCGAACCTGCGCATGACGGGATCAAAACCCGTTGCCTTACCACTTGGCTACGCCCCAGTGTGCCACATCTTTCAACGGGTGCGTGGCCAAAAGTCTGCCGGCATAGGCCCATTTTGCCAGCCCCGCCTGCTGGAGAGATGCCGCCAGCTTTCCGGCCTGTCCCTCATCATCCAGCAGGGCCACGCAGGCCGTGCCGCTACCGCTCATCCAGGCACGATGCGCGTGGCGACGCATGGCTGCCAGCAACGGTACAAGCCCGGGGCAGAGTTCGCAGGCAACAGGCTCCAGCATATTGTCGCCCACCGGGAATGGCATGCCTTTCCACCTGTCCGGGCGGGCCGGCATGGTATCGGCGCGTATGGTATGGGTCAATTGATGTCCGGCCACCTCATCAAAGCGATGGAACACTGCTGCCGTCGACAGACCGGTGCCGGGATGTGCGAGTACAATATGCTGGTGCGGGAGCGGGCCGGGCAACGGCCTCAGCCTGTCTCCGATGCCGGCTGCCAGGCTGGCCTGCCCATACAGGAAGCACGGGATATCCGCACCATATGGGGTGGCGAGCTCAATCAGCTCGGAGATGGGCAGGTCCAGCCTCCAGAGGTGGCTGGCTGCCAGCATGGCCGTGGCTGCATCACTGGAGCCGCCTCCTAGGCCGGCCTGTTCCGGTATACGTTTTTCCACATGCACGTCGAGTCCGTTGGCTGGAGTATAGCGCTGACGCATGGCATCCAGGACCTGGAAAACGAGATTGTTTTGCTCCTCCAGGTGGCTGCATGAGCAGCGCACATACAGATCGGGCGCCAGCTGCACCTTCAGATCATCATGCAGGTCAACGTAGGCAAAACTGGTATCGAGTGTATGTCGCCCGTCATCACGCAGCCCGGTTACGCGAAGGTGCAGGTTTATCTTTGCGGGCGCAGGCAGGGTGAACGGGTTCATTGGAGGAGGATTACGGCTCGCCGGCCGTGGCTGAGGTCCGTGATGGCCAGGCGTTTGTTAGTACGTTCCACGCGGATGTAACTTTTCCCGCGCCGGGCAAACCATTGCCCGGGCCGCTTGCTTTGAAAGCCGGTAGGAGCATGGCCCGTGAGAAAGGCGGCCAACTCATCAGGACGCAACAGGATGCCATGCCTGGCCAGTTCATTGGGGCTGAGGGGACGCCAACCTGTGGAAGCAGCCTGGTTATCACGCCATTGCATGTGCATCTGATCCCAGCGCAGCTCGATAATGCGGCCGCTGGCTGCATGGCTGATGCGTAGCCAGCCTCGATCGGGAGAGGGAGCCTTCAAGTCAAACATGGCCTGCCAGCGCTGTGCCGGCCCGATAACCAACAGCCTGCCATGCATGACAGCTGGTGGTGTGGTGGCCGGGTGCATGATGGCCACGGGAGCACAACCGGCGAGCCATATCGCCAGCAGGCCACAGGCACACCAGCCTTTCGCTACCACTCGCTTCATCTGTCCCAACCTGCTGATATGTGGTTCACGGTAGCCGGGACTAAAGTCCGTGTGAAATCTTCCGCCGCAGGCTGGCCGGGTCGCTGTGTTTGAGCTTGATGGCTTGGCGCCATGCCTGCCTGGCCTCATCAGCCATGCCATTTCGCCACAGAATGTCACCAAGGTGATCTTGCATGACAGGGTCGTCCTTGACCTTGCTGACAGCCTTTTTCTGTGCGGCGAGGGCGTGGACATAATCCCCGCGCTTGAAGTAGACCCAGGCCAGTGAGTCCATGTAGTAGCCATCCCCGGGCTTCAGCTTCAGCGCATGATGCACAAGCTTTTCAGCCTCATCCAGGTGGGTACCCGTTTCCGCATAGAGATAGCCCAGAAAGTTCAGCGCATCGGCGTGGTTCGGCTCAATGCGTAACAGGCGCTTCAGGTGGGCCTCCGCCTTTGCATAATCCTTGAGGTGCTCAAAGGCGGCAGCACGGTTGAACAGCAGGCGTACGGGCACATGCCGCATGGCCATCGCCGGTTCCGTATCCCTGATGGCCAGTCTGTATTTTCCTTGGGCGAGACGGATGGTGGATAGCATGCTGTACGCGTCGGCCACCCCTGGTTGCTTGCTGATGAGTGTAAGCAGCCGATGAACGGCTTCCTTCAACCTGTTTTGCTCAAAGTCGATACTGGCCAAGCGTAACTGTGCCTCGGCATAAGCGGTGTCCCCAGGGTCAAATTGCTTGTACAGCCGGGTAGCTTCGTCTGTTCTCCCTCCTGCCTCAAGCGTTGCCGCGAGATAAAAGCGGACAGCCGCATCTGGCCGTGAAAGCAGTGACTTTCTGAAAAGGGCTTTTGCCTTGTCGAAATGTCTTTCCTGGTAATACAACAGGCCAAGGGCTGTTAGTACTTCGGGAGCATCATGCGTTTGTATGGCAAGCTTTTCGTAGACGGCGATAGCCTCATCAATACGTTTTTCAGTGGCGAGGAAGCGGCCGAGTGCGCTGCCAACGTGTTGTGCATTCTTGTGCTTGTTTAAAAATACCCGCAGCACCTTTTCGGCGGCAGCTTTATCCCCCATGCGCTTGGCGAGCCCATGCAGCAGCAGGATCGGTGTTTCACTGTCTGGTATCAGCTTTTGCATGGCCTCATAGGCACGCTTGGCTTCCTTGAGCCTGTTTTCGTGCAGGTACAGCTGCGCCTGCAATTGTCTTAATTCGGGCCTGTCACCGGCGGCAATGGCCTCGCGGATGGCTGCGTGGGCAGCAGCTGTCTGTCCCGTTTCCTGCAACAGGCGCACCTGTAATAGGCGGGCTGAAAACAGCTGTGGCTTGTCTTTCAGCAGAGTTGCCAGTGTATTCAGGGCCTTCTGGTTGCGCTTCAAAGCGGCCAGTGCGCGAGCACGCAGCAACAGGATGACAGGCAGGTGGCTTTTTTTAACATGCTTGCCAGCAAGTACAGTATCAATGTGATCTAGTGCCGGCCTGGCCTTACCACGCAACAGTAGCAGTTCAGCCAGCTGCAACCTCGGGGTTGCTGCTTCAGGATCCTTTTGCACAAGTGTGGTCAAAAAACGGGTAGCCAGGTCTGCCTGGCCTTCACGCAGGGCCTTCTGAGCCGCCAGATACAGGAACGTAGTGCTCAATTCGCTTAGCTGGTGCCTTGACGCAGGCCGCTGCTGTGAGATGGGAGGCGCCTTGTGGCTCGGGGTGCAGCCGATAACCAGGGCGGCGCTGAGCAGCAGGAAAGTCAGGCGCATCAGGCTACTTCTCTGATATGGACAGCCTGAAACTTGTTACCCTCTGCATTCAACGCCCAGCAACAGATATCGGCTGTATGGCCCTGATCGATGCTGACAATGATGTAGGCAAAGCCTTCCCATGCATTGTTCAGGTCCGTTGGCGATGGCCTGGCAGGGCAATCCGGATGTGAGTGATAAATGCCGATAATTTCTCTCCCCGAGCCACGCAGATGTCGGTCAGTTTCCCGGTAGGCGTCGGGATCAAGCTGGAAGCGGTCTGCAGCCCGTTCCGTACTCAGGTTGGCAACAGCCTGGGCCTCGTCGATATGCCAGCCATCCGTGGTTATGCGGCCAATCAACAAGCCGCAGGCCTCGAGCGGATAGCAGTCTTCACAATTTGTACGCATTGCGTGCAGGGCAACCATAGTGATATGACACGGTTCCGATCTCACTGTGGTATCCAGTACGTCGCGATAGGCGGGGCTGGCGAATCTCTCCGGTTCCTGCATGTGTTCTCCATTGCCAATGGCGCTCCACAGCCCGTACCGCAGGCTGATCTTGGCCCCATCGCATGCCGGGCGAACCGGCTATTTGGCGGTGGCGTCCTTTTTTTTGCCGCTGGACTTTCTGACTGGCTTCTCAGTCTCGGCATCAGCGGCCGCTGTCTTGCGTGGGCGTCCCCGCCTGGTGTGGCTTGGCAGGTTGGCCTTGGCATGAATGGTAGGCCAGTTGGCGAACGGAAAGGGACGCTCCTCGGTATTGTATGTTAAATACATGAACGTCTGGTAAACGTAGGTGCTGAGCTGAGCGCCAAACGCCAGGGCGCGTTCATTGGCTGATCCACTGATGAGCTTGCAGAGAAACTGGAAAGCGATGACAACCAGCAGGACGATTTCGGCAATACTGTAGAAGGCTGCGAACAGTAGCATGAATAGCAGTCTGAGCCAATTGCTTGTATTTTTCAGATTTTCCGTGAGCTGCTCTTCCATGCCCGTCTCCATGCCTGCCTCCGGTATACATTATTGGGCCTGTTTGCCCGTGCGGGCAAAATGTGTTCCAAGCTGCCTTGGTTGTAAAGTCCCCGGCACCGGCGTATTTGCACGGGCTAGATGCCTTCACCAAAGCCAACACTGCCGTCGGCAAACACCGCTGTAGTCAGATATTTTTCACCGCCATCCGGGAAAATGACGACAATGTTGCCGCTTTTGCCTTCTTCCGCCAGCTTGGCTGCCACATCCAGTGCGGCTGCCAGGGCGCAACCGGACGACTGCCCGGCCAGAATGCCTTCCTCGCGCGCCAGGCGCTGGGTGTATTCATAAGATGCCTCGGTGCTTACACCGATCTTTTTATCATGAATGGCCGGTTCGTAGATTTCCGGCACGATGCTGGAAGCAATGTGCTTGAGCCCTTCAATGCCGTGGAATGGGGAGTCCGGTTCGGCTGCGACGATGCGCACACCTGGATTCATGCGCTTGAGATAGCGCCCCACACCGACAAGCGTACCGGTTGTACCGAGGGCGGCGACGAAATGGGTGATTTTCCCGCCACTGTCTCGCCATATCTCCGGGCCTGTGGTTTGTTCATGCGCCTTGGGGTTGGCGGGGTTGTTGTACTGATCCGGCTTGAAGTACAGGTCCGGGTTTTGTGCTGCGATTTCCCTGCTTTTGATGATGGCACCATCCGAGCCTTCCAGTGGATCGGAAAAAACGAGATCGGCACCGAAGGCGCGGCAGATACGCTTGCGCTCATCGGAGACGTTGCCGGGCATGACAAGGCGTACTCGAAATCCAAGGGCTGCGCCAATCATTGCCAACGCGATGCCGGTATTGCCGGACGTGGAGTCCAGGATGATTTTGTCGGCCGTGAGCAAGCCTCGGCGCATGCCTTCCCGCACCATGTTCCAGGCTGGTCTGTCCTTGACAGAGCCGCCGGGGTTGAAGCGTTCGAGCTTGGCATAAATATGGATGTTATGGGGAAGGTGCTTGGTGAGACGCTGAAGTCTGATCTGGGGCGTGTTGCCAATGAGTTTCAGGATTCCGTGCAAAACAATACCAACTTTTACTGACCGTCGTTGAATGAGCGCGA
The DNA here is from genome assembly GCA_964601765.1 of uncultured Zetaproteobacteria bacterium. Taxonomy (GTDB): domain Bacteria; phylum Pseudomonadota; class Zetaproteobacteria; order Mariprofundales; family Mariprofundaceae; genus SZUA-181. Next base: position 8,563 of record CAZROR010000058.1, read on the forward strand.
ACTATGTGGCAAATGCCACGCCATGCCAAGCCGTCTTGTGGGGTGGCCATATCCGGTCGCCATCAAGCAGGGCCCGGCGCAGCTGCCCGGGATCCACGCCGGCCTGGCGCAGCTGTCTCAGCGTCGGCGCACCGTGCCGCTTGGAAAGCTTGTTCCCTTCACTGTCTCGCAACAGGGGATGGTGGATATAGGCGGGCTCGGGTAAGCCCAGGAGGGCCTGCAGCAGGCGGTGAAGGCCCGTGCTGGGTCTGATATCCTCGCCACGGATGACGTGCGTGATGCCCTGTGCAGCGTCATCCACGATCACAGCTAGGTGATAGCTGATGCCGATGTCCTTGCGGCCGATGACCTCATCCGCGTGGGCTGAGGCATGCACCGCGTGGTGGCGCCCGCGGCCATCGCGCCAGCTCAGCGGTTCACCCAGGCGGGCGAATGCTGCTGCTATATCCAGCCGCCAGGCGAAGGGCTCGGAGCGCATGCGTTGACGGCGCTGACGCCAGTTAAGGCGTCGGCACAGCCCCGGGTAGGCGTTGGCGGGGTTATCGGCGTGGGGCGCAAGGCCCATACGCTCGATTTCATTACGGATATGACGACGGCTGCAAAAGCATGGATAAATAACCTCCATTTCACGCAGTCTTTCGAGCGCGTCCTGATAGACGCCCAGGAAATCGCTTTGATGGCGCACATGGCCTGACCATCGCATGCCAAGCCAGGCCAGATCATCCATCAACGCCTGAATGAAGGCTTTTTCGCAGCGGGTGTGATCGATGTCCTCGATACGTAGCAACAGCTCGGCCCCGTGCTCTTCCGCCCACTGCTGACAAATGAGTGCCGAATAGGCATTTCCCACATGCAGGTAACCGGTTGGGCTGGGTGCAAAGCGTGTACGCAGCCGCACAGACTCAAGCAGCCCGCCGGCGTTGGCGGGGGCTATGCCTGATCTGTCCTGGCGGGAACAGCAGTGGTTGCCCCTCCTGGATACGCTCGGGGCGGAGCAACATCCGGATATCATCTCCCGCCTGTAGGCGAAAGTCGTCATGTGGAACATACGTTTGGCCGTTTCTGACAATGACAAGCGGCTGAACACCGTGCGGAATGCGAACATCAGCCAGGCGATGGCCAATAAGTCCGGAATCCTGCTCAACCGTACAGTTTTCATAAACCAGTCGCTTGCGCATCGCCTGGTCATTCCAGTATGTGAAGTTGTATGGCTTTGCAAACAGACGGCGAGCCTGCAGCTGATGGATGAGGCGCGCATGCTTTTCCTCGTCACCTTCCTGCAGCGTGACATAGATCTCTCGGATATGGAACTCATCGTGCGCCAGCCGCGCGATGAGCAGGTTGTGGTCCGAGGAGCCTGTCATGATGAGCACGCCACTGACCTCTTCGGCATGAATCAGCCCCATGTACAGCGGGTCGAGTGCGTTACCGCGGACGGCTGCAAAGCCGGCACGATGCAACGAGTTTACAACTTCTGCATTGAGGTCGAGAAAGCGTACCTCACGGTCATCACTCAAGGCGCGTCCAACCTCGGCACCGAACTGGCCGCCGCCAATCACGAGCAGCGAGCGGTCGTCACCCCCTTCCACATTAAGCAGACGACTCAACGGCTTGCCGGCGAAGCCGTATACAATGACAGAGGCGATGATGATGATATAAAGTAGGGCCTGCATGGTTTCGGCATTCGGGTGGCCGCGTTCCATCAGGATCAGGGTAAACAACGAGGTCATGCCGGCCACGACGATACCACGCGGGGCCATACCGGCCAGGAAGGCAATCTGGCCGGCCGCCAGCCTGGAGCCAAGACTAGAAAAAAGAGCGACCATGGGCCGGATGACGAGGGCGAGCATGGCGAACAGGGCAAGCCCTTCGACAGCATGTCTGGCCAGGAGGGAAAGATCGAGGCGGGCGGCAAGCAGGACAAAGAGCACGGAAACAAGCAATACGGACAGGCTTGCCTTGAAATTGCGCAGGCGCTGGATATCCGGCAGGTCTTCGCGTTGCAGCGTGGCACCGGCAACGAGTACGGCCAGCAGCCCGGCCTGGGCACTGAGGCTATCCGCCAGGACAAACAGCCCCCAGGTGCAGGCCAGTGTGGAGATGGTTCTGAGTTCGGGATCCATCAGCCATGGACTGGACAGAGCGCGGGAAAGTAGCCAGGAGCCACTCCAGCCGATTGCAGCGCCGATGGCGCATTTGACGAGCAGCAATTGCAACAGGCCGGCAGGACCCAGCTCCGGTGTCATCACCAGTTGCAACAGGATGATGGCGGCAATGGCGCCGACCGCTTCAACAAGTATGGCCTCAGCCATGAGAATATGCCGCAGTTCCCGGTCAAGGCGTACCTGGCGTACGATCGGGGCAATGACCGTGGGGCCACCGATGGAGGCAAGCGCACCGAGCAGCATCGCCAGATACCAGTCCATACCTGTCAGCATGTGTGCTGTCCAGCCACCGAGGGTAATGGTGATGACTGGTCCAATGAAAATCAGGTGCCCGACAACCCAGCCATGCTGGCGCAAGGCGCGCAAATCCATATTCAACCCACCCTCAAAAAGGATAACGGCTAGGCCGAGCTCAATGAGTATGGGCAACGCTCCGGACATGGATTCGACATGGATCAGATGCAGACCGAATGGTCCGAGGGCCATGCCGGCCAGCAGCCATAGTACGATGGGTGGCAGCCGTATGTATGTGCAGGCAACCTGCATGCAGACAGCAACCAGAACGGCCAGCGTAAAGGTGCCGGTGGC
>CAZROR010000059.1:0-11285 GCA_964601765.1 uncultured Zetaproteobacteria bacterium
CCGAGGCCGCCGGCGATGTTTACCCGGTGCGCAGCTCGCTGGCCATGAACGGCGTGGGCACGATCGCCGCGGCCTGCTTCGGCAGCTGCTTTCCAACCACCATCTACATCGGCCATCCGGCCTGGAAGGAGATGGGTGCAGGCACCGGCTATTCGCTGGCAAACTGTGCCATCATCGCGCTCCTGTGCTGGCTGGGCCTCGTCGGCCTTGTCATCGCGCTTGTGCCTGTCGAGGCTGGCGCTGCCATCCTGCTGTGGATCGGGCTGATGATCGCCGCCCAGGCCTTTCAGGCCACACCGCATCACCATGCCCCGGCTGTCGTGGTCGGCTTCATCCCGGCCATCGCGGCCTGGGGCCTGATGATGATCGAGAACGGCATGCGCGCCGCAGGCTCCGGCATCGGCGTCACCGGTATTGCCGCCGTCGCCGCCCAGCTACCGATTGCCGGCATGATCGCGCTTGAACGCGGCTTTATCTTCACCTCGATGATGCTGGCGGCGTTTACCGTGGCGCTGATCGATGCGCGCTTCAGGGTGGCAACCGGCTGGGCGCTGGCAGGTGCCGCCTTTGCCGGCAGCGGCATCATCCACGGCTTTGCGGTTACACCGGCCGGCATCGTCAACGCCTACGGCCCGGCCACAACCTGGCCCTTCGTCGCGGGCTATCTGACGATGGCGGCCATCTGCTATCTATTCCACCTCAGGGAGAAATAATTCCGGCTTCCCGCCCCGCCCGTTCTGCTATGCTAGGGATGCCATGCATGCAATCCTGGGAACCGTGGCCGTATGCGGCCTGATGCTGCTTCCGGGCGATGCCGCCATCGCCTGCGGGGACGCTGTACAGGGCGGCATGTGCATGCCGGTGCAGGCCGCCCACGGCAAGGCCGTTGCCACCACAAGGCCCGCGAAGGCGGGCAACAGCAACACGGCCGGGGCAGAAACGCAGAAAGCGGCGCAGGATAAGGACGCACCGCCGGCACTGGACATGGATGCGCTGATCGAACGACTGAAAAACACCGATGCCATCGGCTTTTTCACGAAGCTTGCGATACGCAACGATGTCATGGACTTCAGCGCGATGGTCAGGCGTTACCGGCAGCAATCGATGCTGAAGGCCAGAATCCAGGATATCAGAGCACGCTTTGAGGGCCTGTTCCTGAAAATCGTGGCACTGCTGGAAAAAGATCCGGCGCTTTCCAGGGATATTTACCTCGCCCGGAAAAACATCTGGAAGCGCCTCGTGGAGGAAAAGGCATGAAAATGACATCTCTGTTCGTACTGATTGCGCTTGGCGCATGGGCACCTGCGGCCATGGCCGTCACACCCGCCGAGGATATTGCCACGACCATCATGCTGCGCGGCTACGACTGCGGCGGCAAAAACGTCACGGATATCCAGGAACAGACGGATGCGCAGGGGAACCGGACGATCCGCGCCACCTGCCCGAACGGCAAGCGGTATCAGATCGACGTGATCAACGGCCGCCTGACCGTGCGCCCGCTGAACTGAACGGTAACGTGACCGGCATCATGGTTTCGCCGGTATGACGCCCTGATCATGGCGCTGCCTGCACAGGCAGAAAACGATGATCAGGGAGTGCAGCATGAAACGTATCCTGACGGATCTGGCGCTCGTGGCGGCCATCCTGTGCCTCACCGCCACGATGAATGCCTTCGCAAAGGAAAGGGGCGATGAGGGATGGCGCGACGGACCCGGCGGCCATGGACCACGCCATCATCTCGGCATCAGGAAAATGGACGCAAACCACGACGGCAAGGTCACCTTCGCGGAATTCAGGGCCGCGCATCTCAAGCGGCTGAAGGAACGCTTCGAGCGCCTGGACAGAAACGGTGATGGCGTGATTTCACGCGCAGATCATGAGGATGCCCGCCGGCAGCACCTGGACCACTTTTTCGAACAGGCGGACAAAAACGGCGACGGCCTGCTGAGCAAGGAGGAACTCCGCGCCGCCAGACACGGCAAGCCCCGCAGGGACTGACGCGGGGCTTTCACGTTAGCCATGCGCCTTCAGCCGGCGTCGATCTCGCGCCAGGCGTCCAGCATCGGAAAGTACAACCCCAGCCGCACGGGCCGCGATTCAAGCCTGCGAACAACCTCGGCATAGCGCAGAAGCTGCGGCATGTGGCGTTGCCTCTCCGTGTCCAGAAACGCCTCGATGTCGCCCCCTTCGTGTGAGGCCGTCTTGTAATCGATAATCCAGCGCACATCTTCGTCCACAAAGCTGCGGTCGATCACGTGATGGCAGATGCGCCCATCCGTGCAGGTGCTCAGGGCCCATTCATTGTGTGCATCCGCATGCCTGCCGGACAGAATCCAGCGCCCCTGCGTGCTGCTCAGCGCCTGCCTGAGCCCTGCCTCCGCCCGCCTGAGGGCATCATCGAGCAGTGCACCACACAGCCCCTCGGCCAGCAGCAGCCGGCGCATCTGCGCCAGCATGCCCTCCGTGTCGCTGTCACGCCAGTCCTCGATACCCCTGTCGGCCACCTGTTGCAGCGCGGCATGTACGACATTGCCCACCGGTGCGGCCGCCGGCCCGGCCCAGGCGAACTCGGGCAACGCCTCCGTGGGAGCCTCGGCCACCTCGATCCGGGGCGCAACCGGATGCCTCAGTCGCCGCCAGACAGGGGCCGTCTCCTCCCGACCCGCACCTGCCCCGAACTCCTCGACACGGGCGCCGTGGCATGCACCGGCGCCCTGCCACAGGCGTTGAAACAGCGCGTTGCCGGCCGGCTCCATGCCGTTTTTCCTTTCCTCGACATGGCCGATCAGGTGCAGCGCCTCCCTCGCCCGCGTGCAGGCGACATAGAGCAGCCTGTCCACCTCGAAGCGGTTCTTTCGCTTTTCGATATCGCGCACCAGGGCATGCAGCGCATCGCCGCTGTCCACGGCAGGCCGTGCAGCCATCAGCAGCGCCTCGCCATCAGCAAGCGGCGCATCCGTCCAGACGAGCAGTGCGGGCGATTCATTGCGCGGCGGCCTGCCAAGGCCCGGCAGGATGACCACATCCCATTCCAGCCCCTTGGCGCCGTGCATGGTCACCAGCTCCACCCTGCCGGCCTCATCACTGGCGTCCGGCGCAGCCCTGAGCACGGCCAGGGCGCGGTCCAGGGCGCTGAAATCCACCCCGCCGCCGGCCGCATTTGCCTCCAGCACGTCCAGAAACTGCCCTGCGGCCTCACACTGCGCCGCACTCAGCGCCGCCGGCGCGGCCAGCCTGAGCCAGGCACTTTCAACCAGCCGGCGCACGGGCGTGCGGCCCGCCAGCGCCAGCGATGGCTGCAGGGCCTCGCATAACTGTGCCACACGCCCGCGTCCATCTGCCGAAAGCTCGGCAAGGCGCATGCTGTCCCCCAGGATCTCCGCGACCGGACGCGGATCACCGGCCAGCAGCGCGTGCAGATCAGGCATCGAAAGACCGCAGAACGGCGCCCTGAGCAGGGCCGCCCACGACTCGCGATCAAGGGGATGCAGCAGCGCCCGGGTGAGCGCCCGCAGGTCACGCACCTCCGGCCGTTCGGCCAGCGGCAGGATATCCACCGCCCGGTAGGCAATGCCGGCCGCATGCAGGGCGTGCATGATGGCTGCAAGGTGGCTGCGCGAGCGCGCCAGGATGCCTGTCCGCCTGTCTGCGGCCATGGCCTTTTGCACCAGCCCCACGACGAGGGCCGCCTCGGCCGCATCATCACGGCCGGCCATCCAGTGCACCACCACCTCACCCTGCCGCTCCGAGGCGGGCTCCGAGGCATGATAGGCAACCGCGCCGGCCGTGGCGTCCTCCCCGGCTGCATCCGGAAACAGGCCGGCAAACGCCCTGTTCGCCCAGTGCACGATGGGGGCGCCCGAACGGAAGTTCCGGCGCAGACGCAGCAATGCAAGCGCCGGCAGGCCGGCAACCTCGCCGGCGGCCGTGCGCAGAAACAGGCCCACCTCGGCATTGCGAAACCGATAGATCGACTGCATCGGATCACCGACGACGAACAGCGTGCGCCCGTCACCGGGCACCCAGCCCGCGCACAGGCGTTGCAGAAGCGCAATCTGAAGCCTCGACGTATCCTGGAACTCATCAACCAGCACGTGACGTATGCGCCTGTCCAGCTTCAGCAACAGGTCGCTGGCGCCGGCCGGTTCACCAAGCGCCTGCAGGGCACGCAGGGCAATCTCGGTGAAGTCCATCTGGCCGCGCGTCATCATCAGCGTATTCAGCTCGGCCGCGGCCAGCCTGAGGATCAGGCCAAGCCCCTGCAGGAAGCGCCACGCGTCCTCGTCCAGCTCAAGCGATGCCGGCAGGCTACGCACATCCTGCAGCGCCTCGGCCAGGCCCGGCTGCACCGCCAGTTCCGTCAGCAGCTCGGTAAAGGCCACCTTTTCCGCCCTGAATTGCCTGTCGGCCGGAAAGCCCTGACGGGCATTGATGCGCTGGTAGAAATGGCCATCGGCCCTGAGCAGCAGGGCCGCCATGGCCTGCCATGCGGGCAGCGCCGCAGCCTCTGCTGCCGGCCATGCCATCAGCCCTGCCAGGGCACTGGCCGGATGCGCGGGGTCATCACGCTGAAGATTCGCGGCCGCGAATCTGAGCAGCGGCAGCAGCCGTTGCCGCTGCTGCGGCGCAAACAGCGCAGCGGCATGCTGCATCCTGTCCTCGGCAAGCCGCCGCAGGTTGGTGTTGATTTCCTCCCTGAGCCCGGCCTCGTCCGCGTGCCGGCAAAAGAGCCCCAGCCACTGTTCACGGCAGGCGAGCATCTGCGCCAGCATGCCCAGCACCTGGCCGGTGCGGTGGTCCGCACGCAGCAGGAGCGCATCCAGCGCCTGCCCCACGGCATCCGGGAACCTGCCGCTACGCACCGCAGTCATCGTCTGCTCGGCCGCTTCCAGATACAGGGCCTGGGCATCGTCCAGCACGCCGGGGGTATCGCCAAGACCCGAGGCAAGCGGCATCTGACGGGCAAGGCCCAGGGCAAATGCATCAATGGTCATGAGCGTCAGGCGCGCCGGATGCGCAAGCAGATTCCAGCCACGGGCTGTCGAACGCGCCAGCGCAGCCTGTGCCAGCCGCCACGTCTGCCGCTCGTGCGGCTGCTCCGGCTCGGCCCCCTGCGAGTGCCTGAGTGCCTCGATGACGCGCAGCCGCATTTCACCGGCGGCCTTGCGCGTAAATGTCAGCGCCAGGATCTCCTCCGGCTCGTCCACGGTGGCGAGCAGGGCCAGCATGCGCTGGATCAGCAGCTCCGTCTTGCCGGAGCCGGCCGGTGCCTGAACGATAAACGAGCGGGCCGGATCAACAGCGTGCCGGCGTGCGTCCGCGTCACTCACAACAACCCCTCCCGCATGGCGTCAATGCGGCATACGGCCCTCAGCTCACAGTAGTCGCAGGCCTTCTCATCGCGCGGGGCCACGGCGCAATGCCCCGCGCTGATCTCGGCCATCAATGCCTGCAGCTGCTGCCGCCACCAGTCGATCAGGCCCGGCCAGTCCTCCGCGATGCCTGCCTGCCCGCGCCAGGGACGCACGCCTGCCATGCCCACGTCCTCCGCCGCAAGGCCCGAAAAGCCCAGCTCCCCGCTGCGCACATAGGCAAAGCAGACAGCGGCAGGGACATGGCCCGTATCCGCCTCGGCGACCGCGTACAGCGGCAATTGCGGCTCGGGCAGGCGCTCGCTCAGCCAGCCGGCCGCACCGCTTTTGCCGCCGGTCTTGTAGTCGATCACCATGCGACGACCACCGGCATCGGCATCCACGCGGTCAAGCTTGAGCCGCAGCCGGCGCACCCTGCCCCCTTCTGCCGCTCGCCATGTACGCCATGCCTCGCGCTCGACAACCGTAAACGGGGCGCGCCTGGCCTCGTGCGCCAGCCATCCCTGCAACAGCCCATGCAGCCGGCGCGTTTCCAGCCGGCGCGTATGACGCTCTACCGGGTGCGTAATGGCTCGCCAGGCCTCTCTGATGACATCATGCAGCATGGCATCAAGTCCCGCCTCTTCCGCAAGTATCTGCATCAGGTTCACCTGATCGCCGATACGCGCCCAGATGAGCTCCAGCACCCTGTGCACGAGGATGCCGCGATCCCTGGCCGACAGGCCGGCCTCGGTGTCCTCAAGTGCGCGCACCGACAGCCGGTGGCTGACAACATAGCGAAACGGGCAGGCCGACTGATCCTTCAGCGCATGCGAGCCGCCCGGCACCTTGTCGGTGGCCAGTGGCACGGCTGTGAAGGGTGCCGTACAGACATCGATCCCGGGCATCAGCTCCTGCCACGCCGGCACAAGCGGTGGCGCCGGTATCGCAGCTGCGGTGCACATCGGGCTGGGCAGCAGTTTCTTGCCCTGCTGCTGTTGTGCAAAGCTTGCCTCGATCACCGGCGCGCCATGCAACACATGCCGCCACAATCGTTCCGATTCGGCAAAGGCCAGCGCTGCCGAGGCGGAGGCCATGCCGGCGTGCTGCTGGACCGGCGCCGGGATAAACGGGTCCGGCCTCGCCATCATCGGCCAGCGCTCCTCATCCATGCCGAGCACGAACACATGGTCGAAGTACAGCCCGGCCGCCTCATCCATGCTGAGCAGCTGCACACCGCCACCATCCGCCGCCGGCATTCGTGCCTCATGCATGGCGCGCCGCAAAAAGGCCGAAAAGGCGGCCCACGACATCGCATGTCCGCCGGCATCAAGCCCGGCCAGGCCGGTCAGGGCCTCGCCGAGCGCGTTGACCTGTGCAACCTCGAATGCATTCCCCGGCGCGCCGGCCCTGAGCCCCAGCAGGCGCTGCCACAGTGCCTGCACGCGCAGCACCCAGGCTGAAGGCAGGCGCGGCGTCTGCTCCCATGCCATAAGCTGACGCAGCGCATCAGCCAGTGCCGGTACCTGCTGCCAGGACTTGCGGTCAAGCGCGGTCGGCAGCCAGATGATGTGCTGATTGTCGGCCCTGAGCGCCGCCTCCAGGCCGGTACGCACCCCGGACTCCCGGTCGGCGCCCGCGATATACGGCGACAGCAGCAGGGCCGAGAGCTCGGCAAAACGCAGCTGCCTTTTCCCCGCCAGGGACAGCAGCATGAGGGCCATCTGGCCCAGGGGGGTATCCGAAAGCCGGCTGCATGGCCGGGACAGCACGGGCGCCGGCGCGGCAGCCGAAAAGGCGCCGGATGCCGACAGGCATGCGGACAGCTCCCGTTCAAGCCGTGCCGCCACGTCATCCGGTGCGGGATGCAGGATGCCGATGCGCATCTCAGGCCGGGCCTCCAGCAGGGCGGCAACGCGTGATGCGACATGGCGCACTTCATGCCCCTCGTCCTCACAGGCGGCCAGCCGCAGCTCTCCTGCCACTTGCGCGGCATCAACCGGCCGGATGCGCACGCCCTGTGCCTCAAGCGCAGCAAAAAGACGCTGTGCCGCCGGGCACGGCGCATCAAGGCCCGCGAGCAGTACCTCGGTGCCGGTGGGCAGAAGACGCTGACGCATGCCATACGCAGGCAGCTCGGCAGCAAGCATGCGCTCCGGCATCGCCTCCAGCCGCCGGCGCACGCCGATACACCAGCGGTGAAACGCCTCGTGTTCGGCGTTGCCCGGCAGCAGAGCATCGGTATCGATCAGATAATCGCACATCCGCGCGTAACTGCGCCGGGCCTGAGCAGCCAGGCCGATGACCTGCGCGGTCGTCAGCTCATGGCCTCCTGTCCGCTTCACATCCGCGCTGATCTCCCGCTGCCACAGATCAAGCTCCTGGCAAGGTGTCAATGGCAACGGCAGGCGCGCATTACACCGTGCCATCTGCTGCAACCAGCCACGCCAGGCGTGGATGCTCGGCGTTTTGCAGACCTTGTGCACAACCGATGCGACGTAGCGGCGCTTCCAGTCGGCGGCCAGGCCGGGGGTTGCCGCAAGCAGGATGGCACCCCTGGCCAGGGCATCCATCACCTCCCCGCTCATGCCACTTCCGGCATACGGTTATTCGTAATGCCCGGGAATGATGCGGCCTGTGGCATCCGTATGCGCGGGTACGTAGTGCCTGTGCACGGCCGGGGGCTCGATAAGGCGCTGGTACGCCAGCACTGCAAAGCCGATGCCCACCAGGATGGTTATGGCGATAAACCACTTTGAGGGCGGATGCGGCTTCCGGGGCGTAACATCGATGACGTTTGCCTCGCTCTCCCGGCTGGCCCGGCGATACATCAGCCACAGGCGCAGCAGGAGCCCCAGATGCCGCAGCACAAACATCAGAATGATGGGGCCGAAAAAAAACAGGATGGTAACGAACAGGCTTCTCATGTGGACAGCAACTCCTGCAAGCGGCTCCGGTATGCAATCACGTCCGGTTCAAGCCCCTGACGCTGCGAGGTATACACCGTCTCGGCCAGAACTTCGAGCAGCACGTGCAGGGCCGCATGCCGGTCCAGGCCACGGCGCTGCATCAAATGCTCCAGTGCCGCCGCCGCCTGTGGCGGCTGGTGCGTGGCGATTTGTTCCTCCAGCGCCAGGTGCAGCGACAGATGCAGGTAGGGATTGGTGCCGGAATCCACGCCGAAATCACGGTCGAGAAAGGTCTCCATGTCATCAAACAGCGGGTGATATTCCGGGTGCAGCGCGATGACACGCACGATACGCACCTCAAGTGCATTCAGCGGCAGGCTCGCCCGCGCCTTCTGCCAGGCATCCCAGAACACCTGGCGGTGGGCGCGCAGCTGTGCCCGGTCCGGCCTGTGATCTCCTCCCACGCTACAGCCGTCGGTGATCGAGCGCCGGCAACATGCGACGCACCTCATCGACGCGCGCATGACTGATGTCCGCCGTGATGACGCCTTCCGTATCGCGGCAAACACCCAGTACCTCGCCCCATGGATCAACAATCATCGCATGCCCCCACGTTTGCCGGCCGCCCGGATGGCTGCCGGCCTGTGCTGCAGCCAGCACATAGCACTGGTTTTCAATGGCACGGGCCCGGAGCAGCACCTCCCAGTGCGCCCTGCCGGTCGGCACCGTAAATGCCGCCGGCACTGCAAGAAGCCGGCATCCCGCCCGGCTGTAATGACGATAAAGCTCGGGAAAGCGCAGATCGTAGCAGATGCTCAGCCCCAGCCGCCAGTCACCGACATCGCACGTTACCGGCTGCGCACCGGCCACCACGACGGCGGATTCACGCCAGGACTCACCCGGCAGCGCCACGTCAAACAGATGCATTTTGTCATAAAGCGCCAGCCGGCGGCCCGTGGGCGAAAATACCGGACAGGTATTGCGCAGCTTGTCGCCACTGCCCGATGCCAGTGTCACCGTGCCACCGACAATGGCCATCTGCCACCGCTGCGCCTCGGCGGCCAGAAAGCCGAGCACACGGGATGTATCCTCCGGCTCGGCAATCCGGCACCTTTCCGCGTCATCGGCTGCCATGAAGGCAAAATTCTCCGGCAGTACGGCCAGTTCCACGCCCCTGGTCGCAGCCTGCGCCAGCAGGCTGGAGGCACAGGCCAGATTCGTATCCACATCGCTGCCGGAGTTCAGCTGGATAACACCTACGCGCATGATCTCAGGCACCGAAGCGCAAGGCCTCCGGAGATGAGCATTCCCCGCACTCCTATGTGCGCCTCCATGCCCCTCCTATGCAAAGCGACCGATGCCGAGCTTGGCGCCGATATTGGCGCGGTCATCAATGACCGGCACAAGGCGACCATCGGTGGCGCTCATCAGCGTGGTCATGCCGGGACCGTGCCCGCCAAGCGGGGAATCGGAGTGGATCACCACACCAATCGTCACCGCGCCCTGGCGATAGGTGCGGCCATAGCGGTTATCGTGATCAAGCACGGCCACGAAGTCGCCAAACCGGAGCCGGTCCAGGCCGTATTTCTTCACGGTTACAGCATCATGGCAGAGGATGTCGTAGTCGCCGCTGGTCACGGACAAGGCGCCAATACCGGAGCCCATCGCATGCCCCGGCACGATCACGGAAACCGGCACCTCGATTGCCCCGTCGCCACGCTCCTTCAGGCCCCAGGCCTCCAGCAGATCGGGATCGAGGTTGTAGACATAGACATCCGGGTACCCTGTGAACCTGAGCCCCTGACCGAAGCCGCGCACGAGGAACTTGTCGTCGCAGGTCAGCTTTTCAAGGGTCTCATCCGGAAAATCAAGGATCAGATGCTCCACGCCGCCATGATGGCCGATCACGGTGCCTGTTTCCCCCTTCGCATCACCGGAGATAATGCGCACCGTATTGCCGCAGCAGGCAAGAAACTGGAAGCCGGCCTCCGCCTTGCGGTTCTTGTGACTGAAGCTGGCCGAAACGCCCGGCTCAATATGCTCACCGGCCCAGCCGAACACCGAATCTCCGACCTTGACGTTATAGGTGATGCCGCCCGTCGAGGGCCAGGCAAACACCTCGCCATCCGCCCCCACCTCGAAGGGCGCCCACTGATGGGCCGGGGCAACCGTGCCCTGCACGGCGATGGCCACAAGTTTATCGCGATTCGTCTCCAGGCTCATGTTGCACTCCTCACATAATGCAGAAACAGGCTGGGCCGTCCCTCGGCCGCCCCGCGCTTCTCGAATTTTGTCAGCGGCCGATCCGCGTCACGCGGCACAAAGCCCTTGTGCCCGGCCACATTGCGCAGCATGGGCTCGGCATCGAGCACCTCACGCATCCAGTCGGCCAGATCAGGCCTGTCCGTTGCCAGCTTCACGAATCCGCCCGGCTCAAGCCGGCTGGCCAGAAGGTGCGCAAACGCCTTCTGGATCAGGCGGCGCTTGGCGTGACGCGCCTTGGGCCACGGGTCGGGATGATTGATGTACACCCCGTGCAGCCCGCCTTCGGCCACCTGGTGTTGCAGCACATACTGCGCCGGCAGCTGTGAAATGCGTACCCGGTCCATGACGCCTGCCGCCTCGAGCCGGGCCACGGCCTTGGCCACGCCCGGCAGGTAAATCTCCACGCCGACCAGGTTCCATTCCGGGTGGGTGGTCGCCAGATGGGTCAGAAACTCGCCATTGCCGAAGCCGATTTCCATGACCACGGGACCCATTGTCGCATATGAGTCCGGCCCGAGCCGCGCATCTTTCGGTAGCCCGATCTTCGGCAGCCAGCGGGCCAGGCGCGCATGCTGGCCCTTCGTGACATAGCCGTTTTTCCGGCCGTACGTGCGCATCTCGCGTTGCAGGAATGTGTCACGGATGTTTCGCTCCAGTCGCATGCGCGAACCCTACCGGGATAATCCCGCCTTGCCATGCGTGGCGTTCGGCCGTGCGGCAAGGCAACAGCATGATGCTGGCTTCGTAAAAAATCCGGGCT
>CAZROR010000060.1:0-11117 GCA_964601765.1 uncultured Zetaproteobacteria bacterium
AACCAGTTCCGTGAAATGGAAGAAGCAGGTGTTACTTTAGTCGTTCCCCGGAAGCTGCATAAAAGCTACCCGGAGTCAGTGCGGCCGCAGCTGCAATCTCTGGATCAATTCATTCTGGAGACGCAGGCTTTGTGCGCCAATTGAACCGGCCCTGATGCTGGCCGCGGCGCGTCTGCGGCACATTGCCGGAACGCAATGGGGATCGAAGCGTTACCTGAACATGGATTTGCTGCGCGACCTCGAAATCAGCGAGGTGTGCGCAGCATGAATGACCAGACACGAGAGCACTGCCAGAAAAATGTGCGAAAAATTCTGGACACTACCATCGAAAGGCCTCGCATGGAGGAGGTTCGCTTCCTGCGCCCATAAGCATCCGTTGCTGATGCATAATACCGCGTACCTGTTCAGAATAATTCCAAACCTTCTGCCAGGCCTGAAATGCAATTCAGGATTTATGCGGCCAGCCTGTCAGCGTGTAACGCTTCCATGGCAAGGCGCGGTCTGGCATTTACAATACGCAAAAGCGCCCGGGCAGGTCCCGTTGGCCGGCGGCGGCCCTGTTCCCAGTTGCGCAGAGTTGCGGGGCTCACTCCCAACAGGGCAGAGAACTGGATCTGGGAAAGTCCGGTCTTGGCGCGAACAGCCCGCACATCGACATCTTCAAATTCATAGCTTCGAGAGGCGCTCTTTTCGCCTCGCCTGATCGCCCCGGCTTCACTAATGCTATCCGTCAGCTCCTTAAACAGCTCGTCATCCATCATAAAATGAACAGTACGCCAATGGCGTACACTGGACAAGTCGGATGTGCTATCTGTGATATTTTTGATCAGGTAGTCATCGTTCTTATCGAGAAACAGCCGGGCGGTGAAATTTACAAGGGCTTCGCCTGTTACGCCCCTGAACCAGTCAGATTTGCAATCAGCGGTGGCAGCCGCCACAGGAAGCCGGAAAGGCGTTGCTCAAACAGTGCGCCAGCATTGATCATCGACAAGCCCTGCGTTGGATTGTTTTACTTCCTGTGCCCATATACCTCCCTGCAACTTACAACTCACGCGGCAAGCGCGTGAACTTCGCTTGCCAGTTCCGCCTTGCGGGTCCGGGCCTGATAAAGATCGTAGGCCGCCTGCAGGCGCAACCATTGTTCCGCCTTCGGCTTGCCGAAAGCCAGCTCCAGGCGCATCGCCATCTCGGCGGTGATCGCGCCGCGCTCGTTCAGGATCTTGGACAGGGTTTTCCGGCTGACCCCAAGCGATTCAGCCGCCGCAGTGATGCTGACGCCCAGGGGCCTGAGCACGTCTTCGCGCAAAATGGCGCCCGGGTGGGCCGGATGATGCATCGCCATGTCTGACCTCCTTAGTGGTAGTCTTCATAATTCACCAGCTCCACGTCCGTTCCTGTGAAGCGGAATGTCACACGCCAGTTGGCCTGCACGGTTACCGACCAGATGCCTTGCCTGTCGCCCGCCAGTTCGTGCAGCCGATACCCGGGAAAATCCATATCGTCAGGGCATTCGGCGACATCCAGGTTTGATAGAATCCGTTGCAGTTTTTCCGCATGCCTGGGCTGGATTCCGGCCTTGCTGCCGGTCTCGTAGAATCGTTTCAGCCCTTTATGCGCAAAGCCGACAATCATGGCCGAATGTAACCTTATGGGTTACGCTTTGCAAGCATGCATGGCTGAGCTATTCCCATCAGGATTTTGCATCAGGCGGGTTTGAAAGGGCCTGCAAAAGTCGGCAGCCGCCACCGGAAGCCGGAAAGGCGTTGCCCGGACAGAGCGCGAATCAAACGTGTAACTCTTTTGAGTGCCATACCCTCAGTATGAAGACCACATCGCCATCCAGCACATAGCGCAGCACATACGCGCCCGATCCGAACTGGATGATTAACTCTCTCCTGCCGCTGCCGTCATCCATCGGACGGCAGCGGTTCGGCCACGCCTGCAGGCTGCGCGCGCCATCGCGTATCAGCTCCGCGGCTTTCCGGGCGGCGGCAGGGTTTACATCCTTCAGATGCGCAAACAGACGCTCAAGATCCAGGATCGCTTCACGATGCCAGATTATTTTGCAGGGCACGGCAGCTCATCATCCGTACCGATGCTGCGCAGCCATGCGTCCGCGGCGTCATGCTCAATGCCGTGTCCGGCCCGGCACTCTCCAAGCCGTTGCATATCCTCACCCAGTTCCCTGACGGCGCGAGTGTCGCCCACGGCAAAGGGAAGCCCGCCGGCCTCCTCCACCTGGCGGTAAAACAGATTGATGGCCTGGGAGGGCCTGATGCCGATTTTCTCAAAAATCGCCTCGGCATGCTGCTTGAGTTCAGGCTCCATGCGTGCCCTGACCACAGCTGTTTTCGCCATCTATCACCTCCCGGCATGCCTTGTGCCACAATTGTGCCACAAGGCGCCATGGTTTGTGAAATCCGTTGACGCAGTCCGGCAGGGACACAGCCGTGCGACAGATACAAACAGCGGTAGCCGCTACAGGAAGCCGGAAAGGCGTTGCCCGGACAGTGCGCCAGCATCAGTCATCGAAAGGCCTCACATGGGGGAGGTTCCCCGCATCAATCCGTTCATCATGCGTTTCAGGATCTGGCTGCCAGCGGCGAGCTGTAGTTCAGTCCGAATTCAACCTTGAAATCGGTGGCATGTACCTTCGGCACCACCCTGTTCTTCTCCCGCTCCATCGAGACAATGCCATAACGCTCCAGCGTTTTCAGCGTACGCGAAAGGTTCGCTTTTTTTCTGCCGGTCAGTGCTTCCAGCTCAGCCAGCGAGGCGGGCCTGTTCTCCAGAATGGTTTTCAGCAGGGCCTGATTCTCACGTCCGAGCACCTGCGCCATTGAATTGAGCGACTCAAACCAGATTTTCGGTTCATCCTTCCCTGGCTTGTACTCTCCCCTGGCAATCAGGATCGTCCGTCTGCGATAATCTTCCCGCGAAATGATTCCAACCTTTACAACCCTGCGCATTCACCACCTCCTAAGCATCGACGATCTTCCCCACGCATTCCAGAAGTCCTCCAGTAATGCCGCCGCCGACTCAAACTCATACGGGGCCACCTTCTCCTTATGGTGCAGATGATCCCATGTTGTTTTCCCTGCTCCGAATCGCTTCCGCTTCGGCCTGAAGCCGTGAGCATTATCGATGCCGAACACCCTGCGGTTGCTGCGATCATGAAGGGTCAGCGAATACCGGATGCCGTGTGGAATCTGCGCGTTCGGCTCAACCTGTCGCACCTCGAAGCGGGTCCAGTAGCCGTTCTCCATCGGGAACACCTCGCCATCCAGACTCAGCAGCGTATCCAGTCCCACATCGCGATTCATCGCCGCAATACAATCCAGATTTGTTATCATCGGATGATAACAAATCTGGTTTATGATATCAACATGCGGCAAGCGACAGGGAGGATTCACCATCACTTCACCCATAACGCCCTTGAATCAGGCGGATTTGAGGAGGACTGCCAGGACAACCAGTGGCAGCCGCCACCGGAAGCCGGAAAAGCGTTGCCCGGACAGTACGCCGAAACCGGTTTTCACCTGCCCTCCAGTAGTTCGGTCTGCGATGCTGGTGCATCACTGCAAGAATCACTATCCCTGACGGTGTGATTCGGTACAACAAAGTAAAAGGAAAGTGCCTGATGCGCTTGCCCCGGATTTCAGGATGAATAAGAGGGGCGGCTTCAGGGTAAAGACGGATAGCACGGATGCTGCAAATCGACTTCATCCGGAAACCGATAGCCAGGGCCGGGTAATTGTTGCTCATAATACCGTGCAGACGCGTTCATTTCCTGTTCAGCGGGAGCAAGAAAATGAACACGGTTCATTTCAGGTTGCTGCGAGCCTGCTCCAGAACCTCTCTGGCCGGGCTGGCAGAGAGGCGTCCCTGTTCATAGGAAGCATATCGTGATTCGGCTTCCCTGATCCACAGTGCTTCGACATCTTCGTCTTTACCGGTGTCCAGTGAGGCAATCAGATGTTCAGCAAGCAATGCCCGTTCGGACTGATCCAGGTGCATGGCCTGCATTTCAATCTCCTGCAAAGCCGGCATGGCAAGACCTCCTGTAAAACAGATGCACTCCATGGTAATCACTTTACTGAACTCTTTCAAAAAAGCTGGCCGCGTCCACGATCACATGAGCGAATTCGCCGCCGCCGGACTGGTGGGGATTCATCCCGATGTGCGCAATGCCCGGCCTTGCTCAATCCCGGCCGGTGACGGCCTCGGGGATGGCCGCGTGGATATGGCGCTCGCCCCGATAGAAGCGCGTAACCAGCGCGAACAGGACGGCGGTGACAAACATGAGCCCGGTGAAAAACAGGAAGTAGTCGGCGCCGGCGAGCCTGCTCGTGCCGTCCGGATTTTCGATGATGAAGTTGACGGCGCTGGTGAACAGATTGCCGGCGGAGATCGAGAGCATGAAAAATGCCATGACAAAGGACTTCATCCGCTTCGGTGCCTGCGTGTAGGAAAACTCCAGGCAGGTGATGGAAACCATGACCTCGGCACAGGTGAGCACCACATAGGCCAGCAGCTGCCAGCCGATATGCGGCACCAGCCCCGCATCAATCCGTACCTGAATCCAGGCGGAAATGCCAAAGGCCGCGACGGTGACAAACATGCCGATGGCCATCTTGCGCAGCTCGGTCAGCGGCAGGATGCGCCCGGTCAGCGGATAGACGACACGCGAAAAAAACGGTATCAGCAGCATGACAAGCAGCGGGTTTACAGCCTGAATCTGCGAGGGGAGCAGCTCGATACCGAGGATATGCCGGTCCATATGCTGCGCCTGCAGCACCCATGACGAGCCGGTCTGGTCGAACAGCGCCCAGAACATGGCGATGAAGATGTAGATCATGCACAGCCGGCCCAGCGTTCGCAGGCCGTCCCCGCTCAGGGCCTCCCGCACAAAGCGCCTGCCGCCGGGCGGGATGTGCGCGAAGCGCCGGCGGCCGGCCCGGAAAATCAGCGTGGCGGCCAGCATCAGCACGCCGGGCACGGCAAAGGCGACGGACGGGCCATATGTCGCCAGCAGCCAGGGCGTGGCCAGCATGGAGGCGAAGGCGCCGAGGTTGATGGAAAAGTAGAACCACCCGAAGACGCGTGACAGCCGGTGCGCGTTGTCCGGGCCGAACTGGTCGCCGACATGCGCCGATACGCACGGCTTGATGCCGCCGGAGCCAAGCGCAATCAGCCCCAGGCCGATGGCCAGCCCCGTGCGCGTGTGGTCGATGGCCAGCGCCAGGTGGCCGAGGCAGTACACGACGGACAGCAGGATGATGGTGCGGTACTTGCCGAGCCAGCCGTCCGAGATCAGCGCCCCCGGCAGCGGGGTGACATACACGGCGGAAACGAACAGGTGGAACCAGCCCCTGGCCTCTTCCTCGCTCATCACGGCAAGGTCGCCATCGGCATTCATCAGGGCCTGGGTCATGAACACGACAAGGATGGCGCGCATGCCGTAAAAGCTGAAACGCTCGGCCCCTTCGTTGCCGACGATGAACGGCACGCCCGGCGGCATGGCCGTGGTGGCCAGCGGCGCCGTGCGATATCCGCCCGTGCCCGGAGTGCTCTCCGGCTGGTTTCGCATCATGCGATGTGGATACCCGTGACGCCGCGGAAAGGCAAGGGTTCTGTTCCGGATGCGGGTGTTCCCCCGGCCGTCATCGGCCGGCTCCGTACCGGCCCCTGTTCGGCAGGGCACTTTGCATTTGGGCGTCTGAATGTAAAGTATACTTTCGTGATCGGGCGGACACTCTGGCCGGAGCTGATATACCGGGCCTGGTCCCGCCGCTCCATCGTCTGGCTCTCCGGGGTGCGCCGGGTGGGCAAGACAACACTGGCCCGGATGCTCAGGCGCCGGGAATGGCAACAATAGTTACAACTGTGCGACTGGATGCCGGCGGCATCCGCTCCAGAGACTGGTACAGAGATTCCATTTTCTCCGGCGGCAAGGTTGAATCTTTCAGCAGGGGCGTGATGTCCTTCAGGCGCAGGGGGCCAGGTTTCCGCCGTTGCTGCATGGCCTGAATCCACACATCCGCCGTGGCCATGATCCAGGCATCGGCCAGCGCATGCCAGTGAATACTTTCCCCGTCGTCAGCTGGTGGACTCAGGATGGCATCCAGGAGCTGCCGGGCGGTGCCGGCCCGGGATGTATTTCTGCTCCAGTGCCGCAGGACTTCCTCCATCTGGTTCAGTGCCCGCCGCCTGCGCCGGGGAAGCAGCTGTCTTTCGGCCTGATCCAGCCGGCTGGTGAATTCCCGCAACGCGTTTTCCATGATTGTGGATTCCTCCAGGCTATCCAGATCGTGAACGCCTCGTTCATGCACCGCCCTCAGATGATCCGCAATTACGGCCATATCCGTGACCGGCTCTTTGCCTTTTCCGTCCAGCCAGACCCATCTGGGTGCCCAGCCACGCTGCTGCCCGTGCCAGATGCCTGAAATGGCAAAGAAGGCCCAGGGTTCGTCTGATTTCACCATGGCAATCAGCGACTGCGGATGTGTGTGCACGTGTCGCATGGTTTCGTAGACATCCCTGCTGACGATTGCATCCGGGCCGTTCACGAGGGCGCGCACGGGCGCAAAGGCATCGCTGACGCCCTCGAAAGGCTTCAGCCGGTCTGCATCGATTGCAACCATCATGGCCCGGGCCGAATCAGGAACATTCAGCCCGCTGGTAAGCGCCTCTCCCATCAGTTCGTCCGGCACCTCGATATTCGCGCCCAGCAGCGCGCCCACATCCAGGTGCCGGTGCACGAATTTGCGATCCGTCTGCAAGGCGAACTCGGGCGCATCATCCGGCCAGTAAATGTCGACCACATCATGGGGCGAGTTCAGGCGATCGACGCGGCCGATGCGTTGTTCCGCAATGCGGATAACGCTGGGCAGGTCGAGCAGCACCAGGGCCGAGGCCTGTTGCAGGTTCACCCCTTCACTGAGCGCATCGGAACACAGTCCGATGGCGGGCTGCTTCGCGTGAAGGGAGAAATAATGCTCGATTTTTCCGCGATCCGAATCAGCGCTTCCGGTCGCCATCAAAATGGGGATATCGGGCAATAGACGCTTGAGCAGGGATTGCATCAGGGCCAGGGAAATCAGCTTGCTGTTGAAAGCCAGCAGGTGGGCATGCGTCTCATGCAACTGCGCGATCCGTTCGGCCCGGGCCCGGTCCCGCCGGTCGCTCATGGCCTGGGCGAGCTTGCCGATTTGCTCCAGAATTGCGATTTCTTCCTCAACGGCCTGGCGGTGTGCTTCAGGTTTGCGAAGCCAGTCGGGCAAGGCCCCGGAGAAAGGGCAGGGTGGCGGCCGCCCCGCCAGACTCCGAAGGCGGCCGATTTCGTTCCCGGTATCTTCGCCTTTGAATTGTTGCTGAATGCCGAATATTCCACATGCGTGTCCGGTACCGTAAAGATGTTCCGTCAAGGCCGCCCTGGAGGAGCGCAGTGCCGCCATGATTCGGTAAACAACCAGCGCATTGGCAACCTTCAGCCGGGTCCGGACATAATCGTGGACACCCTTGCGGTAACCCGGTGGCATGCGTATTTCGCCCTGAAACTGAATCATTCCTCTCAGGTTTCCGGCAAGCTCCCGGATACGCTGCGCAAGCTTTCTGTCTTCGCCCGTTTCCCCAAGGGGATAGACATGACTGCGATGCTCGGGATAGCGGCATGTCCGCCCCGATTCATCCCGATAGGCTTCCGGACTGGATTCAATCTCCTGCCTGAGATCGCGCTTGGTCCGGCGAAGTGTGAACCGGCCCAGAAGCCGCTGGAGGTGGGCACGCTCGGTCGGGGTCAGGGCGAAGGCGGAGCCGGCACGACGGAGACGTCGCTCCAGTTCGTCGAAGAACTTCAGCGAGTTGTCATCCAGATTATCCGCACCCAGCAGATCCACCAGCGAGAGGATGTCCCTGACACCCCGGTTGATCGGTGTGGCCGTGAAGAGTACGACATGCTCGGCGAGGTTGCCCAGCATGCGCCGGGTACGCTGGGAGCTCCGGTTCAGGAAATGGTGTGCCTCGTCCACGGCGAGGCATTGGGCATGGCGAATGTCCCGCAGTGCTTCTTCGTGACGAATGGCTGCGGTGCTGCTGATTACCCCATCGGAGTGAATTTGCATGTTCAGCCCCGCCCGGGCGCGTTCGTGCTCCCAGTGCCGGCGGACACCTTGCGGGGCAATCAGGAGGAACAGTCCGCTGCTCATGCGGCCGCATTGCCAGAGGCGTTGCTGCAGGGCCTTCAGCAGCCCGCATCCCATGCGCGTCTTGCCTGCTCCGGTAGCGTCAGCGATCAGCACGCTGCCTTCGTTCTCAAGAATCCACAATGCCCGTGCGATACCATGCTTCTGGCTGGGCCAGAGATTAACAGACTCCATCGAATCCAGGCCCCGCATGGCCTCCCCGGC
Organism: uncultured Zetaproteobacteria bacterium; assembly: GCA_964601765.1. GTDB lineage: Bacteria > Pseudomonadota > Zetaproteobacteria > Mariprofundales > Mariprofundaceae > SZUA-181. The sequence continues at coordinate 8,409 of CAZROR010000060.1, forward strand.
CCAGTGCCCCTCGAGCAACTCGGAGCAGGCACGGGCAACGGCCTCTCCGAAGCTCACCTTGCGGAGCAGCTGTTCGAGAAAATGCAGGAAGTCTTCAGTGAAATCCCGGCCCATATCCCAGAAATGCCCGGCTACCTGGCAGGCTTCCCTGTAGCGTGCCTTGTCCCTGATTCGGGAGAATCGAACATTGCCTTCCAGCATCGTGCTGAAGCCTGCACGGCTGAAGTTGCTTGATCCGATCGTGATGGCATCGTCTGCCAGATGAATCTTGGCGTGCAACATATCCAGCGTGCGCACGCGGATCTTGCCTTCGCGCAACATGCGCAGGCATGCCATCAGCTTTAGTGACTGGCGCACCGATATTCCCCTTGCCAGCCAGTATTCGCGCATCTGTTCGGGCACGGCGCGCACGGTGAGCGGGACAGGCTGGTCTTTTGGCTCGTTGCCGATTAGCAGGCGGATCTGCTTCAGCTCCGGGTGTTCCATGCAGGGAAGTTGTTCGATGAGAAAGGCCAGTGAAGAATAGCCCGTGACGATCATGGGGTTTCGGCTTCTGCGCAGATCGTTGAGTACCGTTGCGGCCACGGTTCGATCGCCGGCATTCAGCGGCATGCGCTCGCCTGCCGGCCAGCATCGCCTGCCGGCACGCATCCTCAATACGTTTTCCGCATCAAACAAACGCAACTGGGAAGAAAAAGGCTTTTTCTCCATTTCCCCATATTCACCGGGGGCGGGAGTGCTGGTCAAGGGCAGGACATGAATTGCATGCACCCATTCCCCGCCGGGACGTAACGGTGGCAGGGGAAACCTCGCCCCGGGGGCTGTCGGCTAGCCGGTGGTGGCCTTTTGCTGCGTGAACATTTCCAGTTCCGATTCCTCCTCGCCGGTTACGGGCGTCAGCGCCAGATCCGTATAATCCATGGCGGCGGGATCCGCCTTGATTTTGCGGCGCATGCGGCCGAATTTTATCAGCATGGCGAGGATACCGGCATGATTGCGGACGACCTCAGCCACACGGCGCGGGTAGAAGGCAAGCGGGTTTTCAAACGCCATGCCAGGCCGCCTGTCCAGGCGGTATTTGTGACGGAACCAGCCGCCCTCCAGCGGGTGCACGCCCTCGTATTTCATACAGCCATAAAACCAGAGCATCAGAAACATCATCTTGCCGACGCTCATCTTGCTGGCCCGGGCACGCCTGAGCACGGTTTCGATGTGCCCGGGGGTGTAGTATGCATCCCATGCCATCCTGTAGGCGCGTTCCCACTCCTCCCGGCTCATGTTCGGGTGATGTGCAGTGATGTGGTTCAGGTCATATTTGTTCATGTCCGGATCCATCCACGCGCCCTTTTCGTAAAGCGCCCTGTGATCCGCCGATCCGGGCAGTGGCGTGAGCACAAAGAACTCCAGCAGGTCCACCGGCAGCTCGTGCTGGATAATCCGGATATCATTCAGTATGCGTTCAGGCGTGTCACCGGGAAAGCCGAGGATGTAACCGGCGCATGTCATGACTCCGACACTGCGCCAGGCCTGCATCAGCTTGCGGTATTCCGTAATCCGGTTTTGTCGTTTACCCGCTGCCTTGAGGTTGTCAGGGTTGATGTTTTCAAGGCCGATGAAGGCGCGCGTGACGCCCGCCCGCCCCGCCTTTTCAATAAATCGTGGGATGCGATGGCACAGGGTATCTACCTGGATGGTCAGGCGGATGGACATGCCTTCCTTCTCCCGCAGCATGATCAGGCGGTCAAAAATCGCCTCCCAGTCCTTGTTGCGGGCAAAGTTGTCGTCCGTGATGAAGAAGCGGGCGACACCCTGCTCGGCATTTCTGCGTACGATGCGCTCGATGTCGTCAGGGGTTCTGCGCCGTGATTTGCGGCCCTGGACGTTGATGATCGTGCAGAAGCTGCACTGGAACGGGCATCCCCTGCCGGCATCGAAGCTTGTGAGTGTGCCCAGGTAACGACGCAGCAGCCGGGCGGGCAGGAAGGGCGCGGGCTGGGACTCCACGCCCGGCAGATCGTTCAGATAGTTGTATATCGGTGCCATTTTCCCTGTGTATGCGTCCCGGAATACGCGCTCCAGACGGCCTTCCGCCTCACCAGCAAAAATGGAGATGCCCATATCCAGTGCCTGCTGAATATCATCGGGAATGCCGGGCAGCATGGCCAGGCAGCCGCTGACGTGGAAGCCGCCGATACAGACCTGGATGCCTGCCTCGCGAAAGCGCCTTGCCAGATCCATGGCGCGCGGGAACTGGTTGGACTGCACCCCGGTGAGCCCGACAAAGCCTCCGTCCGCCGCCTGTATCCGGCGAATGATTTTTTTCACCGGGACGCGTGTGTTGGTTTCATCATAGGCATCAATGACGATGTCCACGTCCTCGCCCAGTGCCTTGCGCCCGGCGAGGTCCAGGCTCAGGCCATAGAGGGTTGCCAGTGTGTTGGATGGCACGGCAGAGCGGTGCCACTGGATGACATAGCCGTCATCATCGTAATGTGATGGCTTGATGAGGGCGACACGAAAAACCTTCTTTCCTGATGTGACATCCGCGCCGGAAGAGGCTTGTCGTGTCGTGAGGGGGGTAACTGAAGGCATAGCTATAGAACCGTCAGTCAGTGTACCCGTTTTGCCGTTTTATGGCCACCCTGCCATCCCCATGTTTAAAGTCCCCGATAGGGGATCAGTAAATCCCTCGCCTTTAGGCGATGGACG
>CAZROR010000061.1:0-10867 GCA_964601765.1 uncultured Zetaproteobacteria bacterium
CATCGTGAACATGATGCCAAAGGCCATGGCGAGGTTCAACCGCGAAACTCCGAACCATCCGGATGTCGTCTATCGCAGCTATAGTGCTGCACGGCCTCTCGCTGAACAGCCCTGGCTGGTACGCCGCTATGGCCGCACCATCCAGGCCGTGGAAGGTGATAATGACAGCCAGGTTTCCGTGACCTCCGCCATCTGGGGCTGCCATGCCGATACCCTGCGAGCCGATCATTTCGAGGTCATTGGCATGAACATCTGGCTCAACCCCTTTCACCGGCGTCAGCGCTTCGACCATCTGCCCGTATACCGGGAAATTGGCGACTGGATCCGGCGATTCGAGGCTGGGAAGGACAGCTGATTGCTCTATTTTGCTTACGGCTCAAATATGAGCACAACCCGCATGCAGGCACACATTCCATCGGCCGTGGCCATGCACATTGCATACATGCCGGACCGGAAACTGGTATGCAACAAGCTGGGTCGGGATGGCACGGGCAAGGCAAATCTCGTTCGCCAGCGGGGCCAAATGGTATATGGCGTTCTCTATGCGCTGTCGCCGGCGGCGCTACAGGTGCTTGATGGCTTCGATGCCGGTTATCGCCGCATTAAAGCCCGGGTGTTTATCAGCGGACAGGATCCCGTTTGCGTGCAAACGTATGAGGCCGAGCGACTCACGGATGATCCGGTTCCCCTCGACTGGTATCGTGCATACATCATCGCAGGGGCACGTGAACACGGCTTGCCCGCAGACTACGTCCGGTATCTGGAACAACTGCCGGCACATCGCGAGAGCACAATAAAAGGGGAACCCCTTGCGTGAAGTGATTCACATCGCCACTCACCATCGCGAAGAGCTGATTGATATCACGCCTGCCGTGCAATCGGTCGTGGGCAAAAGCGGCATTCACAACGGCCTCGTTTCCGTCTATGCCCAGGGAGCAACCGCCGCCATCATGATCCAGGAAAACTGGGATGCATCCGTGCAGACAGATGTTGTCCACCTGCTCGCAAAGCTGATTCCACGCGGGGTGTGGCTGCACGATGCACAGGACGGCAATGGCGATGCGCACCTGAAGGCGGGACTGGTCGGTCCATCCGAAACCATTCCACTTGTCGATGGCAGGCTCGGACTCTCCCGCTGGCAAAACATCTTTTTCTGCGAGTTCGACGGGCCCAGAAGCCGCCGGCCCATCGTCTGCACGATCATGCCGGACAGGGAGACATAAATGTATATCACCATGAACCGTATTCTGGTAAACCGCGAGCACTGGGATGCCTTCGAGGCACGCTTCAAAAACAGGGCCGGGCTCGTCGACCAGACCCCCGGTTTCATCCGCAACATGATTCTGCGCCCTGAAAATCCCGATGATCTGCATATCGTCATGACACTGTGGGAAAACTGTGCCGCCTTCGAGGCCTGGACGCAAAGCGAGGCCTTCGCCAGGGCACATGCAAAAGGCAACCGCCCGCCAGCGGACATGTTTCGCGGCCAGAGCATGCTGGAGACATTCGACGTCGTAGCCGATACACAAACCGGGACCTGACAGCCATTTCCGAATCTGGCCTCGCCTGGCCTTGCAGGCTATGCTTCGCCGCCTCGAATCCACGGGGCGGCCCGGATATTTCATGAAGACCATGCGTGTCTGCCGGGATACCGGGATTAAATGAAAGGCTGTACAAAGATGAAAGGCGGTTTGATGAAGGAGAGCTCGCATGTTGCGGCGCCTGGCGTGTTCAGCCGTGCCGGCTGCGCGCCTTTGGCTGCGAACCATGGCGACAGCCATGCTTTTTGCCTGCATGCGCACCCCGGCCGCGCCTGTCCTGCGCCATCCATCCGCAATCTCATGAAAAACCCGGGGTAAAAACATTGGATATTGACGTGCGCAAGGTGGCTGAACTGGCCCGTATCCGGCTGACCGATGAAGAGGCCGCCGCCCTTGGTCCGCAGCTGAACAGCATCCTCGGCTATGTAGACTCTCTGAGCCGACTCGACACGAGCGATGTTGCGCCCACGGCACACCCGCATGATGCCGCCATGCCGCTACGGGCCGACACCGTGACCAACAGCAACCGCCGCAGTGAGTTGCAGGCCTCGGCGCCCAAGGTGGAAGCCGGGCTCTACGTCGTACCAAAGGTAATTGAATAGTGCCCTTCTCCACCGTATCCGAGCTGAAGCAGCGCCTGGATGCGGGTGAGGCCTCGGCATACGAGCTGGCAGCGACCTATCTGGACCGCATCGAGGCACATAACGACACGCTGAACGCTTTCGTGCATGTAGAACGCACACAGGTCATGGCACAGGCACAGGCCTCGGATGCCTATCGCACCAGCCACGCGGCACGCCCGCTTGAAGGCATCCCCATTGCCATCAAGGACATCTTTTGCAGTACTGAGTCTCCGACAACCTGCTGCTCCCGCATCCTTGAAGGCTTCACCGCGGCGTATGACGCACATGTCATCACCCGCCTGCGCGAGGCTGGCGCCATTCTGCTCGGCAAGACGAACATGGATGAGTTTGCGATGGGTTCCTCCACGGAAACCTCCGCCTTTGGCCCCTGCCGCAATCCGTGGAATACGGACCGCATACCGGGCGGTTCCTCCGGTGGCTCGGCCGTGGCCGTCGCCGCGGCACTCGCACCGGCCGCCCTCGGCACCGACACCGGTGGCTCCATCCGCCAGCCTGCAGCCGTTACCGGCATCGTCGGCCTGAAGCCGACCTATGGGCGCATCTCCCGACGCGGTATCATTGCCTTTGCCTCCTCGCTCGATCAGGCAGGGCCGATGACACGTACTGTCCGGGATACGGCCCTTATTACTGCGGCTATCGCTGGCCACGATGCGATGGACGCCACCTCCGTGGTGGACGCCCCGGCCATCGACTGGCTGGCTGCCTGCGACAAAAAGGACATGCAGGGCCTGAAGATAGGCCGGCCTGCGGAGTATTTTGTTGACGGCATGGATGCCGATGTGCGCGCAGCCGTGGATACCGCGCTGGCCCGGTGCGAGGAACTTGGCGCCAGGATCATCGACATCTCGCTGCCGCACACCGAATACGCTACCGCAACCTACTATGTGATTGCGCCGAGTGAGGCCTCAGCTAACCTGGCCCGCTACGACGGTGTGCGCTACGGCCATCGCTGCGAAAACCCGCGTGATCTCGCCGACCTGTACACGCGTTCACGCGATGAGGGCTTCGGGGATGAGGTCAAGCGCCGCATCCTGACCGGCACCTTCGCGCTTTCCTCCGGCTACTACGATGCCTACTACAAAAAGGCGCAGCAGGTGCGCACGCTGATCCGCCAGGACTTTCTGAAGGCCTTTGAGCAAGTCGATGTCATCGCCACACCGACATCTCCCGTGCCGGCATTCGGCATCGGTGAAAAAACCAGTAATCCGCTGACAATGTATCTCTCGGATATCTTCACGATTGCCGTGAACCTGGCCGGCCTGCCAGGCCTGTCCCAGCCCTGCGGCTTCGTGGATGGTCTGCCGGTAGGGCTGCAGTGGATCGCACCGGCCTGGCGCGAGGATGTGCTGCTTGCCGCTGCCAGCGCCTATGAGTCAGCCACAGACTGGCATACCCATCGTCCGGAGCAGTTCGCATGAGCTGGGAGGCAGTCATCGGACTGGAGGTGCATGTCCAGCTGAACACGAGAACCAAGGCATTCTGCGGCTGTTCCACGGCCTTCGGGGCCGAGCCAAACACGCAGACCTGTCCCGTCTGCCTCGGCATGCCGGGGCAGCTGCCGGTGTTGAACCGTGAGGCCGTGGAAAAAACCGTGCTGACCGGGCTGGCCATCAACGCCCACATTAATCTCGAGTCCAAGTTCGATCGCAAGAATTATTTCTATCCGGATCTTCCGAAGGGCTATCAGATCAGCCAGTTCCCGCTGCCGCTGGTTGAGCACGGCCACCTGATGATTCCAACAGCAGCCGGTGAAAAACGCATCGGTATCACGCGCATCCACATGGAAGAGGATGCCGGCAAGAGCATGCATGCCGAAAGCGGCAACGTGTCGCATATCGACCTGAACCGCTCGGGTGTACCGCTGATGGAAATCGTGTCCGAGCCGGATATGCGCAGCGCCGATGAGGCGGTGGCCTATCTCAAGCAGTTGCATCAGCTCGTGCGCTTCCTCGATGTCTCCGATGCGGACATGGAAAAGGGTCAGTTCCGCTGTGATGCGAATATTTCGGTACGCCGGCCGGGTGCACCGTTTGGCACACGTGCGGAGCTCAAGAACCTGAACTCCTTCCGCTTCATCAAGCAGGCCATTGAATATGAGATCATCCGCCAGACCGAGCTGATTGAGGATGGCGGCACCGTGGTGCAGGAAACGCGCCTGTACGACTCGGCCAAGGGCGAAACGCGCTCCATGCGCGGCAAGGAAGAGGCGCACGACTACCGCTATTTCCCGGAGCCCGACCTGCCGCCACTGCGTATTTCTCAGGCGGAGGTCGATGCCATTCGTGCCGGCATGCCCGAGCTGCCGGGGCAGATGCGGGCGCGCTTTGAAAGGGAGTTTGGCCTGTCCGCCTATGATGCCAATGTGCTCACCGCCACGCGGGAGCTGGCGGCCTTCTATGAAAATCTTGTTGCCGCTGCCCCCGAAGACCCCAAGCGCGCCGCCAACTGGCTGGCCAACGAGCTGCTCGGCCGACTGAAGGAGCGGGGCGAGGACATCACCGAAAGCCCGATCGGGCCGAAACAGCTTGCCGGCCTGCTTGCGCGCATCGCCGACAATACGATTTCCGGCAAGATCGCCAAGGACGTGCTTGATGAAATGCTGGCCTCCGGCGAGGAGGCCGATGCGGTGATCGAGCGCAAGGGGCTGAAACAGATCACCGATACGGGCGCCATCGATGAAATCATCGAAAAGGTCATGCGCGACAACCCTGCACAGGTGGAGCAATACCGTGCCGGCAAGGAAAAGCTCATCGGGTTTTTTGTCGGTCAGGTCATGCAGGCCACACGCGGCAAGGCAAACCCGGGGCTCGTCAATCAGCGCCTGCGCGAGCTGCTGAAGGGCTGATGGAGTTTTCCGAACTGTCCGCCCTGTCGCCCCTGGATGGGCGTTACGCCGGCAAGGTCGCGGCATTGCGCCCGATTTTCAGCGAATACGGACTGATCCGCGCCCGCATCACCATCGAGGTACGCTGGCTGCAAATGCTGTCGGCAAACCCGGATATCGCCGAGGTTCCGGCCTTCTCGAAAGCTGCCACGGCCTTTCTGGATGGCATCATCACGGATTTCAGCGAAGCGGATGCCGCACGCGTCAAGCAGATCGAGGCGACCACGAACCACGATGTGAAGGCAGTTGAATACTTTCTGAAGGAAAAGGTCGCGTCGCATCCAGAGCTTGCATCCAGCGCCGGGTTTTTCCACTTCGCCTGCACCAGCGAGGACATCAATAACCTGGCTTATGCATTGATGCTGAAACAGGCGCGCGAGAGCGTGCTTGTGCCGGCCATGGAAGGGCTCATCGCCACCATCACGAGCGGGGCGCATGCCTATGCCGGGCAGGCCATGCTGGCACGCACGCACGGGCAACCCGCATCCCCTACCACGATGGGCAAGGAGTGGGCCAATGTCGCCTGCCGCATGCGGCGTGCGCGCGACCAGGTCAGTGCTGTGCCACTGCTGGGCAAGATCAACGGTGCGGTCGGCAATTACAATGCGCACCTGGCCGCCTATCCGAACCTGGACTGGCCGGGTATCGCCAGGGGATTCGTCGAGTCGCTGGGGCTGGCCTGGAATCCGTACACCACCCAGATCGAACCGCACGACTACATCGCCGAGCTGAATGATGCGGTTGCACGTTTCAATACCATACTCATCGACTTCTGCCGCGACGTATGGGGATATATCTCGCTCGGCTATTTCAGGCAGAAGGTGCTTGCCGGCGAAGTCGGCTCATCCACAATGCCGCACAAGGTGAATCCGATTGATTTTGAAAATGCCGAGGGAAACCTGGGACTTGCCAATACCGTGTTGCGGCACCTGGCCGAAAAGCTGCCCGTCTCCCGCTGGCAGCGCGACCTGACGGATTCGACCGTATTGCGCAACCTCGGAGTCGGCTTCGGCTATGCACTGCTTGCCTATGAATCGGCCCGGAAAGGGATGGGCAAGCTGGAGATCAGCGCCGATGCGCTGACTGCCGATCTCGACGCCACGTGGGAGGTGCTCGGCGAAGCCGTGCAGACCGTCATGCGGCGCTACGGGCTTGAAAATCCGTACGAGCAGATGAAGGCGCTCACGCGCGGTAAGGGCATCACGCCTGAGCGCCTGCACGCATTCATCAACGGCCTTGATATCCCCGATGACGCCAAGCAGCGGCTGATTGCGCTCACCCCCGCCGCCTACATAGGCAATGCTGAAACGCAAGCCCGGAATATCTAGGGCCGTAGCGTGAACAGGCCCTAGTCCAGTTCCCTTGGCAGGCTGAAGGTTACATTCTCCTCGATGATATTCAGTGTCTCCACACGGTCGGCGCCATGGTCCTGCAATGTCTGCACGACCTCCTGTACCAATACCTCCGGGGCCGAGGCACCGGCGGTGATGCCGATGCGCATTTTTGCATCGAACCAGGCGGGATTGATATCGGTTGCTCCATCAATGAGATGGGCGCGGCAGCCTGCACGCTCGGCCACCTCGCGCAGGCGATTGGAGTTCGATGAAATTTTCGAGCCAATCACCAGCACAAGATCACTGCGCTCGGCCAGCTGCTTAACCGCCTGCTGGCGATTGCTTGTGGCATAGCAAATATCCTCGCGCTTCGGCCCGCGGATGTTCGGGAAGCGCGCCTTCAGCGCGGCGATGACGTCTCGCGTATCATCCACGCTCAACGTCGTTTGCGTGACATAGGCAAGCTTCTCCGGATCACGCACCTGAAGGGTGGCGACTTCCTCCGGCCCGGATATCAGGAGCACATTGCCCGCCGGCACCTGTCCCATCGTGCCCCTGACCTCCGGATGGCCGGCATGACCGATCAGAATGATCTGTCTGCCTTCCCTGTAATGCCTGAGCAGCTCAAGGTGCACCTTGGTTACAAGCGGGCAGGTGGCATCCAGCACCCGCAGGCCCCGCTCCTTCGCCGCCTTTCGCACAGCCTGGCTTACGCCATGTGCCGAGAAAATCAGCAGCGCACCATCCGGCACATCGTCAACTTCCTTGACGAACACCGCGCCCTTGGCCCTGAGCTGCTGCACAACATAGCGATTGTGCACAATCTCGTGCCGCACGTAGACCGGTGCGCCGTATACCTCAAGCGCCCGCTCGACAATTTCGATGGCACGATCCACGCCGGCACAGAAGCCACGTGGTGCTGCCAGTAACAGCTGCATGTCACACTCCTCGACGGAAAGGCCGCAAACATTATCATTCGGGCCAACCCAAGTCAGGAGACAATCATGAGCGCACTGCAACCGGGCGATACTGCCCCCGACATCACGCTGCCTGGCTGGCCGGAAGGCGAGGTCAGCCTGGCTGGCCTCAGGGGAAGGTTCGTGGTGCTTTATTTCTACCCAAAGGACAATACCCCGGGCTGCACAACCGAATCCTGTGACTTCCGCGACCACCATGCTAACTTTGAGACTGCAGGCGCGGTTGTTCTCGGCATCAGCCGCGACTCACTCAAAGCCCACCAGCGCTTTGCCAAAAAGTTCGGCCTGCCGTTCCGCCTGCTGTCGGACAGTGAGGAAACAGCATGTAAGGCCTATGACGTTATCAAAATGAAAAATATGTACGGCCGCCAGGTGCGCGGCATCGAACGCTCGACCTTTCTGATCGACCCGAATGGCAGGATTGTCCGCATCTGGCGCAAAGTGAAGGTCAAGGGTCACGTTGAGGAGGTCCTGGCAGCCCTGAAGGAGGCCCGGCATTAACCACAACATCACCAGGGCATCCAAAAGCCAGGCCGACATGTCTCCCCTGTGCTTTTGCACCTTTGCGGACTTTCCCCTTGCTTAGGGGCAAAAACATCCTGATTGGTATCGGTGGCGGCATTGCTGTCTACCGTGTGGCCGAGCTGGCGCGTTCGCTGATGAAGCAGGGTGCTGCGGTACGCTGCATCATGACCCGATCGGCCCGCGAGTTCGTCACTCCCATGACCTTCGAGGCCCTGACCGGCGAACCTGTGCACACGACGCTGTTCGACCTCACCGCAGAACGCGAGATGGGCCATATCCGGCTCGCGCGCTGGGCCGATGTGCTGCTCGTGGCACCGGCCACCGCCGGCCTGCTGGCCAGATTTGCACACGGCATCTGCGATGATCTTCTGACCACAGTCTTCCAGGTGCGGGAAGGCCCTGTGTTGCTGGCTCCGGCCATGAATGCATCCATGTGGAATGCCCCGGCGACCCGGCGCAATGTGCATACATTGTGTGAGCAGGGTGCCACCGTGGTGGGGCCGGAAACGGGCGAACTCGCCTGCGGGGAGCGTGGTTCGGGCCGCATGAGCGAGCCTGATGCCATCATCCAGGCCCTGTACCGTGCCGTCACGCCTGATACGCTCGTCGGCCAGCACTGGGTTATCAACGCCGGGCCCACGCATGAACACTGGGACAGCGTCCGCTTCCTCGGCAATACGGCCACGGGCCGGCTGGGATTCCGGATCGCTGCGGCTGCCACAGCGCGTGGCGCGAATGTCGACCTGATCGCCGGGCCAACGGCACTTTCCACGCCATTGGATGTTACCCGCCATGATGTAACCAGCGCACGCGATATGCTGACTGCATGTGAAAAACACGCTGCCGGTGCCGATGTGTTTGTGGCTACGGCCGCCGTGGGCGACTTTGCCTTTGCTGAACCGGCCAGGGGGAAAATCAAGCGCGGTAAAACAACTGAAATGCATGTGCGGCTCACCACCAATCCCGATGTTGTGGCACATATCGCAGCCATGCGACACCGGCCCGGTCGCGTCATCGCCTTTGCCGCCGAACACGAGGGCCATGTCGAACACGCCCGCCAGAAACTGAAAGTAAAAGGCGTGGATGCCATCTTTGCGAATGATGTTTCCGCCATGGGAAGCAGCCAGGCCAGTGGCTGGTGGCTGAGTGGCACATCCTGCACCGAAGTTCCCGCCATGCCGAAATGGCAGCTTGCCGAACAGCTGATCAATCTGGTGGAATGCCTGGCATGAACAGGGCACATGTGCAGATAAAAATTCTCCCGCATGGCGAGGGGCTGGAACTGCCGCATTACGCCAGTGCCCATGCGGCCGGCATGGATCTGCGCGCCGCCATTCATGAAGACATCGTATTGGCACCGGGTGAACGCGCACTTGTACCCACCGGCTTCTGCATGGCCCTGCCCGAAGGATACGAAGCACAGGTGAGGCCACGTTCCGGGCTGGCGTTGAAACATGGCATCTCGGTGCTTAACAGCCCCGGCACTATCGATGCCGACTATCGCGGAGAGGTTGGCGTCATTCTCATCAACCACGGCAACGGGCCATTTCATATCCAGCGTGGCGACCGCATCGCCCAGATGATTATCACATCATTTTGTCAGGCCACCTGGCAGCGGGTGGACTCACTGGAGGAATCGGAGCGGGGCGAGGGAGGGTTCGGCAGCTCCGGCAGGCGTTGATGCCTGATATGGAGCAGACGGCTGCCACCCTGCTCTACCGGCGGGGAATGGCTCACCTGGAATCACAATCCTCCCCTCTCCGGCTCGGCATCATCAATGCGCTGGCCCACCCAGCATTACGGGCGCTGGCGGCCCTGACATCCGACATCAGACTGCAACAGACAAACCGGAACAAATGGCTCACCCTGGAGGCACAAGGGCTGAAGGCAGACACAGCCCTCGACGACAGCTTTGATTGCATCCTGCTCATGCCGTCCAGGCATCGTATCCAGACGCTCGGCTGGATGGCATCGGCCATGCGCCAGCTGAGCCCCGGCGGCATATTGATCTGCTGTTGCCCAAATATGATGGGCGCGCGCAGCTACGAAAAGCACCTGCATGAGCTTGGGGGCAATATCCGCAGCGCATCCAAATCCAGATGCCGCATCTTTTCCTGCCAGCGCACAGAAAAATGGAATGCTGCCCTTGCGGATGCTTGGGAGGCGGAAGCTGCGCCGCGCAAATTGCCGGGCACCGGCCTGTACACACGTGCCGGCCTGTTCAGCTGGAAGCGACCCGATACCGGCTCATCCCTGCTGCTCGATCACCTGCCGGCTGATCTGGCAGGCACCGGTATGGACCTGTGCTGTGGCTACGGGCTGCTCGCTGCGGGCCTGCTTACACGCTGCCACCACATCGACACGCTGCATCTCGTGGATACCGAACAGCTCGCACTGGCATGCGCCTCTCTGAATCTCGCACAGCATCATTACGCCCGCCTGATGTATCACTGGCTGGATGCGACCCATGAGCCTCTTCCCGACAGGCTTGACTGGGTTGTGCTCAACCCTCCCTTCCACAACGGGCACGAGCAGGATGTCACCCTGGGGCAATGCATCATCACGGCTGCCTGCCATGCACTGAAACCCGGAGGGCGGCTGTTTCTTGTGGCCAACCGGAAGCTTCCCTACGAGGCCGCACTCAAGACCGGGCTAAAACGATACCGGCCCCTGCATGAGGGGGCCGGCTACAAGGTGATTTGTGGGGAGAGATGAAGAGCCAGCGCGCTACCACACCGTCCAGAACTTCTGGTGACAATCATGGCACAAGAGCCGCCGTGTGAATGGAATCAGACGCATCCACCAGAACCGCCTGATTCTGGTGATGTTATGACTGCCGCATTTAGGGCATCTGGTTCTGAAAACAAAACGCTCCATACCAAAATCAAGGACCACCTGCCGAAAGATGTAGCCTTTTCCAATATGAAATGAGCCTGAAATATCTGATGCGTCTGTCCATCAT
>CAZROR010000062.1:0-10629 GCA_964601765.1 uncultured Zetaproteobacteria bacterium
GGTTGCACATCCGCGAGGGATAACACCGCAACGCGCAAAGCCCGGCGCCTTCCCTAAAGGGCCGCGCCCCAAATGGCGCGACGCCTGTGTTGCTCGCCGCTTATTTGGCGCTGCCAAACCGCGTGGCTCGCGCCTTGGTTCGCATCCATCCGGTGACAGCGGCGACATTCGTCGGCCGGGGTGTGAATAGGCCCTAATGTAAAGATGGACACGACCAAATTCGGCACTGATGCCAAGGCGAAGATGTGGGGAGTGGTGGCCACGGCAGCCTATCATTTCTGATCGTGCCACCTGATGCCTGATGCAGATCAGTGGACGATGTGGAAGCCCGCCGGCGGGGGCGGCCCCTGCCATGGCCGGGACTCCAGGCTCTGCACCTCGGCTGATGGCGGGCCGTGCGCAAGCCAGCGCCGCATGGCATCGCGCTGCGCGGGGCTACCACATATCAGCACTTCGACACTGCCATCCGGCAGGTTTTTCACCCAGCCATTGATGCCCCGCTGCTCAGCCTCCCGCCTGGTGTAATAGCGGAAGCATACGCCCTGTACGAGGCCGGTGACGCGTACCAGTTCGCAGCTCACAGCGGCTCCGGCTTGAGCACCGTATCCACGGCTTCCGCCGCCGTATCCGGATAATCCGTTGAATAATGCAGGCCACGGGACTCCTTGCGGCTCTGGGCCGAGCGCACGATAAGCTCGGCCACGAGTGACAGGTTGCGCAGCTCGATCAGGTCCCGGCCGATCGGGTGCTGCCAGTAATAGGAGGCGATCTCCTCATGGATGATCGTCAGCCTGCGCCGCGCGCGACGCAGGCGCTCGTTGGAACGCACAATGCCGACATAGTTGGACATCGTGGCGCGCACCTCGTCCCAGTTCTGCTTGATCTGCACGCGCTCGACCTCGGGGGTCACGCCGCTAGCATCCCAGACCGGCAACTGGCGGAAGATGTCGTGCCGGTCTGTGCGGACGATATCCGCGGCACAGCATTCGGCCATGACCAGGCATTCGAGTAGCGAGTTGCTGGCCAGCCGGTTGGCCCCGTGCAGGCCCGTGCAGGCGGATTCGCCGATCACATACAGACCTTCGATATTCGTGCGCCCGGCGACATCGGTCTGCACGCCACCACACATGTAATGTGCCGCCGGCACAATCGGGATGGGGGCCTTCAGCATGTTCAGGCCGAGCGCACGCAGGCGCTTCGAGATATTCGGGAAGTGCGCCCTGATTTTTTTCGCGCCCAGCGGCCGGGCATCGAGATACATGCAGTCCGTGCCACTCTTCTTGATCTCGTGGTCGATGGCCCGGGCAACGATATCCCTCGGCGCCAGCTCACCGCGCTCGTCGTAGTCGAAGACAAAGCGGTGGCCGTTTCTGTCGATCAGATGCGCGCCTTCGCCGCGCAGGGCCTCGGAAAGCAGCAGCGTTGGCGCGTTTGGATGAAACAGGCAGGTTGGATGAAACTGCATGAACTCGAGATTCATCACCGGACAGCCTGCCCGCCAGGCCATGGCGATGCCGTCACCCGTGGCAGCGTGCGGGTTTGAGGTGTACATGTAGACCTTGCCCGCCCCGCCGGTGGCCACGATGGTCTGCGCTGCCGGCACGGTGATGACCTTTCCCTCCGGCGTCAGCAGGTAGGCGCCAAGGCAGCGGTCGGCCCCCTGCGCATAGCGGCCAAGGCGCCGCGCCGTGATCAGGTCAATGGCCTGGTGGCGGCGAAGGCACGTGATGTTCGGATGTGCTTGTACATGTCTGAGCAGGGCCTCGCCAATGGCCCGCCCGGTGGCATCCCTGGCATGCGCGATGCGCCGCCGGCTGTGGCCGCCTTCCTTGGTCAGGTGCAGTTCGCCATTCTGCGTATCGAAATCGGTGCCAAGCGCGATGAGTTCGTGGATGATGTCGCCGCCGCGCATGATGACCTCGCGCACGACATCCTCATGACAGAGTCCTGCGCCGGCCTTCAGCGTATCCGCGATATGGGCCTCGAACGAGTCGGCCTCATCCGCCACGCCGGCAATGCCGCCCTGCGCCTGATAGGTGTTGGAATCGGCGAAATCGCCTTTGTTGACGATCGCGATGCGGCCGAAGTCCGCCAGCCGCCAGGCAGCGAGCAGGCCCGCCGCTCCGCTGCCGATAATCAGTACATCGTAGTCCGCCGGATACTGCGTATGCATATCAGCTCCACTCCATCCACTCACTACGTTGCGATGTTATTCCTGCCATACCTGCACCTTCCGGCTACGGTTCTCGCTGCCGCTATCGCGGCACAAAAGACAGCTTACGCCCGGCGCGCGGGTTTGGTAAACTGTTTCCACTTCCGTTTGTGATGGATATTTTCATTTGCTATTCATGTTCAGGGATTCAATATTTGCCGCCATGAATTCCAGCCCAAGGAGCTACATTTGAGTTTTCGCGCACTCACGCCACTTGTTCTTGTTCTCTTTTCCCTTTTTCCACTACGGGCCGGGGCCATGCCCGAAAGCTTTGCTGATCTTGCTGCCGAGCAAAAGCCCGCTGTTGTGAATATCAGTACCACGAAAGTGATACGCGGTGGCATGCTGCGCCCGCCGGGCTTTCCGCCGGGCACACCGTTTGACCAGTTCTTCCATGATTTCTTCCCGCGCATTCCCCAGCAGGAAACACATGCGCTCGGCTCCGGCTTCATTATTTCATCCGATGGCTATGTTGTGACCAACAACCATGTCGTTGAAGGCGCCGACGAAATTATCGTCAAGACAAGCAATGGCGAGGAACTCAAGGCCAAGCTCATCGGCACGGACCCGAAGCTTGATCTGGCCCTGCTCAAAATCAGCAACGGCAAGCTGCCGAAGGTGCGGCTCGGCGATTCGGACAAGTTGCGCGTGGGTGATTGGGTAGTGGCCATCGGCAATCCCTTCGGGCTCGAACAGACTGTGACAGCCGGCATCGTATCCGCCAAGGGGCGTGTGATCGGAGCCGGGCCCTACGACAGCTTCATCCAGACGGATGCGGCCATCAATCCGGGCAATTCCGGTGGCCCGCTGTTCAATGCACGCGGCGAGGTGGTGGGCATCAACACCGCTATCTATTCGCGCAGCGGTGGCAACAATGGCATTGGCTTTGCCATTCCGATCAACCTGGCCAAGCCTGTGATCGAGGAACTCAAAGCCACGGGCCATGTGCGCCGGGCGAAGCTGGGCGTGCATATCGAAGCGGTCAGCAAGGAAACGATGAAGGCCCTGGGGCTGAAAAGCACCAAGGGTGCACTCGTGCGCCAGGTCGAGGCTGGCTCCGCGGCTGAGAAGGCCGGCATTCAGGCCGGTGACGTGATCATCGGCGTGGACGGCGAGCACATTAACCGCGTGCACGACCTGCCGATTCGTATCGCGCGCCATAAGCCTGGGGACACGGTACGTGTCGAAATCATCCGCAACGGCAAGCGGCAGGTGATTCCGGTGACGGTTGAAGAGATGTCGGATGAGGGTATTGCCGCGACAGGGCGCAAGAAGGCGCCGGCGCTGGGGCTCGCACTCACGGACCTGACGCCGGATCTGGCGGACTCGCTGCGAACGCGCGTGAAGATCGGTGCGGTTGTGCGCAAGGTACGCCCTGGTTCTGTGGCGGCCCGGGCCGGCATTGAAAAGGGTGATGTGATTTACCGCATCAACCGCCGCCCCGTGCGCAACGTAGCCGACTTCAACAAGCTCTGGCGCAAGCTCAAGCCTGGCGACGTACTGCAAATCATGCTCGATCGCCATGGCAGCCAGGTCTTCATCATTCTGCGTCTGCCGCCGCGCGGCTCAGGCGAATAATGGGGCAGTTGCCGCTGGTCGAGGTGATGAGCCGCCGCGAGTGCCATCTGTGCGACGAGGCAAAGCTCGTCGTGGCACAGGCGGCCAGCGAGGGCCTGTGTGACTGGCGGGTAGTTGACGTTGATGCGGATGCGCGCCTGCTGAAGCGCTACGGGCTGGATGTACCCGTTATCCTCATCAACGGCGAGCAGCGCTTCAAACATCGGCTGGAGCTTCCCGGCCTGCGCCGCGCGCTGGCGGAGGCCGCGCCATGCTGAAGCGCTGGCTGGCCATGCTGGGCATCATGGCCGTGGTCGGGCTGATTGCCTGGTATGGCATGCCGGGCAGCCAGCCACGGGCGGAGCCGGGGCAGCCGGCACTGCCGTTCACGCTGCCCGACCTGAGCGGCCAGATGCAGCCGCTGCCGACGGATGGCGTCGTATTGCTCAACTTCTGGGCGACGTGGTGTCCGCCGTGCCGGCAGGAAATGCCTTCGATGGCTACTCTGTATAACAAGCTCAAGGGCAAGGGCTTCAAGGTTGTTGCCGTGTCCGTGGATCGGGATATGGATAATCTGGTCGGCTTTGTCCGTGAATATCAGTTACCGTTTCAGGTATTGAACGACAAGAGCAGCGAGGTTTCGCGTCAGTACGGCGTGTTCCGTTATCCGGAGTCCTTTCTCATTGACCGTCATGGCGTCATTCGACGTCATCTCATTGGTGCTGTGGAGTGGATGTCTGATCCCGTCGTGAGTGAAATCGAGGCCATGCTGGCCGAGCCGGAGGGGTGAACGGAGATATCCGTGAGCGCATCGATGCGCTGCGTACGGAACTGACCGAACACAATTACCGCTATTATATCCTTGACGCCCCGGTAATTCCGGACGATGAGTATGACCGGCTGCTGCGCGAGCTTCAGCAGCTCGAAGAGACGCTTGGCGAGCCCGTGCCTCCCGATTCACCGACGCAGACAGTTGGTGCCCCACCGAGCACGAGCTTTACACCCCGTCGCCATGGCCAGCCATTGTTGTCGCTGGCCAATGTCTTTGATGCCGAAGGCCTGCGTGACTTCGATCGCCGCATCACGCAGGCGCTGGATGGCGCTCCCTTTACCTATATCACGGAGCCGAAAATCGATGGTCTGGCCATCAACCTGACCTATCGTAATGGCCGCCTGCAGTATGCGGCGACACGCGGCGATGGTGAAACAGGGGAGGATGTAACCGCGAACGCCCGCAGCATTACCGATATTCCCTGGCATCTGGAAGGGGATGTGCCGGCACTGCTCGAAGTGCGCGGCGAGGTGTACATGCCGAAGGCAGCCTTTGCCGAGCTTAATGCCGCCCAGGAGGAAAAGGGCGAGCGCAGCTTTGCCAACCCGCGCAATGCCGCGGCCGGCTCGATGCGCCAGATTGATCCCGCGGTTACCGCGGCCCGCCCCCTGCGCTTCTTTGCCTATGGCACGGGCCTGGGTGGTGAGGCGCTGGTCGACAGCCAGCGGGCACTGCTTGAATACCTGCGGGCACTGGGTTTCCCGGTGCAGGCGTATGAGGTATTGCCCGATGTTGAGGCCGTGCTGACAGCCTATGCGCGTCTGCTTGCCCGGCGCGATGCGCTTGATTACGACATTGATGGCATGGTCTGCAAGGTCAATGAAATGGCGCTGCAGCGCAGGCTGGGCACGCTGGCACGTTCACCGCGCTGGGCTACTGCCTGCAAGTTTCCGGCTGAGGAGGCGGTGACCACGGTCGAAAAGGTTGTCTGGCAGGTCGGGCGCAGCGGCGTGATTACGCCGGTGGCCAAGATGCGGCCTGTGCATGTCGGCGGGGTGACGGTGTCCAGTGCCACGCTGCACAATGTGGAAGAGCTCGCGCGCAAGGATGTGCACTGCGGTGATCGCGTGGTGGTGCGCCGGGCGGGCGATGTGATTCCGGAAATTGTCCGTGTCGTGGCACCTGCCGAACAGCGGGCAGATGTTGAGGTGCCGTCCGCGTGCCCTGTATGTGGGGCAGCGGTGTTCCGCATGGCGGATGAGGTGGCCATCCGGTGCTCCGGCGGACTGTCCTGTCCGGCACAGCTGAAGGAGCGCATTCGCCACTTTGTTTCCCGTCCGTGCATGGATATCGAGGGCATGGGTGAAAAGCTCGTGGCCAGCCTTGTGGATGCGGGCATGCTGCACTCCATTGCCGACATCTACCGGCTTGATTATGCCGCGCTGGAGGCATTTCCCGGCATGGGTGCCAAGAAGGTGGCGAATCTGAAGGCTGCGATTGGTGTCTCCAGAAGACGTCCCCTTGCGCGCTTTCTGCACGCGCTCGGCATCCGGCATGTGGGCCTGGCCACCGCGCACGGGTTGGCCGCACATTTTGGTAGCATGGAGGCCATGATGGCTGCGGATGCCGGGGCTCTGCAGGCGGTGCCGGATATCGGCCCGGAGGTGGCGGGAAGTCTGCTGGCCTTTTTCTCCGAGCCGCATAACCGCCAGGTGCTCGCGGATCTCAAGGCGATGGGAGTCTGGCCCGAGCCGGAAACCAAGGCAGCAACCGTCACGCATCCCCTGGCCGGGAGAACGGTGGTAATTACCGGTACGCTGGCGTCGATGTCACGGCAACAGGCGCAGGAGCGATTGCGTGCGCTGGGAGCGAGGCCAGCCTCATCTGTATCGAAAAAAACGGACTACGTTGTGACCGGGTCTCAGGCGGGTAGTAAGCTGGAGAAGGCGCGCGCGCTTGGTGTTGAAATTGTCAATGAGTCACAGCTGCTGGCCTGGCTCAATCAGCCACCTCGTAGCACTTGACCGGTTCTGCACGGTTTTTGACCCGCACCTCTTTCCTGGGCTGCATGGAGATGTGTCCGCCGCAGTGCCGGTAGGTTTCCTCGCCGACCACAATATGCTGGCCCTTGGCGATGCCCTCCAGGCGTGAGGCTACATTGACCGTGTCGCCGATGACGGTGTAGTCCATGCGGTTTTTTGATCCGAGGTTGCCGACCACGACCTCGCCGGTGTTGATGCCGATGCCCACCTCAAAGACCGGCAAGCCGGCCTTGCGCCGCTGCTGCGCCAGTTCCCGGGCTGTTGCGCGCATTTCCATGGCGCATCGCACCGCATTCAGGCAGCCTGCATCTTCCTCTTCATTCAGGCAGCCTGCATCTTCCTCTTCCATCAGGCCGAACACCGCCATCAATTCATCGCCGATGAATTTGTCCAGCACACCGTTGTATTTGAAAATGATGTCCACCATTGCATTGAAATATTCATTGAGCATGGCAATCACCTCTTCAGGCGCCATGCCTTCGGAAATGCGGGTGAACGAACGGATATCCGCGAACAGAATCGTGGCCACGAGCTTTCTGTTTTGCAGTGGCATGTCCTCGCCGCTACGCAACAGGTGTTCGACCACATTGCCGCCGACATAGCGGCTGAGTCTTTCGCGCACAAGCGCCTCGTGCTTCAGCTTGCTTTGGTAATCCTCGATCTCCTTTGCGTACAGCATCAGCCTTGTCGTGACTTCACGGTATTGCTTGTCGGACTGGCCAAGCTCGGACAGCAGATCATTGATGCGTTCGGCTACCTGGATGATTTCGGCCGGTACGGATGCATCGATATTGACCGCCTCTTTTTGCTTTGCCGCCTTGTCCGCCTGGCTGGCGAGTGTATGCATATGCGCGGCAATCCGGCGCAGGATGTAATAGCCCATCAGGTGGAAGGAGAGGACAGCGGCCGATACCAGTGAAACCTGTGGTGTGAGCCGGGCACCACTATGAATGAAAATATAGATGGCCAGCAGATAGGGGATGACACCCAACAGGCCGAACACGGCTTGAACATTATCGAGGACGCTTGTGGCCTGGCTTTTTTTCATGCGTTGTTGTCTGGAGACGGAGGAACAAAGGCGAGTGGTTCATCCAGCCTCAAGCTGATGGTGGTGCCACTGGCCGTGGATGCTTCATCGATACGAACAACGGTTGCAACCCCCTGCATTTGAGCGGCTTTGTGATTCGTGTTCGGAAGACAGATGTGCAGGATAAGCTGCTGGCCGATACTGTAGCGATCCGCCTGCTGGCTGATGAAGCTCAGGCCGCCACCGGAGAGATCCCTGACCGGTGCCGTTTCAATGATGGTATCCGCAGCCTGACGGTCGGCTATCGAAACGGTGAAATCAGCGGCATAACGTTGAAATGTGCGGTTATCTGTAGAATGGGCTGGCATATTGGCAACATCCTCCCGTGCACACAGGCTATATGATCCCCGGGGCTTGCGATGCCGATGGGTGCAAGCACATGCCCAACTGCCTATGATATGCGGATGACGAAAGGGCTGGCGAGAGTTTTTGATGCGGGCACCCTGTGCCGGAAGTGTCCACACGGCGGTGGGGGCGCCTGATGGCGGCTACAGCGAAAATGGTCGAAATCCGCCTGCGTGGCGGCCAAACTGTATCCGGCCGTCTGGCCGGTCCTTTCCGCCCGGCTGAGAAGCGCATTATCGTGCGCCGCCAGAATGAAGTGTATGTGTACCCGCTTGATGAGGTCGTTTGTATCTTCTTTCTCGGTGAGGCCAGGGATGCGGATGTGCGTCTGCCAGGTGAAATCCTGGATGAGGTTCAGACCGTGGATGGTGACATCGTCAAGGTGCGGGTACTGAAACATCAGGCTATCGAGGAAGGCTTTTATGCTATCCCTGTTGAATATGATAAGCGCGTGCAGCGTATCTTTTTTACACGCGAGGGTGTGCGCTCACGGCAGGAGGAGCGACCACTCGGCGAGATTTTGCGTGAGGATGGCGTTGCCCCCGAGAAGGAGGTTCAGGCAGCGCTGAAAGAACAGCAGCGGCTGCGGGAGCGCAAAATCGGCCAGATCGTGCATGAGCATCATGGTGTGCCCAAGGCAGCAGTGGAAAAGGCCGTGCAGGAAAAGCAGCAGGCCCCGGCCAAGAAGCGGAAGATGCAGCTGGGTGAGATACTCATCGCCTCCGGGCTCATTACCGAGCAGCAACTGGCCGAGGCACTGGAGTTGCAGCGCCGCGGGGTGGGCAAGCACCTGGGTGATATTCTGGTCGAGAAGGGCATTATCACCGAGGAACAACTCGTCAAGAGCCTGGCCAAAAAGTTCCGCCTCAAGTTTATCGACCTGGAGGATGTGGACATCAATGCGGATGCGCTGGAGGCCGTGTCAACAGAGCTGGCCCTGCGCCTGCAGATTCTCCCGATCGATATCGATGACCGCCGTATTGTCGTGGCCACGAGCGAGCCAACAAACGCGAGCATTGCTGACATCCTGCGCTTTCGCACCGGCCTGTGGGTGGATCTCGTGGTGGCCACGCCATCACAGATCAAGGAGGCGCTGGGCAAGCACATGGGCGTGGAGGAAGATCTCGCTCAGCTTGCGGTCGAGGCGGGTGGCGAGCATGAGGAGGAGGATATCGAGGATGCCCGCACGCTTGAGGCCGAGGCCGAACAGGCGCCAATCGTTCGCCTTTCCAACAAGATTCTGCTTGAAGGTATCCGGGCAGGGGCCAGCGATATTCATGTGTTTCCGACCGAAAACAGCCTGAAGGTATCGTTTCGCGTGCACGGCCTGCTCAAGGAGCACCTGCAGCTGGAAAAGAAGATTCACCTGAGCCTGATTACGCGCTTCAAGATTATCGCCGGCATGGATATCGCGGAACACCGCATGCCACAGGATGGCCGCATCAAAATCACCTCGGAGGGTCGCAAAGTCGATATCCGCGTATCCTGCATGCCTGGTCTGCACGGCGAAAACATGGTGTTCCGGATACTCAACCAGGGCGTGGAGCAGCGGCGCCTGGATGACCTTGGTTTTGAGCCCGGGGTTGTCGCCAGCATCCGCCGCATTGTGCAGGCACACCATGGCATGATGCTGGTCACGGGCCCGACGGGCAGCGGCAAGTCAACCACCATGCTGGCTGTAATGCGCGATTTGACGGGCAAGCCGAAGCACCTTATTTCACTGGAGGATCCCATTGAGGGTCAGGTGTCCGGCGTGAATCAGATCCAGATTAACGAGAAGATAGGCTTTACCTTCGCCAGCGCCCTGCGCAACATTCTGCGTCATGATCCGGACGTCATCATGGTTGGTGAGATCCGTGACCCGGAAACGGCAAAAATCGCCGTGCAGGCAGCATTGACCGGCCATGTGCTGATTTCTTCCCTGCATACGAATACGGCTGTTGGTGCGTTTGCGCGCCTGGAGGATATGGGGGTTGAGCCCTTCATGGTGGCATCTACCGTCCGGGGCGTTGTCGCCCAGCAGCTATTGCCGCGTCTGTGTGAGCACTGTCGGCAGGAGCACAAGCCGGATCCCGAGGTGCTTGATTTCATTTGCCGGCACGGCGTTGAGGTTAGCCAGGACGTGGATTACCAGGCAACAGGCTGCCAGCAGTGCAATGATACGGGGGTGTCCGGCCGTATCATGGTGTACGAGTTTCTTGAGGTGTCCCGTCATATACAGGCTATGGTCAACAAGGGCAGATCCGAGGATGAGATCCAGGCCAAGGCGCGTGAAACAGGCATGGTGAGCATGGCCGAGCGGGCCGCCGAGGCGGCCAAAAAGGGGCTGGTGTCCCTGGATGCCATTGTCTCGCTGCTGAGCGATTAGCCCGAAACCGGTTGACGGGTTGACGGGCCGTTTCTAGGTTTCGCCGCGCCTACTGGGGGATCGTCTAACGGCAGGACAGCGGACTCTGACTCCGTCAATCAAGGTTCGAATCCTTGTCCCCCAGCCAGATATTGAAGCCCGCGACTAACGCGGGCTTTTTTCTACCGCTCACAAATCACTAGGGCCTGTTCACATATATGGTCCGCCCCGCATTGCAAGGGCTGAAGTGGTTGGCGGAAAGATCGG
>CAZROR010000063.1:0-10126 GCA_964601765.1 uncultured Zetaproteobacteria bacterium
TCCTTATTTGATGAAAACAGAACTATGCCTGCCATGCACGTGCTGCGTTTGTCAGCATGAATATACCGATCAGGATGAGCATGACGCTGAACACCCTTTGCAAGCGTTTGGCGGACCAGTGTTTAAGCAGAAGACCGCCAGCCAGGCTTCCTGCCATTGCCAGCACAGTGATGATGAGTAACGGTACGGCCTGCACATGTACTGTGCCGAGGTAGCTCACACCTGCTACACACGCATTGATAGTGATGAGCATCAACGAATGTGCCACCGCCAGTTTGTAGTCGGAAATGCCCAGCCAGATCAGTGCGGGAACCATCAGGAAACCACTACCTACACCGAGAATGCCGGTAACGGTACCCAGCAAAACGCCTATGATCAGTGTTTGGGCACAATGGCAAACACTCGCCAGGCTGTGGGCCGCTTCCGGTCTCGGTTTATGCATTCGCCATGCAACAAAGCACGTCAATATCCCGAATACTGCTTCCTGCAAAGCATCGGATATCATTAGTCCAATGCGCGTCCCCAGCCAGCTTCCGGCCACGCCACCGAGCGTGAACCAGGTCAATAGACGGAGATTCATGCGTCCCCATGCCCGTTGACGAATTAATGATACCAGGCTGACCGTTGCGACGACCCAGAGGCTTGAGGCGATGGCCTCTTTCAATGGCAGGTGCAGTCCGTATCTGAGCAAGGGAACAGCGGTCATGCCACCTCCGGCACCAAACATTGCCAGCAGAAGGCCAATGAAAGGTGCCATGATCCAGCCCCACAAGCTCATCGCGGTTCATGCCACATGATGCTCGCCACAGGCGCGGTTTGCCGGCACTGCTTCCCGTATGCGTTTTGGCTCAGGCAGATCCAGCTCGCTCATGAGGCGGATGAAGGCATCCCGATTCAGTTGCAGGCGCGAGTTGTTCCGTTTTTCCTCGCCAATAGTGCTCCGGACATGCCCATCGTAGTCATGAGCGGGGTAGACAATGGTTTCATCTGGAAGCAAAAATAACTTACCGGTAATCGAGTCATAAAGTCGACCTGCGTCGCCGCCCTGGAGGTCAGTCCGTCCACACTTGCCGATGAGCAGCGCATCACCGGTAAACACCATGTTCCGGCAGACATAGGAAAGGCAGCTCGGTGTGTGCCCCGGTGTTTCCAGTACCCTGATGATGATTTCGCCTATGCGAATTTCAGCGCCATTGCGCAGCAACATGTCCGCGCAATCCACATTGGCGTGAACAGATACACCGGTATGGCATCCGGTTTTTTGGCGCAGCATGCCAGCTCCTGTGATGTGATCGGCATGCACATGGGTGTCCAGTACATATTCAAGACTGAGGCCCAAATCTTTCAGCTGTGCCTGATATTCATCCACATGCTCCAGTACCGGATCAATGAGCACCGCCTGCCGGCTGCCGGTATCAGCCAGCAAATATGTGTAGGTGCAGCTATCCTCATCAAAAAGCTGCTGGAAAATCACCTGTTGCCTCCGTGACATAGCGTTTGTTGCAATCGTTGCAAGTCATGGAATCCATGCCTTGGCTTTTCATCCACGGTCACAGCTGGATTTGAAGCCAAGCTTTTTCAGGAATATTTCCATCAGGCACCATTGAGTGAAACCCGATTGCAACAGATTGGCCCCGACGAAGGCTGTGAACCATAGCCATGTTGGTCCATCGAACAGGGCCACGCCGTTATAGCGGGAGGCCAGATACAGGCTGAGCAGAATGAAGCTGCCTGCGATGATGCGGATCATTCTTTCAATGGTCATATCTTACACTCCTTCAGTTGTGTTATTTGCGGCAGGAAACGGCTTGTCTTTCTGCCAGAGGTAGTAGATCAACGGGATGATGAATAAAGTCAGGGCTGTGGAGGCAAGTGTGCCGAAGGCCATGGATACGCCCAGCCCACCGAACACGGGGTCAGAAATCATGATCGAGGTGCCGGCAATCACCGCCAGTGCGGTCAGCAGAATCGGCCGTGCGCGTACTGCCCCCGCCTCAAGCACAGCCGTTTTCACATCATGGCCCTGCCGGCGGTAGTCGAGAATGAAGTCGATAAGCAGAAGGGAATTGCGCACAACAATGCCGGCCAGTGCGATCATGCCAATCATCGACGTAGCCGTGAATGACTGACCCGTGATCCAGTGGCCCGGGAAAATGCCGATCATGGTCAGCGCTGTTGGTGCCATGACGAGAATGGGCAGCACAAAGCCGCCATAGTAGGCCACCATCAGCAGATAGATCAGGATGAGGCCAACGATGAAGGCTGCGCCCAGGTCACGGAACACGTCGAGCGTTAATCGCATCTCGCCATCCCAAAGCAGGTGATAGCCGAAGGTGTCCTCGGGCTCCGTATTTGTGAAATGCATGCCACCGGTTTTCAGGTGTACACCCGGAACAATTTCGCTTCCGTCCAGGTGGGCATCCATGTCCAGCAGGGGGTAGACCTGGGAACGGGTTGCAGGTTCGCCCGTGACATAGACAACGGGGTGTGAGTCCTTGCTGAAAATCGGCAGGCTGGCCGTTGTCTGTGTGATGGTGGCGATAGAAGAAAGCTGCACGGGACCATGGCTGCCACTGACATAGATACGACTTAAGTCGTCGGCATGGGCGCGTAGCGCCGCTGGTAGCCGCACGTGTAACACAACCGGGTGCCTTGATGTATCGACATGAATGGCCCCGAGATCGTAACCGGCCAGAAAGTCGCGCAGGGCCAGTTCTACACGACGCACGGATACACCGAGGCGTGCAGCCTTTTCTCTGTTGACGGCCACGTTGAGTTGCTGCTGGGTATCACCAACTGAGTCATCGATATCGGTGACATCCCATGTTGTTGCGAAGAGATGCCTCACCTGCTTCGCAATCTTGCGCTGGGTGGCATAGTCCGGGCCGTAAATTTCAGCCAGCAACGTAGCGCGCACCGGCGGGCCCGGCGGGTCTTCCACCAGCTTGATATTCGCCCGTGGGTGGGATGCCATCAGAGGACGCAGTGTCTTGCGCAGTTGTAGGACAATTTCGTCCGAGTGAATATCACGCTTGCGCTTATCCACGAGATTGACGCGTATTTCCGCCTGATGCGGGCTTTGCCGGAACAGGGCGGCACCGCGCAGCATGCCATTGAAGTCAATCGGGCCCGCACGGCCGACATAGGCCTCGTAGTCGGTGACCATGGGGTGATGCCGGACGACATCGGCAACCTGACGCGTGATGGCATCGGTTTCCTCAAGCGTTGTGCCTTCGGGCATGTCAATCGTGATGTTGAACGTGTTCTGGTTGCCCTTGGGCAACATTTTTAGCTCAACCGTGCCCGGAGTAGGGGGACCGTTGATACCCGCTGGCCGGATGAATTGCCATGCTGGCTCCCACATGGCGAAAGCGAACAGAAGAATGATGGCAAACCAGAAGCGACGACGCAGGCCGGGTTGTTCGATCAGGGGTTGGGCCAGTCGCATATAGGTGCGGTGTACCCGATCTTTCGGTTGAGCATCGAGCTCCTCAAGTGTGGGCGTGCTGTCTTTGCACGGCATCCAGCGCCGCGCAATCCATGGCGTGAACATGTAGGCGATGATCAGCGATGCCGCCATGGCAATAGGGGCGTTGAACGGAATCGGGCCCATATATGGCCCCATCATGCCCGTGACAAAAGCCATGGGCAGAAAAGCGAGGATAACGGCGATAGTGGCGATGATGGTGGGCTTGCCCGTCTCATTCGTGGCGCGGATGATCAGCTCTGCTTTTTCCTTCAGGTCGGCGGCGCCTTGACGCAGGTGACGGTGGATGTTTTCGATGACAACAATCGCGTCATCCACCAGCAGACCAAGCGACAGAATGAGTGCGAACAGCGTGATGCGGTTGATTGTCTGTCCAGCCAGCAGGCCGATGGCAAGCACGATGAAGAGAATCAACGGAATGTTCATCGTAACAATGGCTGCTTCACGCCAGCCGAGGAACAGCAACAGGATAACGACAACCGATACGATGGCGATACCAAGGTGTTCGATCAACATGTTGACGGCAGCATTGGCCCGCTCACCGGAATCACGAGTAATGGTTACCTTGACATTGTCCGGAATGAGATCGCCCTTCAGGCTAGCAAGTTTTGTCACGATACGATCGGTAACAAAGACAGCGTTGGTACCGCGTTTTTTTGCCAGCGCGATGGATACCGCCGGTTGCTCTTCAGCGCCGCGTTTGCGCAGGGCTTCACCGAATCCGATGCGGTGGTATTGCCGTGCCTCGCCGAGGCCATCCGTGATACTGGCAATATCCCGCAGATAGACAGGCCGACCATTGGCACTGCCAACAATCAACCGACCTACATCGGTAGCTGACTTCAGATACCCGTCGAGCCACACTTTGGTGACACGGTTATTACCGATCAGGTTTCCGACCGGGCCGCCACTATTTGCGGCCGCAAGCGTTTGGTGCAATCTGTCCAGCGTGATGCCATAGGCCGCCATGCGAACGGGATCAAGTTCGATGCGGATTTCCCTGTCGCGGCCACCCACAATATCGGCTACGGACACGCCATCAAGAGGGATCAGCTGTTCGCGTACACGCTCTGCAAGCCGCTTGAGGCCCAGGCCATCCATGGTCGGCGAGGAAAGGGTGATAACGGAAACCGGCACGTCATCCACATCCAGTGGCTTGACCAGTGGCTGTGAAGCACCTGGGGGAATCCGGTCGAGATTGTGCATGATGCGGTCATAGAGCCTGACCAGGCTGGCCTCCTTGTCTTCACCCACCTCGAACATGACGGTGACGACACCCATTGAATCCATGGCTGCACCGAATGTGTGATCCACACCGGACATTTCATTTAGCACCATTTCAAGCGGTCGAACGATAAGGTTCTGTACCTCTTCGGGGCTTGCCCCCCGCATGGCAACGATGACATTGGCCGCCGGCACGTCGATGGTCGGGTTTTCCTCGCGTGGCGTCATCAATAACGCGATGACACCGGTCAGGAAAATCAGGATGCTGATAATCGGCGTCAGATTGCTGCGCATGGCCGCGGCGCCAAGCCGGCCGGCAATGTTCAGGCTTCTGTTCTCCTGTTTGTTCACGTGGTTACTCCACGGACACCCGAACACCGGTATGTAGGCCACCGTCCACGCGCCAGGCAATGACAGTTCCTGCCTTCAGACCGGCTAGGATCTCAACACCTGACTGGTAATGCCGGCCCGGCCTGACCTGGCGATAGTGGGCGATGTGATTTTTATCCAGTACATATACACCGACAAGACCATTTCTCTTCACCAACGCTGCCTCTGGCACGACAATGGCTTGGTGTGAGCCAATAACAAAATGCACTTCGGCAAACATGCCAGGGTAGGCACCGCTATCAGGTGCGATTGAAAGCTTGACCAGAAACTGGTGCGATAGCGCATCAGCTGCCCGCACAATCTGGCGCACCTGTGCATCGATGGCTTTGCCCACGCCGGGAAGGCTGACATGGACGGTGTCACCTTCATGGATAGCAGCGATGTACTGCTCGGACACATGCGTTTCCACCAGCAGGCTGGATGGATCCTCAATGATGAGCAGCGGCCTGGCCGGAGAGGCCAGGTCTCCGCGGCTGGCGCGTTTCTCCACGACGATGCCATCGACTGGTGCCCGAACTTCTGCATAGCGTAACTGGTTCTTGGCCTGAACGAGCCGGGAATGGGCCACCGTATAACGCAGCTTGATGTTATCGAATTGCTGTTGGCTGACAGCATGTTCTGCCAGCAGGCTCTGATAGCGCTTCAGGTCTCTTTCGGCGTTGGCCAGGTCGGCTTGTGCCTGTGTGTAGGCCTGGCGGGCATCCACCGGATCTACACGGACCAGAAGCTGACCACGCTTCACGCTATCACCTTCCCGGACGGTGATGGCGCGAATGTAGCCGGAAAGACGTGAGCTGACTGCAACCCGATGGTCAGAACTGACCACACCACTGGTATGGTAGGCCTTTGGCAGTTCTACAAGCGTGAGTGTGCGTGTCTTTGCACTCACAGTTGGGATAGACTGTTTCCTGCCCGTTTCATCCTGGCTGCTGCACGCGTCGATGGACGATGCTGTTGCTATGGCCAGTGCAATACAGGCTACTCGATACGTGGTCTTCCATATGTTGCTCATGGGATGCGCTCCTCATTCAACATGCCCGTGGCCAGCAGCAGCGCAGCAGTGGCCACACCGACGTCGTATTTTGCCTGGATGGCAGCAGCGCGCGCGTGGTCTGCCCGACTTTGCGCGTCCAGCAGTTCAGCTGTCTTTTCCAGTCCCTGAGTGTGGCGAAGCGTGATAATACGCAGGGATTCACTGGCTTGCCTCAAGGCCTGAGTCTCCGCTTCCTGGCGTATTTTTGCTTCAT
The DNA here is from genome assembly GCA_964601765.1 of uncultured Zetaproteobacteria bacterium. GTDB lineage: Bacteria > Pseudomonadota > Zetaproteobacteria > Mariprofundales > Mariprofundaceae > SZUA-181. The sequence continues at coordinate 6,349 of CAZROR010000063.1, forward strand.
GAAGCTGACGTAGCGCCTGCCTTACGTCGATGGCTGTCTGTTGTTGCCTGTCAGCAAGCTCAAGGGACAGCCGCGCCGCATCGGCATCGGCTCTGTTTATGGCGGCACGATCCGCACCACCGGCAAGCAGATTGACATTGACGACAGCGGCCACGGTCGTATTGCCATGGCGGACAGCCAGCGACGAGCTGTTCCATTCACGGATGGCCTGAACACTTAGGTGTGGTAAAAACGCCGCCTGTGCCTTGTCAATCTCCGCCTTTGCCGATGCCAGTGCAGAGGATACGGCCAGCAGGTCGGGTCGTTGTGCCAACGCACGTTCGATCAGCTGTGACTCCTCCTGCTCCGGTGGTGAAAGTGCCGGTGCTGGTGCCAGGTTGGCCACGCTCTCCGCAGAAAGGCCAGTCAGGTGTGCCAGAAGATCCCGGGCATGTGCAAGTGCATTGCGGCTCTGATTTACGGCAACAGTGCTTTGCAGACGGTGCACTTCGGCGTCCATGACATCCGAGGCGATCAGGATGCCACGCTTTTGCATGGCCTTTACGTTGGCAAGGTGCCGGTTTGATGCAGTCAGCGCCTTTTCCGCGGCCCGCAACTGTGCCTTTGCATTCAATGTCTGCATGTAGGTTCGAATGGTCTGGAAAATAATCTGTTGCTGTAGCCACCGGTGCTGTTGGCGGGTAGCCGCCGCTTCCTGTGCCGCCTTTTTTCTTCCGGCCCACAGTGCACCCCCCTGGTATAGTGGCATGGAGAATGTGACCTTCGGTTGGTAGTTATTTACTGCACTTGCATTGTTCAGGGTGGCCGGGTTCATGTCTGCTGCTGTAATGCGCTGCTGTAGGAGCCGGCTGGCAAACACGGTGAGAGGAGAGTCGCTGCGCGTAGCTGTGTAACTGGCGTCAATCCTTGGCAGAAGATGGCCGCTGGCCTCATCGACGCCACTGTTGGCGGCTTCTACCCTGTACCGATCGGCTCCCAGGAGCTTGTTATGTTCCAGGGCGGCAGTGATGGCTGCCTTCAGCGTGAGTGATGCTGCCTCCGATGGGGAAGCTGACACAAGAATCGGAATTATTAACAAAGAATATACTAATATGTATCGGCAAAAAAAGGCTGTCATTCCTCCACCTCCGAAGGCGAGCACAGTTCCGGGCAATAAATATGCTTCAGTGCCTTGACAAGGTCGGCATAGCCGGGATGGGCAATACGATAGAAGACTTTCTGGCCCCGCTTCTCGCTGAGAACGATGCCCAGCATGCGCATCTTGGCCAGGTGCTGTGACAGATTGGACTGGGATGCACCGGTTGCCGCCATCAGCTCACCCACGCACATGGGGCTGTCCAGCAAAAGGCATAGCACGGCCAGGCGCAGCTCGTGCGCAATGGCACGTAGCCCCTGGGTTGCCACCTGGACCTTTTCCTCTGGAATTTCCTGCATGCAATAATAATATTAGTCAGTTATTATATTTTCAATATGTGATACAACATAAAGGCAAGTAGTGATATTCGGTGGAGTGAGCCAGTAGCCAACAGGTTGCCGACATGGGCCAAAGAAAACACAACTGCGCTCAGACGCGGGACAGGAACATGGCGCTGTTGATGTCGCCGATGCTGATCATGCCAATCAGTCGACCACCTTCGGAAACAGGAATGCGGCGCAGGTTCTTCAGTCCCATGTAGGAGGCCGCTTTCAGGACCGGATCGTCCGGTGCCACTGTCATAGGATTGGGCGTCATGATGTCTCTGGCTGTCATGCCGAGCACCCTGTCATAGCTTTCTTCCATTTCCTCGAAGTCGCGCGCATGCACGTTGTCGTGGACGTAATCGCCCATATTCGGGTACATCGGCAGCATGATATCGCGCACCGTAACAATGCCCACGAGCTCGTCATTGTCTTTGACAACCGGAATCGAGCCGCAATGGCGCATGATGATTTTCCTGACGATAGACTTGACGGAATCGTCCGGCCTGGCAGTTAGTGCTCCCCGGGTCATGGCATCGCGAACCAGCATGATCAACCCCCATCTCCCATGAATCTCGAAAAGAGAAACGCTAGCATGGGTGAGGTGGGTGTAAATGCCTGGCTGTTACGTGACCAGCTATCGTTTGTGGAAGGTGATGGCCTGCTCTTCCGGCAGGGTCAGCCTGATTTCTGCCCGCTTCCGGTTTGCGATGTCAACGGTGGCCGGGCCAGTCCAGACTCGGCCCATGGCTATCCCGATTCGATTATCCTTGAACATCTCGTATTCGGATACCAGGCGAACCGGTGGCGCATGTGCCGGCAGAATAATTTTCACCGTGCCATCACGGTAAAAGCGTATGCTGCCTGGTTGTCCCGTGGGGACCCATTCACCGGTCAGAAAGCCGGCCAGGTCCGGAGGGACCGGGTCGCTGGCCTGCACACAGGCGGTCAGGGCCAGGAATAAGGGAGGGATCAGCCGTTTGGCCCAGATACTGCGGAGGTTCCCCTCCACAGTTGTGATTGTGGCCATGTTCACCCCCTGCCCGGAACCTGCGTGCAATAGCCCGTTCAGTCCGCATCGGACCTGTCCGGAGCATGATAGCAACTGGCTGTCCAGCTTCAATCACCTGTGCTGGTTCACCACATATGAGACACGGAGGCATCATGCCGCCTTCTTGCGGTTGATGCTGGCAAGATACTTTGCAGGTGGGATGAGGTTCAAGGCCTTGTGCGGCCGGATGTGGTTGTAAATGTGCTGCCACTTCTTTGCGGCTTTACGCACTTCGGCAATGGTGGTTCCGACCTCGAAAAAGCTGAAGAACTCGTAGCGGTCGATGCCATTGGCGCGCTCGACATGACCATTCAGCCTGGGGGAGCGAGGCGGCAGCACGATCAGCGGAATGTCTTGCTCCATGCAAGCCTGCTCGAACTCGCCCATGAACTCCGAGCTGCCATCCACCTGGATGCGCCGTACCGGGAATGGCATTTCGGCCAGCGCTTCCTCCAGCGCCATCCTCGCGCATCGGCTGGTCGCGCGGGAATAGATGCCCTGCACCTTCCACCGGCTCACCACATCCACCGCCGTGAACTGCCTGATCGTCAGGCCGGGAAGCAGATGGATGGTCACTGTGTCGATTTGCACCAGATCACCCGGAAGCTTCGCCCTGAAGCCCTTGGGCATGCGCATCGCGTGCGGACGCTGGCACCGCACGCGCTTCCTTGCCTTGCCCATGGTCTGAAGAACCGGAGACAGCGGCACCTCGCCCCGACGGATCAGGTCGCTCAATATCCGGCCCACCGTCGATTCCGACACCGAAAAGCCTTCATCCCGAAGCAACGGCGTCAGCTTCTCCTTGCCCCAGCCATATTGCAGGCGCAAACGCTTTACATGGATCACCAGCCACGGATTCCACTGCCTGCAACGTACACGCCTCGGACGACGGCCCCCAGGCTCCAGACCCTTCGGGCCATAAGCCCGCAAACGCTCGCGCCAGCGGTAATACGTCGGCTTCGGCACACCCGCAACACGGCAGGCATCCAACGCGCTCAGTCCCTGGCTTCGGCCATGCTCCACTCGATCCAGTATCTCCAGACGACGCCGAGCCTCCGCACTCAGCTCCGTCAACACCAACTTCGAGGCGCGACAAATCGCGCCCGACATCCCTATAATCCGCATCAGGGCCTCCTTCTTCTCGTGATGTTCCAACCACAAGAATGGAGGCCCTCCCTCTCTACCTCAATGCCTCATATCTATCTGAACCAGGACAACACCGGCATGGCCACATGGTCGCCCGCCAAATCGGCGGGGGACGCGTGGCGT
>CAZROR010000064.1:0-10099 GCA_964601765.1 uncultured Zetaproteobacteria bacterium
TTCAGGCTGCTTTCCTGTCCGTTCGCTCTCGCAACCAAATCTTGATCAGTGACTGGTAAGGCACATCCCGCCGGTTTGCCTCCACCTTGATTTTTTCAAGCAAATCCTCCGGGAGGCGGATAGAAATGGACCTGGTGCTGGGTTTCAGGTTGGGCATGCGAACCCGCCTGGCCTTGCTCCAGTCCACATATTCCGAGGAGTCATGGCTTTCCCAGAAGGACTGTTCCTCCTGCTCCGAAATGAATTCGGGAACCGGCTTAAGTTTCTTGCTCATAAATCCTCCTTTCTCTGCGCGACATATCTCTCGCTGAAATGACGCGCAGTTTGGTCTTTTGAACACGAAGGGTAAACGTCACATGAAGACACCGCCCTTGGTCCGTTACGCCCAGGGCGTGAAAACGCAGCTCATTCCCGCTGTGCTTTTTGTCTTCCATGACAAGTAACGGCGCATTGAAAAAAACCTGTTCGGCCTCGACTTGGGACACATGATGTTTTTCTTCGCTTTTACGCATGTTTCCGGCATCCCAGTCAAAACCTGTGATGCGCCTAAAGTCAATCATAGATGTATATTACTGTAATATACTCCAATGTCAACCAGGGTGCTGGGTAAAAGGTATTCCATGTTAAATCCAATAGCATACTTCCGGTAGTGAAGGGGGTCTTGCAATCCAACATTTTTGGTGAGCGGGAAAAGGCGGGGCCGTAAGTTCTTCTGCACAGTTGCGGGGCCTTGGTAGATTGACAATGGCTGTCGTTGGGCGCCGGTTGGGCATGGCGGGCGGCCTTTGCCCGCGTTTCCCGGAGGCCAGTGCAAACGGCCAGGCTTCACGATGCAGGTGTATTGCTCCGGGTTGCTCAGCCGCCGAAAAGCCTTTCGGCCACTTCAGCCACATGTGCGCCGTAGGCACGGGCGGCGACAAGCTGGGCGTCCGTGATGCCCTCGGGCATGCCTTCATGGTTGCCAGTGCGGGCATACGGCCCCCAATGCAGGCCGCCGTCCGCATATCCCGAGCTGCTCCTGGGGAAACCGACCACAATCATGCCCTGTTCCAGGAAGTGCGCATGCAGCGCGGCCATGGTCAGTTCCACACCGCCGCCGGCACCGCCGAAGCCGCCGCCGGTGGCGAAAACGCCGCCCAGCTTGCCGGCCAGCGCATTTTCCATCCACAGTTTGCTGCATGCGTCGATGAGGCGCTTCATCTGCCAGGCCATCGAGCCCATGTGTACCGGTGTACCGAACAGGATGACGTCAGCCTGGGCAAGCATGTCGGGCTGTGTGTTGTCAGCCTGTCGGATATCGATGTCGCAGGTTTCAGCTACGGCCCTGGCGCCGGCGGCCACAGCCCTGGCCATCTTCTCGGTATTGCCGTAATCCGAGTGGTAAACGATCAGCATGCGCATATGGCCGCTGTCAGGCATGACCTGCCTGCATCGACAATTGGGCACGGTCAACGCCGACACTCCTGGCACTGAGCGTCCAGCGCTGTTCGATGGGGGCCTGAAAGATGATTTCCTGGTCAGCCGGGGCAATAAGCCAGTCGTTGTGGCTGATTTCGGCTTCAAGCTGGCCGCCGCCCCAGCCCGCGTAGCCAAGCAGCAGCAGAAAACGTTCCGGTCCGTTGCCGCGGGCGATTTCCTCCAGCACGTCCAGCGAGGTCGAAAGGCTGATGCCGGGGGCGATGGTCATGGTAGATGTATAGCTATGGCGGCTATCGTGTAACACGAAGCCACGAAACGGCTCGACCGGCCCACCCTCGAAGGTGGGCACGTTCAGGCCGGAGACATGGTCCAGTTTCAAATCACTCAGGACATGGTCCACGGTGACCGGATGCATGCGATTGATGAGCAACCCCATGCTGCCATCGTGATCATGATGGCAGAGCAGCACAACGCCATCGTGGAAGTTCGGATCCATCAGTGAGGGCATGGCCAGAAGCAGTTGTCCCTTGAGTTCACGTAATTGCATGATTGCTCATATGCTGGGCCATTTTGATGGCCGCCACAAGGCTCGCAAACGACACCTGCGCCGTGCCGGCACGGTCCAGTGCGGTGCCGTGATCGACGCTCGTGCGCACGAACGGGAGGCCCAGTGTGGCATTCACGGCCTGGCCAAAATACAGGGCCTTGATCGGGATAAGGGCCTGATCGTGATAGCAGCAGATCGCAACATCAAAAGAGCCGCGCATGGCGGGAGAAAACAGCGTGTCGGCAGGCCATGGGCCGGAGACATCCATGCCCTCTGCCCTTGCCTGCCGGATGGCAGGAGCCAGCAGCTCCGACTCCTCGCGGCCAAAGTGTCCGCCCTCGCCGGCATGGGGATTTAAGGCGCTGAGTGCAATGCGGGGATGAGGTATGCGGAATTTCTGCTGCATGTCCTGGTGCGTGATGCGCAGACATGCAAGCGTCCCGGACAATGACAGGTGTGCAGGGACATCTTTCAGGGGGAGATGGGTGGTTAGCAGGGCAACCTTCAGTGCCTCAGCGGCCAGCATCATGACGACCTGTTCTGTTCCAGCCAGATGGGCGAGGTATTCGGTATGACCGGGAAAACCGAATCCCGCATTCTTCAGTACGGCCTTTTCAATGGGACCCGTGATCAGGGCGCGTGCCTCCCCAAGCATGCAGGCTGCCGCCGCCTTTCTCAGGCAGGTGATGATCGCATCCGCATTTCCCGCTTTGGGGTTGCCTGGGCGGACGGCATGCACGTCCCCAATCCCCGGGTTCCAGCATGCCAGCGCGCCGGGTGCGCTCTGTGCCTCCAGTGATGCGACTTCTTCAATGGCCACGGACAGGCCGATGTCATTGGCGCGATCACGCAGCCATCGTGCCGGACCAATGATGCGGATATCATGAAACAGCCCGGGGTCTGCCTGATGAGCGCGCAGCACGCAATCCGGGCCGATGCCGGCCGGCTCCCCCAGGCTGAGCAGGAGCGGCCTGCTGCAACGCGCTACTGTGGGCACGTCCTGCGTTTGATGGATGCCCTTGCTTTCAGTCCGGCGATCCAGCGTGGCAGCTGATTCTGCATCTCTGAACTCAGAAGAATTTCCTGGATATGATCCCGGTGCGCCTCGAAGGCATTGGGGTCGACATGCCGACGCGCGACCATGCGGATGATGTGCAGCCCGAATGGCGTTTCCACAACACCACTGGTTTCCCCGGCCTTCAGGCTGAACGCTGCCTTTTCGTATTCCGGCACCATGTCTCCGCGCTTGGACCAGCCGAGGTCACCGCCGCGTGCTGCGCTAGGCCCCTGGGAGATTTCCCCGGCGCGTGTTGCAAAATCCTCATCCGAGGCATCCTGCATCTCCTCGGCAATGGCCTCGGCCCGGGCGCGGATTTTCCTTTGTGTTTCCTCGTCAGCGTCGGAAGGGATTTTCAGCAGGATGTGGCGTGTGTGAATTTCATCATATGCCTTGCCACGCTGGGACTGACGCTGGCGTTCATCGACGACCTGTAGCAGATGAAAGCCACCGGGAGAGCGGATGGGCGCCGTTATCCCGCCGACCTTGAGTGTGAGCGCGCTGGCCATGCGTGGCGGTAGTGCTCCCGGCATGAACCAGCCCATCAGGCCGCCCTGGGACGCATCGGGTGCATCGGAATACAGGGTGGCCAGATGCCCGAAGTCCTCCCCGGCCAGGGCCCGCGCCCGCAGTCTTCTGATCTTGTCCTGGGCTGCTTTCACTTGTGCCGGTGTGGGGTCGGGAGGCAGCGCGATGAAGATCTGCCTGAGTTGAACCTCACGTACCGGGCCCGCACCTGCAAGGTATTTGCGGTAATACTCACGCATGGACTCCTCGCTGACCTTGAGCCTGGAGCGGACAGCGATGTTGATCAGCTTGCTGGTGAGCAGACGGTCATGCAGGGCCTTGCGGTACTGGGCGATATCCATGCCCTGGGCCTTGATGATTTTCTCAAGCTGCCCGGCCGGGATGTTGTTTTCCGATTCAATGTCGGCAATGGCCTTGTCTACATCCTCATCGGTCACCTTCAGTTCCAGCCTGCGTGCTTCCTGGAGCTGAAGGGCCTGTATGATCCGGTTTTCCAGCGTTCTCTCCCAGAGTGTTTTCTCAGGGGGGATCCTGGTCAGCCCGGATTGTTTCAGCTGACGCGTCAGATCACGAACGCCATCGTGGATTTCGGAGCAGGTCAGGGCCTCGCCGTTGACAATGGCAGCAATGCTTTCCAGTACTTCCGCCCGTGCGGGTGATGCCATGATGGTGAATACAACAATGAACGCAGCGACAAGCCGCATGACGCCTCCATGAAAGCCCTGCCAGAGATGGCCGCACATGATAGTGAATCCTCCCGTCCCGGGCTATAAGCCGACGCTGCTCCCTTCAGCCTGGTAGCCGATGGTGCCCAGGCCGTTGAATGTCACCAGTACCTGGAAGGAAAACTCCGATGCCTTGGATGTACCGGAAGGCCGGTTGATCCACTGTCCGTCCAGATGCAGCCCCCAGCAGGCATGGGTGTAATCGAGCGCTACATTGGCGTTCTGCAATTTTTTCAGTTGCAGATCATGATGCGCATTGCCGGAAAGCCGCCACTGCCGGGACAGGCGGTATGTACCCGCCACGCGGATGGCCCGCGTTTCCGGCGTGGTAAAGCGCGCATCTTTCATCTGATAACCCACGGAAAGCGAGTGTCCGCCGCCGGGTTGCCAGTTGATGGAGGACTCGAGCGTGCCCCAGAATCGGTTGCGGTGATCATATTGCCCGCTGGTGGTCCAGTTCAGGCCGGTTACCGGATAAATGGCCAGCGAGGTGAACAGGTTGGAAAGCCGTGATGTAGAAGCCGATGCGCTGGCCTTCAGGTCATAGGAGGCGCCAATGCTGGTCTCCAGCAGTGTGCGGGCTGTGCGCTGTACCGGCTCCCCTTCGGGCAGCACGTCACCGGCCACAGCTGGCTTGTGCTCAATCCGGTTGGTCAGCGAGAAGCTGACCCGATGCGTGTGTTCAATGCGGTCATGACCGGAAAACCGGTTGCCGGACATGAAGTTTGTACCGGTCAGCTGGCTGAATGCTGAGTCGAAATTGGGAGATGTTGCCGGATCGGCAACATCAACCGCATCATACCGCAAGCTCGGAATGATGCTGTGCCTGAGCGTACCCTGGCGGAAGATACGCTCCAGTACGGTGCTGACGGACAGCCCGAATTCGGCACTGGTGCGTACGGGACGCCTTTCGCTTTGCGTGTTGCCTAGCCAGTAACGCGTATGGTGGGAACCGAAGGTCATGGATGAGGTGACGGCACCGGAAAGAAACTCGAGGGGAATTTCGGCATATGGATGCAGGTCGACACGCCATCCATCTACTCCCTGGCGTCGTGTGAAGCGGGTGGTTTGCTGGTCGAGGTGCAGGATGGTGCGTCGCCCGAAGAGCGGCCGTGTCCACTGGCTCTCGAAGCGGGGTGCGATTTGCAAGGTGGTGGCATTGCTGGGCGAAGTCAGCGTTTGCTGATACGTGCCCGAAAGTCGCCAGTCGCTGTGTTCGCCGTGCCCGATCAGGGCAGCTGTGCTTTGCAGATAGCTTTTTGTGGATTCCCCTGGTGCCCGTGCAAGATCGGCGAGGTAGTCGCTGTCGCTGGTATAGTCAGCATCGATGCCCAGGCTCATGGTATAGGGCAGTTGCCAAGTAGTTTTTGCCCGTACCCGTTGTCGTGCCCTGCCCAGCACCTTGTCACTGAGGCCTTCCGCCCGGATGTATTCACGGCCCGCACGTGATACGTGACGCAGTTCCAGTTCCGGCATGAAACCACGCGCACTCATCCAGTGGGGGGTGAAGGTGGCATCCCAGTCCGGCTGGATGGCCAGATAGTATGGAATGGCAAACTCCGAACCGCGGCGCTTGCCGGTTGCATAGGTAGGCGTCAGAAAGCCGGATTTGCGGCGCAGCGGATGGCGCCAGTAGGGGCTGTAGAGGACCGGAATGCCGCCCAGCTCGAAGCGCGCGTTTGTTGCCGTCATCTGGCCCTTGTCCTGATCGATGACGGCCGTGGTTGCCGACAGCCCCCAGGCCTCGCTGTCAGCCGGGCAGGAGCTGAAGTGGGCGGACCTGGCCTCAAAGATATAATCCCCATGACGCTGGATATGTGCAGCGCTTATCCGCTTGTTGTCGGGCAGGTAAATGGTGCCATTGATGATCTCGCCATCCTTTGATTCGGTATCCACTGTGGCGGATGGGGCCTTGATGACAGCCTGTGGTGAGCGCAGGACGACGTGGCCTTCGGCATGAATCTGATGCTTTCCCGGGTTGTAGCGCACACTGTCGGCCTGCAGGACCTCGTCCATGCGCCTGATTTCCACATTGCCGGTAGCCGTGACGATGCCCTCCGCATCGCGGGACAGATGATCGGCGGCGATGTCCACGTCCGCGGCCATGGCCTTGCCCCCCGCAAGAAAAGCGGCAAGGGCAAAGGCGGTTAGACCGGGGCGCATGTGGAGTGGGTAGGAACTATGCGGCCTTGCGGGCCACGCCAAGGTAGTTGACGGCAAGGTCGTCCGAGAGGCTGAAATGGCCTGTCAGCGGATGATAGGACATGCCATGGATGTCCGTGATGGCCAGTCCGGACGCACGCATGGCCGCATGCATTTCCGAGGGGCGGATGAAGTTGTCATAGCGGTGTGTTCCTTTTGGCAGCCAGCCGAGCAGGTACTCGGCACCGATAATGGCAAGTGCATAGGCCTTGGGTGTGCGGTTGATGGTGGCAAAAAAGAAGGCACCCCCGGGCTTGAGCATGCGGGCACACGCGGCGATCGTGCCGGGGACGTCCGGCACATGTTCGAGTACCTCAAGGCAGGTCACGGCATCATAGGCCCCGGCGTGATGCCCGGCCCACGTTTCTGCATCGCTTTCCTCGTAGCTCACATCCACATGGGCCTTTTCAGTGTGCAGGCGCGCCACCTGAAGCACCCTGCCGGCGCGGTCAATCCCGGTGACGCGTGCCCCCTTTTCTGCCATGCCTTCGGCGAGCAGGCCGCCGCCACAGCCAACATCCAGGATCTCCGCCCCCTCCATGTCGATATGGCTGGCGATATACGCCAGGCGCAACGGATTGATGCGATGCAGTGGCTTGAAGCGCCCGTTCGGGTCCCACCACTCTTCTGCGATAGCCTCGAATTTGTCGATTTCGCCGGGGTCGAAGTGTGTTTCCATCCGGCGGAGGATGATAGGCCCGCTGTCCGATGGCAAGGGGGCGACAGCCTGCTAGGCTCTCCGCCATGAGGCATGGCTTTTCCGTGGCGGCTGCGGGGTATCCGGATAGGATGAAGCGGATACATCACCGCCTGATCGTCGGCCTTGCCGGCACCAGGCTGTCGGATGAAGAGCGCCGCTGGCTGCATCATTTCCCGCCGCTCGGCATTATCCTGTTTGCGCGTAATATCGAAACACCGGCGCAGGTTGCGGCATTGCTGGATGATGCGCGGCAATGTGCCGGCCAGCCACTCTGGGCTGCTATTGACGAGGAAGGCGGCCGCGTGACCAGATTATCCTGGGCACCGTTTTCGGACCGGAGGCCTGCCGCCAAGTATGGGGCCATGTATGGAGATGCGCCTGCCCTCGCCCGGCAGGCGGTATATGAAGATGCGCGAAACGTGGGGGAGGCATTGCAGCGGCTCGGGTTTACACATAACTGTGCGCCTGTGCTGGATGTGTTCCACCCGAGCGCCGATGCCATCATCGGTACGCGTGCCTACGGCCCGGACGTGTGTGTGATTGCCGCGCTTGGCGCCGCCTGTATCAAGGGGCTCCAGGCGGCGGGGGTGGCCGCAGTCGGCAAGCATTTCCCCGGCCATGGCCGTGCCGATGCTGATTCACATCTGGCTGTTCCGCATGTTGACGCCAGCATGGCCGCGCTGTTGCGGGAGGCTGAGGTCTTCAGGGTATGCATGGCGCAGGGGCTAAAACATATCATGACGGCACATGTCGTGTATGAAAAGGTGGATTCGTGCGTGGCTACATTGTCCGGGTTCTGGCTCAGGAAGGTGTTGCGGGGACGTTTCGGGTTTACGGGCCGGATATGGAGCGATGACCTGTGTATGAAGGGAGTCGGTGATCATATCCATCATGCAGCGACGCAGGCGGTTGAGGCCGGCTGTGATGTGCTGCTGGTCTGCGATCCAGCGGGGGTACGAGAGATTTATGAAGCTATGTGTTGAATACAGCAGGAGGTACGCATGAGCGATGTTTTGAGTGCTGCGGAGCTGGCCCGTTTCAACCGGCATATCATTTTGCCGCAGGTGGGCCTGGCCGGGCAGGAAAAGCTGAAGAAGGCCAGTGTACTGTGCGTCGGAGCCGGCGGGCTGGGTAGTCCGATATCGCTTTATCTCGCGGCAGCAGGCTTAGGCAGGATTGGCCTGGTCGATTTCGATGTTGTTGATGAATCCAACCTGCAGCGCCAGATCGCGCACACGACCGCGGATGTGGGGCGCCCGAAAGTGGAGTCCGCACGTGACAAGCTGCGTGGAATCAATCCGTTTGTGGATGTTGTGCTGCATGGCGAGGGCATCCGGCGGGACAATGTGCGTGCCATCATACGCGGCTATGATATTGTTGTTGACGGAGCCGATAACTTTCCCACGCGTTACCTGGTGAACGATGCCTGTGTGCTGGAGCATCGTCCGCTCGTTTATGCCTCGATCTTTCAGTTCGAGGGTCAAGTCACGGTGTTCAACTATGATGATGCCCCCTGTTATCGCTGCCTTTATCCCGAGCCTCCGCCGCCGGGGCTTGTCCCCTCGTGTGCTGAGGGTGGAGTGCTGGGGGTGCTGCCTGGTGTGATTGGTGTGATTCAGGCAACGGAGGCGATAAAAATCATTCTCGGAAAGGGGCGCACGCTGGCCGGCCGGCTGATGCTATACGATGCCATGGAGATGCGTTTCCGTGAGGTGCGGCTCAGGCGTGATCCGGATTGCCCGGCATGTGGCACACATCCACGCATTCACGAGATCGTGGAATACGAGCAGTTTTGCGGCTTGCCGCCGACTGAGGCGGAGGCGGAAGAGGTACCGTTGGGTGAGGATGATATTACCCCGAGGCAGCTGGAGGCGATGCGGCGGGAGAATCCGGACCTGTTTATTCTGGATGTACGTGAGCCTTTTGAGCTGGAAATCTGTCGCATCGACGGCACATGGGAGATTCCGCTTGGCCAGCTGCCGCAACGCTATGCCGAGGTACCAAAGGAGCGCGACGTGGTCGTACATTGCAAAATGGGCGGCCGCTCCGCCCAAGCCGTCGAGTTTCTGAAGTCCCGTGGCTACACGCGTGTAAAAAATCTTGCCGGAGGCATTCTGCGCTGGATTGAGGAGGTGGATGACAGTCTCAGCAAATACTGAGCCGGCATTTCACTGGCTGGGGCGTCAGCCCTATGTTCCCACGTGGCGGAGGCTTATGGCACTGGCAGCGGACGTTGCCGCTGGATTACAGGCTGAGGTGGTCTGGACATGTGAGCATGAGCCGGTCTACACGACAGGCCGGCGTGGTGTGGACAACCGCCTGCACAACGGGCTTAAGGCGCCGCTGATTCACACGGACCGGGGGGGAGAGACGACGTTTCACGGCCCCGGCCAGGTGATGCTTTATCCGGTTATCTCGCTGCGTGAACGCAGCCTGTCTCCACGTACCTACGTACATCTGCTGGAGCAGTCCTGTATTGACTGCCTGGAGACGCTGGGAGTGGCCGTATCACGGCGGCAGGGGTTTCCTGGTGTATGGACGCCGGCAGGCAAGGTGGCGGCTATTGGCCTGCGTATTGCGCGAGGTGTGGCTTATCATGGCATGGCCCTGAACATAGCCGTCGACCCCCACTGGTTTGAGGCTATTGATGCCTGTGGTACAGGCCTTCCCAGTGTGAGTCTTGCTTCGATGGCTACGTACCTTCCATCACCCCGGTTACTGGCACACCACTGGGCAGACTGTTTCTGCTGCTTGCTCTAAGGAACCTCTGAATAAGCCTCCATGAGTCGCGTTGCAGCTGCAATCGTGATGCACGCAAGGAAGGTGACGCAGGTCGTAGCCGTAGCTACGAAGCCAGGGAGCCTGGCACAGCGGGCGCGCGATTGCAGCGCAACCCCTGCGGGACAGGGCCTTGCGTGCGG
>CAZROR010000065.1:0-10085 GCA_964601765.1 uncultured Zetaproteobacteria bacterium
AGCGATGAGCAGAGCGCCATCGTGCAGACACTGGAAAACGGCATACGCATGGTGGAAACTCCGCTCAGAAGGCTTGAGCGCAGCATGCATATGCCGGTAGCCTTTATCGTCATCCCGCTGTTTGCGCTTGCCAATGCTGGCATTCCGGTACCGATTGCCTCACTCACCGAGGTACTCACACACCCGGTCACCGCCGGCGTGGTTGTCGCTCTGGTTGCCGGCAAGTTCATCGGCATTGCCGGCATCAGCTGGCTGGCGCTGAAGGCAGGTATTGGGGCGCTGCCCGCCGGCGTCGATTTTCGGCATATCGCCGGTGTCGGACTACTGGGCGGCATCGGCTTCACGATGTCCATATTCATCGCAGAGCTGGGCTTCAAGACAAGCCCCGATCACCTGCTGATGGCAAAAACAGGTATCCTGCTGGCCTCGGTCATCTCAGGCCTGTGTGGCTCCATATGGCTTCTGGCAACCACCCGTCGACAGTAATCACCGGTTAAGCCGCCAGTTATAGGTCAGGTAGCCGACAACCGGCATACCCCGGCCGATATCAGGACGATAGCGCCGAATGAAGGCGGGCACGCCGCCAGCCACCTCAAAGTCATCTTCAAACCAGTCGAATATCCTGGAGACACGAACACCGCCCACTGATCTGCACAGGCCCTTGGCCGGACTGGCCAGGAATCTCTTCACCTGATCGTCCAGCTGTCCATCCAGCGCTGCTGCCGTATACGGCTCGCCCCTGAGGTCGGGGCAGCTGATGGAAGCGCAGACAATGGCGAAATGCATCCTCGGCTCACCCATCGGGCGCAGAACCCCGTGTTCGATCGCATCAAGGCTGTACGCCCTGCCGCCGATGGTCCCGGCCTGCATCTTCCACACCGGCGTCAGCAAACCACCCGCATCGCGGATGCTATCCACCGGCCAGTGATCCAGCACAACCTTGATGGCCAGGATATTGTAGGCATTGATAAAAAAGGCCAGCCGCTCCTTGCGCCCCGACAGCCGTGATGGATCGAAGCGGGCAAGCACGGTCAATAGCCGTGGCCAGTCTGCATCCCGGGCTACGGCGGGATAGTCCACCGTGGCCAACCTCACCCCGTCACGCACACCCCGAGATACATGTGCGCGCAGGATGCGCGCATAGCCCTGCCAGTCCGGCTCCGCGGCCAGCAGCACGGCCGGCCACATCAGGACAACAAAAGCGACGGCTCGAACAGGGTGGATCAGACGGTGATCTCCGGCTCGGCCCGGCCCCCGCGATCCAGGGCCACAAGCATATACACGGCCGGTACGACAAACAGCGTGAACAGGGTGCCGATGGACAGGCCTGTGAAAATCACGAGACCCATTGAATAGCGGCCGGCAGCACCCGCCCCGCTGGCCATGACCAGCGGCAGCACGCCCAGCACCATCGCCGCTGTCGTCATCAGAATCGGGCGCAGGCGCACACCCGAGGCCTCGATAATGGCCTCCAGCTTGCTCCTGCCGGTCAGCTGCAACGTATTCGCAAACTGCACCATCAGGATGCCGTGCTTGCTGATCAGGCCCATCAGCGTGACCAGGCCAACCTCGGTGTAGATATTGATCGTGGCCAGGCCGAGATTGATGAAAATCAGTGCACCAAGCAGTGCCATGGGCACTGATACCAGAATGACCAGCGGATCACGAAAGCTGTTGAACTGAATGGACAGGGCCAGATACACGATGACAATGGCCAGCAGCATCATGTAGACAAAGCCACCCGACTCCTGCACGAACTGGCGTGTCTGGCCGGCATAGTCGATGGCATAGCCGGTCGGCGCCACCTCATGCAGGGTCCGGGTCATGAAATCAAGCACCTGCTGCTGGGACAGACCCCCGGCAAAGACACCGGATACCGTGGCCGAGTTCAGCTGCTGAAAGTGGTTGATGGATTCCGGTACCACTTCGTGCGTCAGCGTAGCCACGGTGGAAACCGGAACCATCGCGCCATCGGGCGTGCGCAGATAATAGTCCAGCACCTGCTCCGGATTCAGACGCACAACCTGCGCCACCTGCGGCATCACGCGATAGGAACGCCCGTCGATAGAGAAATAATTCACATAGCCGCCGCCCAACGCAGCACTCAACGCGGCGCCGACCTGTTCCTGCGTGAGCCCGAGTGCCGCCACCATGTCCCGGTCAACCTTCAGGGTGCTCTGCGGCTTGTCGATCTTCAGGTCACTGTTGATGAAGAAAAACATGCCGCTGGCCTGCGCCCTGGCTACAACCTGCTGCGCAACCCTGTTCAGCTTGTCAAAGCTCTCCGTGGTCTTGATGACAAACTGCAATGGCAGCCCGCCCGCGCCGGGCAGGGACGGAAACTGGAAGGCTGCCACGCGGGCACCGGCAATGTGATTCCATTTCTCCTGCAGCACCTGCTGCAGCTCATTGGCACTGCGTTCGCGCTCATCCCACGGTGTAAACAGCACGCCGCCAAGCCCCTGGCTTGTCGTCGGCGTGCCCGTGAGCTGGAACATCTGGTCATATTCCGGAAGCTCTTTCGCCATCGCATACATCTGCTCCGCGTACATGCTCATCTGCTGTGCAGTAGCATTCGGCGCTCCGATAATCTGACCAGCGACGAGCCCCCTATCCTCCTGCGGTGCCAGTTCCGCCTTGGAGGTGGCAAACAGGTATGCCGCCAGAAGCAGCAGCAACCCGCCCATCACCGCCAGCACCGGCCAGGTTTGCAGGGCACTGGTCAGTCGTTGCTGGTACGCTGCGTGCAGGCGTGAGAACTCGCGATCGATGCGCGCCACCAGCCAGTGATCCTGCTGCTTGGGTGTGAACATCTTCGAGGTCATCATCGGGGACAGCGTCAGGGCCACGACCGCCGAAATCGTGACTGCACCCGCCAGGGTGAAGGCAAACTCAGTGAACAGCGCGCCGGTCAGCCCGCCCTGAAAGCCGATCGGTACATAGGCCGCAATCAACACGACGGTCATGGCGATAATCGGGCCACCAAGCTCTCGTGCGGCAAGCAGCGCCGCCTCAAACGGTGATTTCCCTTCGTGGTGCATATGCCGGTCGACGTTCTCGACAACGATAATCGCATCGTCCACAACAAGCCCGATGGCCAGCACCAGCGCCAGCAGGGTCAGCAGGTTGATCGTGTAGCCCAGCGACATCATCACGAAAAAAGCACCGACGAGCGACAGTGGAATAGCCACGAGTGGCACGATCACGGCCCGCCAGCTACCGAGGAAGATGAATACCACAAGAGTGACGATCAGCAACGCCTCGCTGAGTGTCTTGATTACCTCATGAATTGAGCTACGGATAAACTTGGTCGCATCATAGACGATCTTGCCACTCAGGCCGTTGGGCATCTGCGCCTGGATGTCCGGAAAATGATCGCGTACGCGCTGAATCACCTCCAGCACATTCGCCTCCGGTGCGACCTTGATGCCGATAAACACCGATTTTTCACCGTCAAACGCCGTGGTTAGGTTGTAATCCTCGGCACCAAGCACCACGTTGGCCACATCGGCAAGGCGCACGACGGCACCGTCCTGCTCGCGGATTACCAGTTGCTTGAACTCATCGACTGAATGCAGATTGGTCGCTGCATTCATCTCGACGCTGACCATCTGCCCTTTCGTGCTGCCGATTGCAGTGAGATAATTGTTGGCCGCCAGCGCCGCATAGACATCGCTGGCTGTCACGCCATGGGCGGCCATACATGCAGGATCAAGCCATGCGCGCAGTGCGAATTCACGTGCGCCGATAATCTCGGCACGCTGCACGCCTTCGATACCATCGAGCTGCGGCTTGACAACACGCAGCAGGTAATCCGTCACATTGTTGTTGGGCAGCTTGGTGCTGAAAAAGCCCATGTACATCGAGTCCACAGTCTGGCCGACCTGCACGGTCAGCACCGGCTGCTGCGCCTCCGGCGGCAGCCGGTTCAGCACCGCATTCACCTTGGCGTTGATTTCGGTCAGAGCGCGGTTGGCATCGTAGTTCAGGCGCAGCCGGGCCGAGATTGTCGAGGCCCCACTGACGCTCGTCGAGGTCAGGTAGTCGATACCCTTGGCCTGGGCAATTGCCGTTTCCAGCGGCTGTGTGATGAAGCCGGCCACGGTCTCGGCGTCGGCACCGTAATAAACGGTACTCACCGTCACCACGGCATTCTGGGTTTCTGGAAACTGGCGAATCGGCATGTTGATGATGGCCTGCACGCCCAGCACGAGGATCAGCAGGCTGATGGTTGCAGCCAGCACCGGTCGACGAATGAAAATATCCGTGTAATTCACGTCGTTTATCGTTCCTGGGGTGTTGGTACCGGGTCGTTCGCCGGTTGCACGCGATTATCGATGACAAGCGGTGTGCCGTTTTTCAGCTTCATCTGGCCGCTGGTGACAATAAGATCTCCCTCTCTGATGCCGGAGAGGATAGCCACCTGATCGCCACGCGTCGGGCCGGTCCTGACGAATTCCTGCCTGGCCACGAGAGTCTCCTTGCCACCGGCATCACTGCTCGCCTTCACGGCAAGGAATACGGTTGCACCATAGGCGTTATAGGCAATCGCGGTCTGCGGC
Source organism: uncultured Zetaproteobacteria bacterium (assembly GCA_964601765.1). Classification (GTDB taxonomy): domain Bacteria; phylum Pseudomonadota; class Zetaproteobacteria; order Mariprofundales; family Mariprofundaceae; genus SZUA-181. The sequence continues at coordinate 4,563 of CAZROR010000065.1, forward strand.
ACGGTCAGATAACGGCGGGACGCACCACGCTCGACATCCATCGACACAAACATGCCCGGATACAGCAGCCCTTCACTGTTCTCGATACGCCCTTCGATGCGCACATTGCGCGTGGTACGGTCAACCGCGGGATTGATGGCGGAAATCACACCCGTAAAGCTACGATGTGGCCTGGCGTCACTCCGGAGGCGAATGCGCTGGCCAACGGCGATACCGCCGACATCCCGCTGTGGCAGGTGAAAATCAACGAACAGGGCCTTCGTATCCTGCAGCGTGGCAATCACATCCCCAGGCTTCAGGTGCTGGCCCGGGTTGACCGCCACGATACCGATACGGCCGGCAAAGGGAGCGGTAATCCGCCGCTTCGCAATCAGAGCCTGCTGCTCAGCAACAGCTGCCCGGCTCCGCTGGATCGCCGCAGCGCTGGCATCGAACTGCGCCTGGCTGATCGCCCGGGCCGCGAGCTGTGCCTTGTCACGCCTGTAGCTCAGCTCAGCCAGTCGGGCATCGGCCCTGAGTGCACTGAGCCGGGCTGCCATGTCGGCATGCCTCAACTCGACCAACAGCGCCCCCTTTTTGACAACCTCGCCGGAACGTACATGCACGCGGGACACCTGACCCTCCACTTCGGTACTGATGTCCACACCGTGTACAGCCCGCAGGCTGCCAATGGCGTGCAGGCTTGGCTGCCAGTCCTGATAGGACGCCCGCATGGCCGTTACGGTCGCCGGTGGGCGTGCATTGGATGCCAGATATTTCTTCATCATGTGCGTGGAAAATGCCTGATATCCCGCCAGGCTGCCGAACAGCAATCCGACACCGAGCAACATCCACAGCATTCGCTTTTTCATCAGGCTCATTATGCGCCCTCCATAACCGCATCCGAAGATTTCCGGTGAGTCTCCGTGGCAGGGCTGGCAACCGGATGATAGGCATCCTGGCGTTGCCACCAGCCGCCGCCCATGGCCTGGAACAGTGCCGCCGTATCAGCAAGCAGGGCGGCCTTTGCCCGCACCACGGCAATATGGCTCTGGTGGAACTGGCGCTGTACCGCCAAAAGCGACAGATAGCTCGCCGCCCCAAGGCTGAATTGCCGCTGCACGAGCTTCAGCGTGCCGGCCGCATAGCCCTCCGCCTTATCCTGCAGGGCCAGCGCCTCGGCATCGCGCCTGAGCGCCAGCAATACATCGGCAACATTCTGAAAGGCCAGCAACAGCGTTTCCCGGTAGCGTGCACGCGCGGCCTCAAATGTTGCGAGGGCCTGGCGCCGTTTTGCACTCAGCTCACCGCCGTGAAACAGCGGCTGCAGCATACTGCCGCCAAGATTCCAGATCGTACTCGCGGGGCCGGTCAAAAGGTCGGCAAACTTCACGGCCTGTCGGCCGAATCCGGTATCGATGGTAAAGGAAGGATACAGATTCGCCGTGGCCAGGCCGACCAAAGCACTGGCCTGGTGCAGCTCGGCCTCGGCAGCACGGATATCGGGCCGCTGACGCACCAGTTGCGAAGGCAGGCTCAGTGGTAACTGCTCGGGCATGTGGAAATCCTGCAGCTGGAATGAAGGTACCTCGTCGCTGTTCGGAAAGTGGCCCGTCAGCACAGCCAGGTGATGGCGGGTCTGGGCCAGCCGCTTCTGCAGTGGCGGCAGGGTGGCCTGGGCCTGGGCCAGCGCTGTGCGCTGGGTCAGCACATCCGCCTGTGTCGCCACACCGAGCTCAGCCTGCCGCTCGACGATGCCCAGCTGGGTGCGTTCGCTGGCGACAATATCACCCGCTGCCTGCAACTGACCGCGCAGCGCAGCCTCGGTGATCGCAGCGGTCACAATGTTTGCGGTCAGGGCGAGGTGTGCCGCCTCGAGCTGATAGCCCTGGTAGTCCACACCGGCGCGCAGTGACTCGAGATAGCGCTGTCCTGCCCCGAACGGCGTGAGGTTGTAGCTTACGGTTACCGATGCATCATGCAGCGTATAGATGAAATCCCCGCCCTGTCCGAAGGCAACGCCGGAGAGCTTCTGCCGCGTGCTGGTCAGCTTCGCATCCGCCTGCGGATACAGAATGGTGCCGCTCTGCGCAGCATAGTCCTCCTGCGCGGCGCGCAGTGTCGACCTTGCCGCTGCCAGGGTCGGGCTATCCTTCAGCCCCATGTGAATCACGCGTACCAGCGCCCGGGAATGATAGAGCGCCCACCAGTGTGCCGGGATGTCCGCACCATCCTTCAGTACGGGGCCGTATGCCTTCGCCTTGTCACTGACTGCAGCTGGGCTTGTATAGTCCGCCACATCGGGGGCCTGCCGGGGCTGATAGTCCGGCCCGACAGCACAACCGCCCGTCACAAGCCCGAACCAAAGCGGCCACCACACGAGCCCTCTACGCATGGCTCGTCACCTCCTTCCGGCCTGCCGGTGAATGGGCGGGGCAGGCAAACCACGGATGCCCGGCAAGGCAGGCCAGGGCTGCCTCACGACAGTCATCGAACACCTTCCTGGGTGCCGGCTCAGACCAGCCATAGCCTTTCAGGAAATGCATGACATTGGTTGTGAAATGCTGATAGCTGCATGCCTCATGCTGGCCGCTGCCGGCCCGGACGATGCCGGACTGGGCCGTACTGTTCAGGCCGACACACAGACCCCACATGCCATGGTTGATCAGCGTGGCCCTGGCCTCCGGAGTAGCGTCTCCGATGTCGACATAGCCATCCAGCTCAGTATCCAGCACCTCCAGTACAAGGGTGCGTGCCATCTCGAAAAATTCCCGGTGCAGGGCATTCAGCTCGTTGATGCGCTGGGGGTCGGCGCGTGACCATACCGACGGCATCAGTGACAGATTCTCGATTTCAACCAGCCCGGGATGATGCTGGGCAATCAGCCAGTTCACCGTGAAGCACGTGACAATGCGCCGCATGGGCGGGACATCCGTCTCGATGATGCCCTGATAAAGCACCCTCTCCTCGTATGTGAGCCGCGTGGCACAACCCATCAGCAGGTCTTCCTTTGCGGCAAAGTGTGAATAGATCGTGCCCATGGCGAGATCACAGGCCGCGGCTACATCCGCCATGCGCACACTCAGAAAGCCCTTGTCAATGAACAGGGCAATTGCCCGCTCGATGATGCGGCGCTCACGCCTTGCCCGTCTTTCCTGTCTCGATACAGCCGCATCACCTTGAGTGAACATTATTCGAACAGTTGTCATTGCCCGGCATGTTGTCAAGCGCCTTGAAAAAACAGGCCGCACCCCGACAATGCGCCTTCCCAGATTCGATGAGATACAAGAGGCAGAAAGACATGAGTGAAACGCACAAGGAAACACTGTCGTTCCAGACCGAAATCCGGCAGCTCCTCGACCTGATGATCCACTCGCTGTATTCCAACAAGGAAATCTTCCTGCGCGAGCTGATCTCGAACGCATCGGATGCGGCCGACAAGCTGCGCTTTGAAGCGCTTTCCGATGATGCCCTGTTTGAAAACGATGCCGATCTGCACGTGTTCATCGGCATCGACAGGGAGGCCCGCACCATTACTGTACGCGACAACGGCATCGGCATGAGCCGGCAGGAGGTTATCGACAATATCGGCACCATCGCCAAATCCGGCACGGTGGAATTCCTGAAGTCACTAAGCGGCGATCAGGTGCGGGACGCGCGCCTGATCGGCCAGTTTGGTGTCGGCTTCTATTCGGCCTTCATCGTGGCCGACCGGGTAACGCTGACAACAAGGCGTGCCGGTCTCGGACCGGAACACGGCGTACGCTGGGAGTCCACAGGCCAGGGCGAATACACGCTTGAAACCGTGGAGGTGCCGCAGCGCGGCACGGAAATCGTGCTGCACCTGCGCGAGGGGGAGGGTGAGTTTCTCGACGCGTTTCGCCTGAGGTCCATCATCCATAAGTACTCAGATCACATCCCCTTTGCCATTCGCATGCAGGCCGAAGACAAGGACGGCAAGCTTGAGACCGTCAATCAGGCCTCGGCCCTGTGGACGCGGCCCAGGAGCGAGATTACGGAAGAGGAATACGTCAACTTCTACAAGCATGTGGCCCACGATTTCGAGCCTCCCCTGGCACACCTGCACCACCGGCTGGAAGGTAAGTACGAATATACCCTGCTGCTTTATATTCCCCGTACCGCGCCATTCGACCTGTGGCATCCGGAGGCACGTCACGGCGTCAAACTCTACGTGCGCCGCGTGTTTATCATGGAGTCGGCCGATGAGCTGATGCCGCACTATCTGCGCTTCGTGCGCGGCGTCATGGACTCCAGCGACCTGCCGCTGAATATCTCACGTGAGATCCTGCAACACAGTCCGGCTATTGGTGCAATGAAAAAGGCCGCCACGAAGCGCGTGCTCGCGCTGCTCGCGGAGCTGGCGGAAAACAGGGCTGAGGACTACGCCATATTCTGGCGCGAATTCGGCAATGCGTTGAAGGAAGGCATCATCGAGGATGTTGATAACCGCGAGCGTATCGCAACGCTGCTGCGCTTTCACTCGACACACGATGAGGGCGAGGCGCAAACGGTGACGCTTGCGGATTATGTCGGTCGCATGCTGAAGGGACAGGACAAGATCTACTACATCACGGGGGAATCGCTGACTGCTGTCAGCCACAGCCCGCACCTCGAAATTTTCCGCAAGAAAGGAATCGAGGTACTACTGCTGCATGACCGTATCGACGAATGGCTGGTCAGCCATCTGAGTGAATTCGACGGCAAACAGCTTGTTTCCATCAGCAAGGGCACGCTTGATCTGTCCGGTATCGGCGGGAAGGAGAAGTCGGACGGGAAAGAGCAGGAGAGCAAGGATACCGATGTAGCACCTCTCATCGGAAAAATCCGGGACGTGCTCGGCGACAGGGTGAAGGACGTGCGGCCCAGCAGCCGCCTGACGGAGTCACCGGCCTGTCTGATTACGGAGCAGTCCGACATCAGCACGAATATGGAGCGCATCCTGAAAGAGGCAGGCCAGCAGGTGCCGGACGTGAAGCCGATTCTCGAAATCAATCCCGGCCACCCGCTGATTGCCAGGATGAAGAAGATGCGTAGCAAGGAGAAACTCGCTGACCTCTGCGAGGTGTTGTTCGATCAGGCCGTGATGAGCGAGGGCGGGCAGCTCGAAGACCCGGCCGCCTTCGTACGCCGCATCAACAAGCTGCTAATATAGAAATATGCGCCCGGCTGAACATCCGACATGCCCGTGCTGGCCACGAGGCAAATTACTTCTGCGGGGGCTGCTGGTCACACTGCTGTCCGCCGGGATGCTCACGGGCATGACCGCATGTGGCGGCAAGGCCATCCGCGCAGCAGCCATCACTGCCAAATCCATGGAAATCATCAAATCCGGCAGCACCTTCGTGGAGGCCGTTACAAGCGGAGGGAAACAGGCCGGAAAATAATGCCGGCCTGATATTAGGGCCTGTTCACACAAATCCTGGCGCAGTCGCCGCTGCCCCGAATGGATGGATGCCAAGGTACGAGCCGCGAGGTTTGGCTGCGTCAAATGAGCGGCGAGCAACGCAGGCAGGCGCCGTTTCG
>CAZROR010000066.1:0-10063 GCA_964601765.1 uncultured Zetaproteobacteria bacterium
CCGCCGTCGCCGTAAAATCCGGCGCAGACTTGCCTACCAGTACGCTCATGTCGCTCACTCCTTGTTTTGTTACATGGATTGGAATTGAAGCGGAAACGCTAGCAGGGCGCACTCCGATTTCCACCCTGCTCCACACAAGGCCTTTCCCTGTGCCAAACACATGCCATTCGCGAGGCGCCAGGGTATGATCCATGCATGTGGCATTACACACACCACGGCTTCACCATTCACCAGATTCCGGCCCTGAGCGACAACTATATCTACCTGATCGATACCCCGGAGACGCTGGCTGCGGTTGATCCGGCCGAGACCGAACCGGTTGAGCGGGCCTGCGAGTCCCTCGGACGCGGGCTTACGCATATCCTGAATACGCACCACCACTGGGATCACACCGGCGCCAACCTGACGCTGAAATCACACTACAACTGCCGTATTATCGGGGCCAAAACAGATGCCGCACGCATTCCGGGGCTGGATGATGCTGTATCCGAGGCGGTACCTGTATCCCTGAATGGCAGGGCCATCCGCGTTCTGGAGGTGCCGGGGCATACGCGCGGCCATATCGCCTTTGTCCTGGGCGATGCGCTGTTCTGTGGTGATACCCTGTTTGGTGCCGGTTGCGGCCGACTGTTTGAGGGAACACCCGAACAGATGTGGCACAGCCTGGGCAAGCTTGTGGAACTGCCTGCTGGTACGCGTTTTTACTGCGCCCACGAATACACGCTGAATAACATCGCGTTTGCGCTGCGTATCGACCCCGACAACCCCGCCCTGCTGAAGCGAAAAGAGCGCACTGAGGCACTTCGTGCGGGCCGCACGCCAACCATTCCCGGCACCATTGGCGAAGAGTTGGCAACCAATCCGTTTCTACGTCCGCTGGACACCGGATTCCTGCATCAATATGCCCAGGCACATGCTATTGCAGAAGATGCAGTACGCGTATTCGCACACATTCGTGAGGCCCGTAACCACTGGTAAGCAGGTGGAATCCGGATACAATCTGCCGCCTATTTCCGCGGAGGTAACGGATGCCGATCTTTGAATATGCATGCGAGGACTGTGAAAAGACATTCGAAGCGCTGGTGCTGGATTCCGGAGAGGCAGTATCCTGTCCGAGCTGTAAAAGCATGCGCCTGCGCAAACTGATATCAGCCCATGCCGTGGGCCGGGCGCATGCCGCACCAGCCTGCGATACGCCGGCCTGTGGAGGCGATGCTCCCTGCGGCGCCTGCCCGGCGATGCAATAGCTTCGCTTGCGCCCCGGGCTTCAGTCCCGGCGCAGGCGGTCGGAAACCGCAATTGGCGTCGGGTAGCGCATGACGATGATATAGGATGAAACAACAAAGCCAATGAGTGTGGCGGCCTCAATAAGATAGGCCGCGCGCGCACCGAGCACGCCTTGCGTCTGGGCCAGCACGGCGATCAGAAGCGAAAACTCGCTAATCTGTCCCAGGCGAATGCCAATCTCGCTCGCCCGTTCGTGGCTTTCGCCGGCACGCACAAACATGCCCCTGAAAACCAGCGGTTTCACGGCAAGCAGACAGCTGGCGAGTACTGCTGCGGGCAAAAGCACATCCAGCAGTATGGGCAGATTGAAATCTGCACCCAGGGAAAAGAAAAACATGACAAGGAAAAAATCCCGCAGCGGTTTCAGGCTTTCCGCAATGAAGAGCGATACCGGGCTCGTGGCCAACGCAACACCGGCAATAAAGGCACCGATCTCATGCGACAGGCCCAACGCAGATGCAAGCTGGGCCATGCCCAGACACCAGCCAATAGCCACAAGAAACATGTATTCATGAATCTTGTCGAAACGCCTGAGCACCCGAATCAGTACATAGCGCTCAAAACCCCAGGCAAAAACAGCCAGGCCCGGGAGGGAAAGCACGAGCAGGCCGGCATCGCCCCAGGCAAGCCCCGCCCCTGGTTGGGCCTGCAAAAACAGCAGGATAATGATCGCCACAACATCCTGCAGCAGTAGGATGCTGATCATCAGGTCACCGGTACGCTGGTGGTGCAGCACAGTGGTCGGCAACAGCTTCAGGCCGAGGATGGTGCTCGAAAACATCATCGCAGCACCCACAACCAGGCACTCCTGAAGGGGGAAACCGAGCAGCAGACCTGCCACGAAGCCAACTGCCGCAAACACGAGTGAGCTGACGCCGGTGATCAGCGTGGTTTCCCGCACAAGCTGTACGAGCTTTTGTGGCGGCAGGTTGATACCGAGCAAAAACAACAGAAAGATGATGCCAATATGTGCCACCTCCCTGACAATTTCCGCATCGGAGACGAGCCCGAACACGGACGGTCCCAGCAAAATACCAAGCAGAATGTAGCTGACCAGCATTGCCTGGCGGGCATACAGGGCCAGCGTCGCCAGAATGGCGGCGCCCGTGAAAATCAGGAACAGCGCGAAAATTACCGGATCGCCAAGGCCACTCATGGCCTGTATTAGGCCCTACACTGGCCGGGCCGTCCACCTCTCAGAAAACCGGGCAGTTGGGAGTTACGACGGTGCCCGAAATGCTACCATGTTCGCTTCAGCAGGGGCTCGATTTCCGCTGCCGGTAAAGGCTTGCTGAAATAATAGCCCTGCACCTCATCGCAACCATGTGCCTCCATAAAGCGAAGCTGCTCTTTTGTTTCAACACCTTCGGCAAGCACTTTCATATCCAGGTTGCGGGCCATGGCGATAATGGTTGCGGCAATCGCCGCATCCTGCTCGTCATCTGGCAGGCCACGGACAAAAGCCTGATCGATTTTCAATGTGTCCATGGCAAAGCGCTTCAAGTAGCTCAGTGATGAATAGCCGGTACCGAAATCATCCATGGCCAGCCTGAGTCCCAGGGCCTTGATATCATTCACCAGGCCGATTGCGGCCTCCGGGCTTTCCATCAGACAGGTTTCAGTGAGCTCAAGTTCCAGCATATCTGGCTTCATATCAAAGGTATCAAGCACACTGCCCAGCACATTTAACAGGCCATCATCCTGCAACTGGCGGGCGGACAGATTCACAGCCATGCGCAAATCCAGTCCTTTTTTGCGCCACGCCAGCTGTTGCCGGCAGGCCTCTTCCAGCACCCAGCGCCCAATGGGGACGATAAGGCCCGTTTCTTCTGCCACAGGAATAAACTCAAAAGGTGGCACCAGCCCCCGCTGTGGATGTCGCCAGCGGATCAGGGCCTCCACACCAATACAGCGCCTGCTCGCAAGGTCAATCTGGGGCTGGTAAAAAAGCAGGAACTGGCGCTGCTCCAGTGCAGCCTTCAGCCCCTCTTCCAGCCGCTGCCTGGCCTCCACGGCCAGGGTCATCTCATGCGTGAAAAATTCGCACCTGTCCTTCCCTTCCTGCTTGGCGCGATGCAAAGCGATATCGGCCTGCTTCAGCAGTGTTTCTGCATCGCGTCCATCATCCGGGTAAAGACTGCCGCCAACGCTGAACGTCACGCTGACCTCCCTGCCCTCAAGCGGCAGCGGTTCCTGCATCGCCGCCTGTATCTTTCTGGAAACGTCAAACACATCACGGGGTGATCTGATATCTGTCAGAATCACCACGAACTCATCGCCACCCAGGCGTGCCACCGTATCTTCTTCACGCACACATGTTTTCAGGTTGCCGGCAATCATTTGCAACAGCATGTCGCCAGCCGAGTGCCCCATCGTGTTATTGATTAGCTTGAAATTATCAAGATCAAAATACAGCACACCGACCTTCCGCCCGTGCCGCTTCGCCTGGACAAGGGCCTGTTCAAGGCGCGCCTGAAACAAAGTTCGATTCGGCAGATTGGTCAGGGCATCATAGTGTGCCAGGCGGTAGAGATAGGACTCAGAAAGCTTTTTCGTTGTGATATCGGTGAAATAGCCGATATAGTGTGTGGTTTCCCCTCTCTCGTCTCGTACCGCCGTGATGGTTTCCCATTGCGGGTACACCTCACCGGACTTGCGCCGGTTCCACACCTCGCCCTGCCAGCAGCCAGTCTCGCGCAGACTTGTCCACAGGTTCTGATAAAAGGCCAGATCATGTCGGCCAGAGCGTACCAGCCGCGGATTCCGCCCTATCGCGTCCTCAGGTGTATAGCCCGTTATGTCTGTGAAGGCGTGATTGACATGCAAAATATTTGCTTTGCTGTCCGTGATGATGATTCCCATCGGGCTTTCACTAAACACTGTTGCAACCAACTCTATTTCCGCAGCTGTACTGCTGCGTTCAATGGCGATGGCCACAAGGCCAGCCATCATCTCCACCACCTTGAGCTCGAAAAGCTCCGGAGCCCGGCATATCCGGTAGTACATCGCAAAGGTGCCCAGCACGCGGCCCGATCTGTCACGGATGGGCTCAGACCAGCAGGCAGCCAGGCCATGCCGGATTGCAATGTCACTGCAATCTGCCCACAGTGGATCGGTAGCAATATCGGAAACGATCACGCGCTCACCCCGAAAGGCCGCCGTACCACACGAGCCCACCCCTGGGCCAATTTCGATCCCGTGAATAGCGTCCGTATAGGCAGCAGGCAGGCTTGGCGCTGCCCCACGCAGAAGGCGCTTACCCTCTGCATCCAGGAGCAGCACCGAGCCCAGCATCGACGGAATTTCTTTTTCCACTTCCAGAATCATGCGGCCAAGCATATCTTCGAGATCGCTTTCTTTGCTCAGAAGCACCTCTATCAGCCGCTGTCGCAACCTTTCGAGTGTCCGTATCTCGACAAGCTCTGTGATATCGCTGGCCACGCCCGCAATGCGGTAAATACGCCCGGATTTGTCACGCACCGGGAAGGCCCGATCATGAATCCAGCGGGTAGTGCCATCCGGTCGCACAATGCGATACTTCTCATCGTATTCACCGCTGATCTGCTTTGTCGTAGCAGCCGCCAGGATGCCCTCACGATCACCTTCGTGAATGGCGGCTATCCAGTCCTGTGGCGCGGCATAGAGACTTTCGCAACTACGTCCCCAGATGTCTTCATATGCGGGGCTGACATAGAGCATTTGGCACTTGTCCGGCGTCGTCATCCAGAATACATCATGGATATTTTCTGCCAGCTGGCGAAAGTATTCATCATTGCCCAGAATCGCTTTGTTCGCTCTGCCTTTACCTTTACGCGCAGCCATTACGCGTCTCCTGTCCCCCCTGTATCGCTTTCCTCGGCCTGACTCTCTGGCGGTTCAGGGCTACAGGAACGAAGCAGCTGTTCTGTACATACTACAAGTTCCTGTCTGTTAACCGGTTTGGTTAAAACCGCCACGGCACCCGCATCGCGCGCCCTGCTCTTGGCATAGAAGTCATCCATTGCCGTGACCACAATGACCGGAATATCACGTGTGGCCGCATTGGACTTCAGGTCTTTGAGCACATCAAAGCCGCTCACCTCCGGCATCATGAGATCAAGCAGAATCATATCCGGCCGAATCTCCTGGCTACGCACCACGGCCTCAGAGCCATCTGCAACCGTTACAATCTTCCTATCCCCTGCTTGCAGAATGTTTGCGAACAGAAAGCGATTTACCGCCTCATCATCAACAACAAGGATGGTCTTCATCCCTTTTTCCAGCATCACTTACCCCGCATCCAGGAGATAGGATGCAACCAGATCGGCAAAGGTGGCCACTCCGATGGGCTTCTCGATATATCCATCGAAGCCTGCGGCCAGCAGTTGTTCGCGCTCGCCCTTCATCGCACTGGCTGTCAGTGCCACAACCGGAATACGGCGTGTGCGCTCATCTGCCTTGATGCGCCGCATCGCTTCGTCACCGTTCATCACAGGCATCCTGAGATCCATGAGAATGAGGTCTGGGTGCTCGGAAGCCGCTAGTGCAATAGCCTCTTCACCATTCGCCGCACTCAAAACCTCGTGACCTGCGAGTTCAAGTGCATCGCAGGCGAGCTGAAGGTTCAGTGCATTGTCATCTACTACAAGAATCCTGCTCATGTCTCCTCCTCATCGAAACATATGCAGCAATCCCCACCCAATTTGCTGGCCCTGGCCATGCGCCCGTGCAGGGTGTTCATGATCCCTTCAGGGGTTGACTCATCCTCGCTAAAGTGCGCACAGCCAAATGATGCCGTGAAATGTCCGACCTCTCCGCCGGCCAGCGGAAAGCGATGGAGGCGAATGCGCAAGCGAATCTTCTCCGCTACACGTTCCGCGGCGGCTGGTGTAATCCCGGTTAAAATCAGCGTGAATTCAGTCTCACCGGAGCGCACCAGCACATCACCCTTGCGGATGGCGGATTGCACCAATTCCACCGTGTCCTTGAGCGCCGCAATGCCCCAGCGGTGGCCATGTTGCCTGACGTAATCCTCGTAGCCATCCATCTGCCATCCGGCCAGAGAGAATCGCTGGCCATAGCGCTCGGCCCGGTTGCACTCCTGCGCCAGCCGCAATCTGAGATAGCGCGGATTGTAGCAGCGGAGCACGCTGTCCATCAGCCGCGCCCGTACCGGATACAAGAGCTCCAGCGAGCGCAACTCACGCAACAGGTCGGCCCGCCCTGTCATGCCCTTGGCCAGCACCTTTTCAACCTCCTGGCCCAACCGCATGACTTCCTCGCGCGTCAACTCCTTGGCAGTGAAAATCACGACCGGGATATCACAGGCTGTCGGATGACGTTTGAGCTCTTCAACCACCTCAAAACCACTCATGCCGGGCATCATGAGATCAAGAATAATCAGGTCCGGCTCATGTTCGATGGCCGCCTGAATGCCTTCCCGTCCATTCGCTGCCAGCAGAATGCGGTAGCCCTGGCCACGCAGCGCCTCCTTGACATATTCACGCACACTGGCCTCATCATCGATAACCAGCACGGTCATGACATCAGCCATAGGGGTATGCCGGCCATGGCGTGAAATCAGGTCGACAAGCTCGTTGCGTGTCATTTGCTTATCCACGGTATCGACCGTGCCAAGCGAGAAGTGCGGAGATTCCGCATCACCACCAAGCAGCACCAGCGGAATGTGGCGCGTGGCCTTGCGTGAACGCAGAAGATGCAGGCGCTTATAAATATCCACCGGATCTTCGGGCATGCCCACCATGATGAGAAATGGACAGACCTGTTCCGCACGCTGCTCTGCCTGTCCAAGTGCGCAAATCTCCCCACGATACCCCTCGGCCTCCAGCATGCCTGAAACCGTGGCACCACGGGCCTTGTTGTCGTCCACGATAAGAATCAGCGGCTTCTCGGCCTCCGCTACGGGCACTGCCTCCACCACCTCGGCCCGCGCGGACGTTCGGGGCTTATCAGCTTCGTCCACATCTACCTGCATCTGTGGCAGGGGGCTGTCGACCTCATCAATAAGGCGGACAGGCAAGCTAAACTCAAAACGGCTTCCTTTACCGGGAGCGCTTTTCACACGAATACCACCACCCTGCATTTCAAGCAGGCGACGCACGAGCGCCAGACCCAGGCCCGTGCCGCCATATTCACGTGTCAGACCACCCTCCGCCTGCACAAATGGCTCAAAGATGCGATCCACATCCTCCGACGCCAGGCCAATGCCGGAATCCTGTACATAGCCTGTCAGCACACCTTCACCACCATCGCTTCGGATCGCATATCCTGCCTCGATGTTGCCGCCTTCCGGTGTAAACTTGATGGCATTGCCAATCAGATTCACCCACACCTGCTGAAGCTTGCCGGTATCCAGATAGATCGCCGCCTCCTTTTCAGGCTTGCTAATTTGCAGGCTAAGTTTCTTTTTGTCAGCCAGTGGCCTCAGCTGGCTCACTGTATAGTCCAGCACAACACCCGCGCTCCCGGGCTCCTCGTTGATTTCCAGCATGCCGGCTTCAATCTTGGACAAATCCAGCAGGCTGTTAATCAGCTCAAGCAGTTGCCGGCCAGCGCTGTTGATATGCTCCACATACTCCTTTTGTTTGGACGGCATGGACTGGGATTGTGCGGTCAGCAGCAGATCGGAAAACCCGATGATTGCATTTAGCGGTGTACGCAGCTCATGGCTCGTATTGGCCAGAAACTGGTTCTTGGCTTCATTGGCCTGCCGAAGTTCATCATTCATCAGCTCAAGCTCGATTTCACGATTGCTGAGCAATCGATTTGCATCAACAAGTGCGCGCGTGCGCTCAGCCACACGGTTCTCCAGCTCTTCATTGGCCTCTTTCAGGCGTTCAAATTGTTGTGTATTAGAAAGTGCCACGGCACAGCTCGAGGCCAGCATGCGCAGCATTGTTTCATCATCCTCGGAAAACGGCTGTCCATCCTCGCGATCACACAAATACAGCGCACCAATAACCTCTCCGGCAAACTCGATGGGTGCCCCCAGGAATGTCCGCATTGGCGGATGGCCTTCAGGAAAGCCGATGGCCTCCGGGTGGCTGGCGATGTCTGCAACGCGCACAACCTGATGCTCTCCCCACAACAGACCGAGAAGCCCCAGCCCCTGTGGTGGATGGTTCTGTAGCTGCTCGACCACTTCATCATCGATGCCTAACGGAATGAACTTCTTTTCTCCATCCTGCAGGTAAGAAACCATACAATAGCGCGCACCAATAATCTGCATGGCAAGTTTGCCAACGTGCCTGAGGAGTGGCTCGGTAGCCAGCTCGTGGGACAGCTCGATGACAGCATCCGAAATATCTTTCTGTCGGCGTCGTAGAGTGCGTTCACGATGAATTGCGGAAGCAATGGCATCTGCCATGGAATTGAAAGTGGCCATTAAGGTGGCAAGTTCATCGTGGCCATATACTTTAACGCGCTGCGAATAGTCTCCGTCCGCTATTGCAACAGCCGTTTCGGCCAAGTATCGGACCGGTCGAACTATATAGCGCCTCGCAATCCAAACCCCTCCCATGATCAACAGCAAGGCAAAAGCCACATTAGCGACCAGCAGCACACCCATCTGCCGATGCAGATGTAGATTGTAGGCTACAAATGCCTTGACCACGGCATTCGAGGTCTTAGTTAAATTCTGCATCTCCAACTCAATAGCAGACCAAGCTTGCTGTGAACGGAAACCACTGTTGCCCGTATTTGCAATGAGTTCCAACTTGGGTCTCAGAGAAGCCCATAGTCCACTGACAGAAGAAAGTACGGGGGTGATTTCTTTTGGTGCGGCAGGGAAATCAGCCGTCTGGCCGGAAAGGTGTCCACCATGTTGCAGGACATTTAGGGACGAGCTAAATCTCATAATAAGAGCTCTAAGCTCTTCCCTGTCCTCTTGTCTTCCCATGTGAATATTGGATGCATACCTGTGTAATTGCTCGGCTAACATGCGCTGACGTCCCGCAACATCTGTAAATGGTACGGCAGTCTCTATTTTCGCTAAGAATAAAAAGAATCCTAATAACAAAGCCACTGATGCCAGAGCTGGCAGCAACAGGATCAGTGCGGTCTTTTTAGCGATCGAGGTTCTCATGGGTGTACCCGTTTCAAATCATGTGTTGCTGCAGAATTAGAGAGTGGTGCCACTAGAGTGCTAACTACCCCCAGCAACCGCTGGGCATCGACTGGCTTGGATAGCACAGCATCCGGCCTCGTCTTGCGCACCCCACGCATCAGATCGGTCTGATCAAAAGCGGACGTAACGACCACAATGGCCATATCGCCAAGCAGCTCCCTGTCGTTGCGCAAGCGATGCAGAACATCCAGGCCATTGATCCCCGGCATGAGAATGTCGAGCACGAGCACGTCCGGCCGCCACGAGCCAATTTGAATCAGACCCGTATAGCCATCATGGACACATTTGACATCAAGCGGGGTATCAGCCTGCTCAAGTAGCGCGCCAAGCAATGCGCACGCGGCTCTATCATCATCAACGATCAACACACGCGGGGTTGCGCGTTGCTCTCGCTCGGGGGCCATCATGCCTCGCTCTCGCATGAAGCTGTGCAGTGCTGTTTCGGGAATTCGCCAATGCCCGCCGGGCGTTTGCATACCGCGCAGGTCGCCGCTGGCGATCCAGCGCTTGACGCTATTCACACCCACGCCAAGCATTTTCGCTGCCTCGCCCGTTGTTACATAGCCCATTCGCTCCTCCCCGGCCACACACTGCTTCTGGACATCTTGGATGTTTTGGACATTTTGGACATTTTTGGTGGAAAAGTCAAGC
>CAZROR010000067.1:0-9716 GCA_964601765.1 uncultured Zetaproteobacteria bacterium
CTCAGTCCTCCTCTCCCCAGTTACCAATCACAGCCCTCGCCCCTCTTTTTGTGTCTTGGTGCTTTGGTGGTAAAAATTTCATGGGACTACACGTCGATCTGCATAAGGTCGCGTCCCAGAATGATTTCACCACTGAATGACTTGCCGACGATATCCACAATCGGCTCGGATTCCACTTCGGGATAGAAGTGCGTCAGCACCAGCCTTGAGACATCAGCCTGCGCAGCGATCTTACCGACCAGTGATGGTGAGAGGTGATTATCCGGCTGCTCACGGTCAGGCAGGGCACACTCGCAAACGAATACATCCGCCCCCCTGGCAGCCGTGATAAGCGCGGTGCAAAAGCCGGTATCACCGGAGAAGACGACCTTTTTGCTTCCAGCCTGCACCGCAAGGGCGCGGCTGTTCGGGATGTGCAGGACGGATGTTGCGGTGAATGCCAGGCCTTCCCAGTCCCACGACTCATCCCCGACCTCACGGATGTGCAACGGATAGCCCGGCGAGCGCAGATGGCCGCCAAAGGTTTCGTTCAGGCAGTGGAGGAAGTCCTTTGTCCCGTTGCCTCCGACAAGATCCAGCGGCCGTGTGCGCGGCCTGGAGGCGTAGCGGCAGGCAAAAAAGAAGGGCACGAGATCGGCCGTGTGATCCGGGTGCAGGTGGGTCAGCAGGATGAGGTCGATATCGTTGTAGGTGACATCTGCCTCAAGCAATCGCCTGAGCGTGCCGGCGCCGCAGTCAACCAGGATGTTTTTGCCGCCGGCCTTCAGCAGATAGGCACTCGACGATCGATCCAGGCGCGGCACGGCTGTGCCGGTGCCGAGCAATATCAGCTTCACACCTTCTTTTCTTCGGCAACAGCCTTTTGCAGCTTTTCATAAGAGAGGCTGGCCAGCTGTTCGTAATGCCGATGGCGCGCAATCGCATCCATTTCAGCCTGGTCGAACAGTGCATCGGCCGTATCCGGGTGGCTACGGTACAGCATCGAGAAACGTCCTTCCGTTTCGGCGAATTCCCGGTATGGAATCGATGGCGCCTTCGAGTCCAGCTGCAGTGGATTCTGACCCTTTTCCGCCCGCCGCGGGTCAAACCTGAGCAGCGAGGTGTGCCCGCTTTTGACCGCAAGCTCCTGCTGTGTCAGGCAGTGCGACAGATTTACGCCATGCGCGATGCACGGGCTGTACGCGATGATCAGCGATGGCCCGGGATATGATTCTGCCTCCATGAAGGCACGCAGGGTCTGGATATCCTTCGCGCCGAAGGCGACCTGTGCCACGTAAACGTGGCCATAGGCCATGGCAATCATGGCCATGTCCTTCTTGCCAGCTGTTTTGCCACTGGCCGCAAACTTGGCCACAGCTGCCTTTGGTGTGGCCTTGGACATCTGGCCGCCGGTATTGGAGTAAACCTCGGTATCAAGCACAAGGATATTGACGTCGGCATTCGAGGCCAGCACGTGGTCGAGACCTGCCGAGCCGATATCGTAGGCCCAGCCATCGCCGCCGATGATCCAGACGCTCTTTTTCACCAGCATGTCCGCCACGGACAGCAGGTTTTCAGCATCAGCCGAGCGGATGCCGGCAAGCTTCTCCTTCAGCTGTGCGATACGCTGGCGTTGCTCGTGAATGCCGGGTTCATCGGACTGGTCCGCATGCAGGATAGCCTCGACCAGCTCCGCACCAATATCATCCCTGAGCTTTTCCAGCAGGCTGCGTGCGTAGGTATTCTGCCGGTCGGCGGATAGCCGCATGCCAAGACCAAATTCGGCGTTGTCCTCAAACAGCGAGTTATTCCAGGCCGGCCCCCGGCCTTCCGGATTGGTCGTGTACGGCGTCGTTGGCAGGTTGCCCCCATAGATTGAGGAGCAGCCCGTCGCATTGGCGATAATCATGCGGTCGCCGAACAGCTGCGTGGCCAGCTTGATGTACGGGGTTTCGCCACAGCCCTCACAGGCACCGGAGAACTCGAACAGCGGCTGGGCGATCATCGCGCCCTTCAGGCCGCTCCAGCGGATCTTCTCACGGTCGTATTCAGGCAGGTGGACAAAGAAGTCCCAGTTCTCCCGTTCCTGATCGCGTAACGGTGCCTGTGGCATCATATCCAGCGCCTTGTGCTCCGGATTGTCCTTGTCACGCGCCGGGCACACCTCGGCGCACAGGTTGCAGCCCGTGCAGTCCTCAGGCGCTACCTGATAGGTGATATGCATGCCTGGCTCGAATTCCCTGCCCTTGACCGGCACATGCTTGAATGTCTCCGGGGCGTTCTCGGCCAGCTCGGCCGGAAACACCTTGGCGCGGATGGCTGCATGCGGGCAGACAAACGGGCATTTGCCGCACTGGATGCACAGCTCAGCATCCCAGACCGGGATCTCGTGCGCGAGGTTCCGCTTCTCCCAGGCCGCGCTGCCAAGCGGCCAGGTACCATCGGCCGGCACGGCGCTGACCGGCACCTCATCGCCATAGCCGGCGATGATCTTGCCGGTTACCTTGCGGATGAACTCGGGGGCCTTGTCCGACACCGGCGGATGCTTCTCAAATGTGCTCGTGGGTGCATCCGGCACATCCACCTTGTAGAGGTTGGCAAGCGATGCGTCGATAGCGGCGTAATTGCGCTCCACAATCTTCTGACCCTTCTTGCCATAGGTTTTTTCAACCGCCTGCTTGATCTTCTCGATAGCTGTGTCTTTTTCGAGAATGCCCGAGATGGCGAAGAAACAGGTTTGCATGATGGTGTTGATGCGGCGGCTCATGCCGGCCTCATGGGCTACCTTGTAGGCATCAATGGCGTAGAACTCCAGCTTTTTGTCGATGATCTGCTGCTGCATGCGCCGCGGCAGGCTGTCCCAGACCTTGTCACGCGGCTTGTCGCTGTTGAGCAGGAAGACGCCACCCTCCCGTGCCTTGTCCAGCATGTCGTAGCGCTCGAGGAATACCGGCTGGTGGCAGGCCACGAAGTGTGCGCGGTTGTTACCGATCAGGTAGGTGGAGTGAATCGGCCTGTCGGCAAAGCGCAGGTGCGAAACGGTAACGGCACCGGCCTTTTTCGAGTCATAAACGAAAAAGCCCTGCGTGTATTTATCCGTGCTCTCGCCGATAATCTTGATGGAATTCTTGTTGGCCGACACGGTACCGTCCGAGCCCAGCCCGTAGAATACGCACTGGGTGACGTCCCGGTTCGCATCAACCTGGAAGTCCGGGTCCCACTCGAGACTCGTGTGCGAGACATCGTCGTGGATGCCGACAGTGAAGCTGTTTTTAGGCGTATCCTTGGCAAGTTCGTCGAAGATGGCCTTGATCATGCCCGGCGTAAATTCCTTGGAGGACAGGCCATAACGGCCACCGGTAACGCGCGGCATCTGGCTGAATTTATCTCCATCCGTCACGACATGCGTGGCCAGCGCCGTGATCACATCCTTGTAAAGTGGTTCACCTTCTGCGCCTGGCTCCTTGCAGCGGTCGAGTACGGCAATCTTTTTCGTTGTGGCTGGCAGGGCTGCGATCAACTGTTCGGTCGGGAACGGCCGGTACAGGTGCAGGCGCAACACACCGGTTTTGGCTCCGCGTGCATTCAGGTGGTCGACCGTATCCATGACGCCGCCAACACCGGAGCCCATGATGACAATCACGTGCTCGGCATCTGCCGGTCCGTAGTATTCACAAAGGTGATATTGCCGGCCGGTCAGGGCCGCAAACTCGTCCATGGACGCCTGCACGATGCCCGGCATGGCCGCGTAATACGGATTGACCGTTTCACGGCCCTGGAAATAGATGTCCGGATTTTGCGATGTGCCACGCAGCACAGGCCTGTCCGGCGACAGCCCGCGTTCACGGTGCGCGCGGACAAGTGCATCCGGCAGCATGGCGCGCAACACGTCATCTTCGATCATGTCGATCTTGTTGATCTCATGTGATGTCAGAAAGCCATCGAAGAAATGAACGATGGGTACACGTCCTTTCAGTGTCGCAGCCTGTGCAATCAGAGCCATGTCCATGGCCTCCTGCACGGAATGCGACGAGAGCATTGCAAAGCCGGTGCTGCGCGTTGCCATGACATCGGAATGGTCACCGAAAATGGAAAGGCCCTGCGCCGCGATGGAGCGGGCAGCCACGTGGAACACGGTCGAGGTCAGCTCACCGGCGATCTTGTACATGTTCGGGATCATCAGCAGCAGGCCCTGCGAGGAAGTGAAGGTCGTCGTCAGTGATCCTGTCTGAAGAGCGCCGTGTACGGCACCTGCGGCACCCGCCTCGCTCTGCATTTCAACAACTTCAGGGACCACGCCCCAAAGGTTTTCACGCCCACGTGAGGACCATTCATCACACATTTCCCCCATCGGTGAGGATGGGGTAATAGGGTAGATGGCAATGACTTCGTTGGTGCGGTGCGCGATATGCGCGGTCGCCTCATTACCATCGATGATAACCTTTCGGCCCTTGGACATGCCGTCCTCCTTCCTGCGGTAAAAACCTGCGCCAGCGTAGGGTGGATGCGCCATGCTGCTTGTGTGCGCAGCATTCCGTCTCATTTACAGTTGCCGCGATCCGGGTGGATGAATTGCCAGGCAAGAGGCTGCAGCTTACATTCGTGTGGCTGTCTTTCAACCTTGTCGCTGCAAAGGATTTGCCGCTACAGCGCAAACTTATGCTGAATCCCGCATCATTATCCGTATACTGACGGCGATACCGCGGAGGGAGAACCGGCTTGACAGAATTGACACTCGGCCATGCCCTGGATTTCCATGACCTGTATGCACAGACAGGTCTGGAACACGTTGACGCATTGTTTATCGAGGCGCTGAAGGGCGCAGATGCGGCACTTTCCGTACAGCTGGCAGCGGCAAGAAGTGCACCCGATTCGCTCGAGTACCGGGATGAGGCTGCACTGATTCTGGCACTGGCCCCGCATCTCGAAGACTTCATCGCCGGCCTGTTTGGTATTGAGGCGGAGCTGGAAAGGCTCCGGCAGCAGCGGAATGAACTGACGCCACTGTATGCCTGTAAACGGCAGTTTGTACAGAAACAGGCGAAGGCCCGACAGGCACCGGCCGAGGAGGAGGGAGAAGCGCTTGCGGCAGCACTTGAGGAAGCCTTCGGAGAGACCTTTTCAGAAATGGCATTTGCACGTCATGTTCTGGACTGGCTGGCAGACAAGGATGCACACACAAGTCAATTGACCACAGCCGCATCCTATGCCGCCTGGGCACTGCATACCGAGGCTGGCCGCGCGCGGCACGGGCGGGGCGTGCTGTTCAGGCAGCCGGCCAAAACCGATCCGATGCACCTGGTGGAGGTGGAGCATCTCGATATCAATGGGGTGACGGCATTCCAGTCGCCGCCGCACAGGCAGCACCAGCGTGATGGCTTTTGTTTTGTTGACAGCGGCACGGGACTGAAGGGTGCGCTCGATCAGGCCAACTACTGTATCTGGTGTCATAACCAGGGTCGGGATTCCTGCTCCAAGGGTATGCGTGACAAGTCCGGCCGGGGATTCCGCCCCAATGCATTTGGTGACGAGATGACGGGCTGTCCGCTGGAGGAGAAGATCTCCGAAATGAACTGGCTGATGTCTGAAGGGCATGTGCTCGGGGCGCTGGCTGCCGCATGCGTGACCAATCCGATGCTGGCCGGTACGGGGCATCGCATCTGCAACGACTGCATGAAGGCCTGCGTGTACCAGAAGCAGGAGCCGGTCGATATCCCGCAGATTGAGACTCAGGCCCTGAAGGAAACGCTCAGGTTGCCGTGGGGATTTGAAATCTACAGCCTGCTGACGCGCTGGAATCCGATGAATATCCGCAGGCCTGTGCCGAAGCGGGATTCGGGCTTCAAGGTGCTCGTCGTCGGTCTGGGACCTGCCGGCTATACGCTGGCACACCACCTGATGAACGATGGCCACAGTGTGGTGGCTGTCGATGGGCTGAAGATCGAACCGCTACCTCCCGAGCTGTCCGGCGTGGCGGCGGATGGCGCGCGTGTTCCGTTTGCCCCCGTGCAGGACTGCGAGACGCTGTTTGAGCCGCTTGAGGCACGTGTGCAGGCAGGCTTTGGTGGCGTGGCTGAATACGGCATCACGGCGCGCTGGAACAAGAACTATCTGAAAGTGTTGCGCCTGCTGCTGGAGCGGCGCGAGCGTTTTGCCATGCATGGTGGCGTGCGTTTCGGTGGCGCGATTACGATTGATGATGCCTTCGCGATGGGCTTTGATCACATCGCCCTGTGCCTGGGGGCGGGTCAGCCAACGGCGATTTCGATGCCGAATGGCCTGGCACGCGGTGTGCGTCAGGCCTCTGATTTTCTCATGGCATTGCAGCTTGGTGGTGCTGCCAAGACGGATTCGCTGACAGACCTGCAGATACGCCTGCCGGTCGTGGTAATCGGTGGGGGCCTGACTGCTATCGACGCGGCCACGGAAAGCCTTGCCTATTATCCGGTTCAGGTTGAAAAGTTTTTGTGCCGCTACGAGCAGTTGTGTGAGGCACGTGGCGAGGCCGACGTGCGTGCGGCCTGGACAGACGAGGAGGCCGCGATTGCGGATGAGTTCCTCGCGCATGCGCGGGCAATTCGCAATGAAAAGGCGCGGGCAGCCAGCGAAGGGCGCGAGGCGGACGTGCTCGGTCTGCTCAAGCAGTGGGGCGGCGTCACCATCGCCTATCGGCGGCGCATGACGGATGCGCCGAGCTATACGCTGAACCATGAGGAAATCAGCATGGGCCTGGCCGAGGGTATCCGTTTTGCGGAGCTGCTTTCACCGCTTGCGGTCGAGGTGGATGCATATGGCCACGCCACCGCGCTTCGGCTGGCCCGCTGTGATATCGATGACACGGGCCGGCCGATGGTAACGGATGAGGAGGTTACGTTACCGGCGCGCAGCATCCTGATCGCTGCCGGCACCCGACCGAACATCGTACTTGGTGAGGAGGATCCGGCCAATATCAGCCTGGATGGCCGCTATTTCCAGGCCATTGATGCCGATGGCCGGCCTGTCCGGCCGGACTGGAGCGCCAAGCCGGAGCAGCCCCATGTGCTGACGCGACTGCGCGCGGACGGGCGCGGTATCAGTTTCTATGGCGATATGCATCCGTCCTTCGCGGGCAATGTCGTGCGCGCCATGGCCAGTGCGCGTCACGGCAGCGCCATCATCGACCGCCTGTTCGCAGCCAGCCGGCCGACCGATGTGGATGCAGTTGTGCTCAGGAGTCGATTGCACGATGAGCTGCGGGCCGTGGTTCGGCGCGTTCAGCTGCTGACGCCGGACGTCGTCGAAATCACCGTACGGGCACCGGCTGCGGCACGTGCCTTCCGGCCCGGCCAGTTTTTCCGCCTTCAGAATTACGAGGTACATGCCCGGCGCGTGAAGGGCACGACGCTGGCGATGGAGGGTGTGGCCGTGGCGGCAACCACTGTTGATGCGGGGAACGGACTCGTTTCACTCATCGTGCAGCAGCGTGGCGGCTCCAGTGACATCTGCCGGCTGCTTGCACCCGATGAGCCTGTTGTTCTTATGGGACCGACCGGTACTCCGACCGAGATTGTGGCGGATGAGCACGTACTGCTTATCGGGGGCGGTATCGGCAATGCCATGCTGCTGAGCATTGCACATGCCCTGAAGGAGGCGGGCTCCACGGTGATGCACCTTGCCGCCTACACCCGGGCGGACGACTGCTGCAAGATGTCGGAGATCGAGGCGGCAGCAGACGGGGTTGTCTGGTGCTGCGAGGAGACGCCGGGCATTGCCCCGCGCCGCGCGCAGGACAGGGCCTGGACGGGAAGCGCGGTTGATGGCCTGCTGGCCTGGCCGCAGGGGAAGCTTGCCGACATGGCCGTGCCGCTTTCCGCCATCGATCGGATTATCACAATCGGACCGGCCGAGATGATGGCTGCCGTGGCCCGGGCCCGGCATGGCCCGCTGGCAGATCACCTGAAGCCCGGGCATGTGGCGATCGGGGGCATCAACTCGCCGATGCAGTGCATGATGAAAAAGATATGCGCCCGCTGCCTGCAACCAAACCGTGATCCGGAAACCGGCGAAGAGCAGCTGGTGTACACGTGCAGCTGCCAGGATCAGCCGCTGGATGCCGTGGACTTTTCCGTGCTGCAGCAGCGTCTGGCACAGCAGTCCGTGCAGGAAAAGCTCACGGAGCAGTGGTTGCGCCACTGCCTGGCGCATGGGGCTGCCGAATAAGTTTCATATGGCCGCATTTGCCGGCCTGACGGCATGCTGACGCGATTTCTGCGCACCCGGCTCGGCGAGCTGTGGGATGTGTTCTGGGACGGCGGCATGACGGATGCCATCATGGTCATGCAGCAGATTGGCTACCTGCTGTTTTTACGTCGGTTGGAGGTATCGGACAGGAAACGACTGGCCCGGGCCGAGCTGCGTGGCGAGCCGTATACATCGGTTTTTACCGGCCATGATGAATGCCGCTGGAGCCATTTTATCCATCTTCCTGCATCCGAGATGCATGAGCATCTGGGTGATCGCGTTTTTCCTTTCGTCCGGTGTCTGGCCCGTGAGGGCCGCATAGGCTCGGGCTATATGCAGGATGCGGTCTTTGCCATTCCCTCGGCAGCCATGCTGGCGCAGGCCGTGGCTATCATCGAGGGTGTCTATACAAGGATCGAACGCGAACAGGCCGAGCAGGCGCACGAATTTCATGATACGCATGGCGACATCTATGACTTCCTGCTTTCGGAAATTTCAGCCGCGGGCAAGGCAGGGAGGTTTCGTACGCCGCGGCACATTATTCATCTCGTGTGCGAGATGGTTGATCCCGCGCTGGAGGAACGCATCTGTGACCCGGCCTGTGGCACGGGCGGCTTTCTGATTGGTGCCTACCATCACATTATCACGCGTCACACGAGCCCCGAGCACCGCTACGTCGATCGCCACGGCATTGAGCACGGCCTGCTTGGTGATTTGCTGACGGATGAATTGCAATGGGAGGTGTTGAGGGAAGGCACCTTTCACGGCTTCGATTTCGACAGCGATATGGCGCGTATCGGGTTGATGAACCTGATTCTGCACGGTCTGGACGATGCCAGCCTTGGGGATACGGACGGTGGGGAGATGCGGCATCATCGCTTTGACGTTGTGCTTGCAAATCCGCCTTTTTCCCCGGAGGCCTATGACGATGCCCTGTATGATGAGGCAGGCAGTGAAGGCAGACACGAGGCGCTATTTGTCCGACAGGCATTTGACCTGCTGCGGATTGGGGGAAGGGCGGGTGTGATCGTTCCCATGAGCGTGCTGACCGGCGACAGCCAGCTGCATCGGGATGTGCGGCAACTGCTCATCGAGGAGACCTGCTTGCAGGGTGTTGTCACGCTGCCGGCAGGTGTCTTTCTGCCCTATTCGGATGCAGCCGCGGCAATACTGGTGTTTGTGCGTGGCGGACAGAGCGATCAGGTCTGGTTTTGCGAGATGCGCACGGATGGTCATTCGCCTGATGCCGAGCGCCGTGAAACCGGGGAAAGTGATATCCCTGAGATTCTCCGGCGCTGGAGAGGGCGGGATCCGGAGCAGGATACGAATCGCTCGGGCCGGGCCTTCTTTGTGCCTGCCGCGGAAATTCGCCGGCACGACTACGTGCTGGCCATGGATGCGTACAGAAGCGGCAGGCCATCCGGTCGATAATCATTTCCGGGAGGCTGCTTCTCCATCAGGAGAACGGTGTAAGTATACAAGTGATAACTTGACTTCTGTTCTGTGTTGGACAACCT
>CAZROR010000068.1:0-9684 GCA_964601765.1 uncultured Zetaproteobacteria bacterium
TAGCCGTAATCCGAAGCCACCGGCTTTAGCCGGTGGAGCATTCACTGTGTCAGGTTGTAGACCATGTCCTGTCGTTCCTTGGCCATATACATAGTGGACCAGTAGCAGCCCTCGCAGTCCGCGACATCATCCCACCACTCCTGAATATAGCGGTCATAGACGGCGGGATCCCTGAAATCAAAAATGGAATATTTGGCCACCGTTTTCCCCCTGAAGTTGATACAGCTCATGATGCTGCCATCGGCGTCGATGAACAGTCTTGGCGGGTACGGGCTTTTCTTTTCTTTGTAACACTTCCAGTCACAGCCGATGCCATAGGTTGTCATGTTTCTGATGTAGCTTTCCGTCGGGAGAATCAGCGCGCCCTGTTTCTTCATCGTCAGCAATTCCTCGGCAATCTCTTCCAGCTTCTCCCTGTGTACCTCGGTAAGGCGGTAGCTTTCATCCGCCTTTTCCACCTCGTCCCACTGATCCCCCTTGCCCCAGACAATCGGGCAAATGCTTGTCCAGAAGCCATGGTCGTTGAGGTAATGTACGACATCCATGACATTGTGGATATTTCTGCCATTGATGACGATATTCCCGCATAGCTCGGGAACACCGCGTGCCTGCAGCTTCTCCAGCATTTGCAGGCCTGCGCTCGATTTTCGGAGATTGCCCAGATCCGGGGTATCACTTTCCAGCACGTCCACACTCGCCACAAAGGTTTTCAGTCCCGCATCCACCAGTTCGTCGAGCTTGCGCCTGTTGAAAACGGAGTTTGAAACGAGCGAGTAGCGCATGCCAGTCTTGTCATTGAGGTGCCGGATCATGTTGCCCAGCCCTTTCAGGATGGTGGGCTCTCCACCCGCAATATTCACAAAGCGGATGCCGAGGCTGTCCAGGATGTCGAAGGCCTCGATCCACTGCTCCGTGGTCAGCTCGGTGGGGAGGACGGTCTTGATAATCTTGCAGTACTGGCAGGCCAGATTGCATTTTCTTGTGAGGTAGACGGAACTCTCGATAATTTTCTGCTTTGCCAGGGCCTCGGGGCTGATATCGAAGGCATTCCACAGGGCATCCTGGGCGGAAGGGCTTTGCGATTTGTGCGGCACGTGAGCATTTCTCCTTTGCTTGTTATGTTGTTATTCACATACCCCCGGAGTCTGCACCCATGCCTTTCAAATATATGTTTATGGCCTTCATATGACCAGATTTTTATGCCGGTGGCTGCTCAGGCTGGCTTGAGGGCCTCGATGTTGGCGGAAACGACGTAGTCCTCCACGCCACGGCCGGGCGCCCAGTCGCGGATGAACTCCCGCGATTCGTCACGCGGCGTGATGCGGATATCGATAAACCCTGCTGTACGCATCATGTCTTCGAGTTCATCGATCAGCGAGGCGCCGGCCATGCAGCCGGCATGCAGGGCCGGATCGTTCTTCATGTCCTCGGGCAGTTCGGCGCCGGCCACGACATCGGTAATCGCCAGCCTGCCGCCGGGCCTCAGCACGCGGAACATCTCGCGAAATACCTGGGGCTTGTCCGGTGAAAGGTTGATGACGCAATTGGACATGATGATGTCAACGGCGTCATCCTCAACCGGCAGGTGCTCGATTTCGCCGAGCCGAAATTCGACATTGTCGTAGCCGCCGCGATCGGCATTGGCCCGCGCCTTGCTCAGCATCTCGGGCGTCATGTCCACACCAATCACATGGCCGGTGGCGCCCACCTCTTCCGCGGCCAGAAAGCAGTCGAAGCCACCGCCGCTGCCGAGGTCCAGCACGGTTTCGCCCGGCATCAGGCCGGCAATAGCACGCGGATTGCCGCAGCCCAGACCCATGTCCGCACCACCCGGTACCTTTCTGATGTCTTCCTCGGAGTAGCCGAGCCGTGTCGAGATCAGCGTATTGATGGCCTCATCCGAGGCCACGCCGCAGCAGCTTGATTCCACACCGCAGCAGGTGCCGCTGTCGCTGGCCTCTGCTACCCGCGCATAGCTGCTGCGCACGTTCTGTCTGACTTCATCTGCCTTCACCTGTTTCACATCCGGCCTCCGGATACTGCTTAGTTGCTGCAAGGCCCGGAATCTTACCTGTGCCGGGCGGGAAACACAGCGTCCATGCTACCCGATGCCAACCTGCACCATGCCGCTCTCCACCCGCACCGGAAAGGTTTCCACATCCTCATAGGCCGGCGGCGACAGGACACGTCCGTCCCGGATACAGAAGCGGGCGCCGTGACGCGGGCAGATAATCACATCGCCCTCGCATTCACCGCTTGCCAGCTCGCCGCCATCATGCGTACAGACGTCCTCAATGGCATACAGGCCGCCATCGAGGTTGAAGACGGCAATACGCCCGATATCGGTGCTGATAACCTTTCGTCCGTCGGGGGGCAATGCCTGCAATGGCGCAACATCAATCCAGTCCACTGTTTCCTCCATGTCTGCTTTGCCTGTCAGCAGCCTGCTCCAGGGCAAGCCGGCACAGCCTGAGCATATCTTCATCGGCAAGGTCGACAAGCAGCCCCGCCCTGGTGGTGGCTGCGCGTACGTCCTCAGGCTTGAGGTCCACACGGGCCTCTTCTGCCTGAAGCGTGGCCGGATAACGCCGCCACGCGAAGGCATTGTTGAAGATCAGCGCAACCGCAAGCATGGCAAGCACATTGGGCAGTACGAGCTGCGGAATATAGGCATAGCCAAGAGCTGTGATGTCGCTTCCGCCGATGACGGCGATCAGTGCCGTGGCTCCGCCGGGCGGATGCATGCAGCGGCACAGGTACATGGCTGCGATGGACAGGCCAACAGCCAGCGGTGCGGCAAGCCGGGGTGTGCTGACGGCCTGTGCTACCGCCACACCGATGACTGCCGATATCAGGTTGCCGGCAAGCAGGTTCCAGGGCTGGGACAGGCGGCCATGCGGTACTGTGAACAGCAGCACAGCGGCGGCTCCCATCGATCCGAGCACGAGGATGCGTGCCTCGCCGTGCACGCTCAACGATGTGCACCACCAGACCGCTGCAATGGACAGGCCACCACCGATGGCACCGGCAAGCGCCTCTTTCGCACCGACCCAGGGGGTGTCAAGGCCCAGCAGATGGTGCCAGTTCCGCTTCAAAACAGTCCCAGCTCGAGCCTGGCCGCCTCGCTCATCATGCTGCGATCCCATGGCGGGTCGTATACGAGTTCCACTTCGACATCCGCCACGCCGGGAATTTGCATGACTTTGCTCCGGATATCCTCGACAATATACGGCCCCATGCCACAACCTGGTGCCGTGAGTGTCATGGCGATATCCACGCGCTTGCCGCCCTCGACATCCGCCAGTGTTACGTCATAGACCAGGCCCATATCCACGATGTTGACCGGAATCTCGGGGTCGTAGCAGGTGGCCAGCACCTTCCAGACCTCATCCGTGCTGACCGGCTCGTGTTTCTCTTCCTGTTCCTTGTCCCCGCCGGTGACCGGCTGACCAAGCGCATCGGCATCCTTGCCGTCAATGCGTACGAGATTACCGTTGACGTTGACCGTAAAGCTGCCGCCAAGCCTCTGCGTGATGACCACCTGGGTGCCGGCCGGAATGGTGACCGGTGTGCCGACGGGAATATGCGCTGCCTCGCAGTCTCTGAGCAGTGTGACTGTTTCACCCGGGGTCATTCGGTCTTCACCGTTTCGCCTGTGTTGGCCAGCGCCGCCGTCATCGTGTGCCAGCACAACGTGGCGCACTTGATGCGTGACGGAAACTCGCGCACACCGGCGAGCACCGAAAGCTTGCCAAGCTCGCTGTCATTCACGGGCCTATCCATGTCTGTCGTCACCATGTTGTGGAAGCCGTCAAACATTGCCCGCGCCTCGGCCTCGGTCTTGCCCTTTAGCTGCTCGGTCATCAGCGATGCCGAGGCCGTGGAGATGGCGCAGCCTGATCCCTCGAAGCTGATATCCTCGATGATGCCGTCGTCGTTCACACGCATGTAAAGCGTCAACCGGTCGCCGCACAGCGGGTTGAAGCCTTCCGCCTTGCGGTTTGCACCCGCCATGCCGTGAAAGTTTCTCGGCCGGCGATTGTGATCGACGATCACCTCCTGATAGAGGTCTTTCAGATCAAACATGCCGGCATCTCTCTTTCATGCAAACATCCCGCGGACCTTTTCGAGTGCGGCAAACAGCTGGTCGATATCCTCGCGGGTGTTGTAAATCGCCACCGAGGCACGCACGGTGGCCGGCACCCCGAAATAATCCATGACCGGCATGGCACAGTGGTGGCCGGTGCGCACGGCCACCCCCTGACGGTCCAGGATCGTGCCGATGTCGTGCGGGTGAATGTCCTCCAGCACAAAGGAGAGGATGCTCGCCTTGTTGCGGGCTGTGCCTATCTGCCTGAGGCCGGGAAAGTCCTGTGCCTGTGCGGTGGCATACTCCAGCAGTGTATGTTCATAGGCGGCAACCTTTTCCAGCCCCAGGCCGTTCAGATAATCAATGGCTGCGCCGAGGCCGATTACACCCGCAATATGCGGCGTGCCTGCCTCGAAGCGCCAGGGCAGGTCGTTATACTGTGTTTTTTCGAAGCTGACCATCGAGATCATGTCGCCGCCGCCCTGGTATGGGGGCATGTCGGCCAGCAGCGACTCCCGCGCATACAGGGCACCGATACCGGTCGGCCCGAACATCTTATGTCCCGATATGGCGTAGAAATCGGTATCCAGCGCCTGCACATCCACCGGCGTGTGCACCGTGGCCTGGGCGCCATCCACGAGCACCGGCACATCGTGTGCGTGCGCCCGCTCGATCATCTCGCGCACCGGGTTGATGGTGCCAAGCGCATTGGAGATATGGCCAACGGCCAGCAGCTTTGTATGTGCGCCCAGCAACCCCTCAAGTGCATCCAGCTGCAGCTCACCGGCCTCATTCATGGGTACCACGCGCAATCTTGCCCCTGTCTGCTCGCACAGCATCTGCCAGGGCACGATATTGGAATGGTGCTCCATTGCTGTGACAAGGATCTCGTCACCAGCCGTCAGCCGTGGACGGCCAAAACTGTGTGCTACCAGGTTGATGGCCTCGGTAGCACCGCGCACGAAAACGATCTCGCGTGTTGACGCGGCATTGATGAATGCCCGCAGCTTTTCCCGCACACCTTCGTATTGTGCCGTGGCCCGTTCGGACAGGGCGTGCACGCCGCGATGGACATTGGCGTTATCTTCCTCGTAATAGCGACGGACAGCATGAATGACACAGGCCGGCTTCTGCGTTGTGGCGGCATTGTCGAGATAGACGAGCGGGTGATCATGCACCTGCTGGTGCAGTATCGGGAAGTCGGCGCGGATGGATGCGATATCAAGGCTCACAGCATGTCCTCCAGTACCTTCCCGCGTGGCAGCCGTGCCAGAATGGTATGCTCAAGATAGGCCCGCAATGACGCAGGCTGCATCTGTGCGAGCGCATCCCTTGCAAAGGCAAAGGTCAGCGCATTGCGGGCATCTTCCTCGCTCAGGCCGCGGGTGCGCAGGTAAAACACCTGACGCTCATCGAGCTGGCCGATGGTGGCGCCATGCGCGCATTTGACATCATCGGCATAGATCTCCAGCTCCGGCTTGGCATCGATCTCAGCCCGGCCGGAGAGCAGCAGGTTGCCATTGGACTGGCGGGCGTCGGTTTTCTGCGCATTCGCATGCACGACAACCTTGCCATTAAACACAGCCCGGGAGCGGCCATCCAGAATGCCCTTGTAAAGCTCACGACTTGTACAGTCAGGGGCGGTATGATCGATGTGTGTGTGATGATCGGTATGCTGGTGCCCGCCGGTGACATACAGGCCATTCAGTGTGCAGCCGGCACCGGAAGCAGCCAGATTCACGCGGATATCCGTGCGGGAAAGTGCCGCCCCGAGCGCGATAGAACAGGAGTCATAGTGGCTGTCCCGTTGCTGCGTGACCTCCACCCGACCAATGTGAAAGCGGCTTGTGGGCTCCTGCTGCAGGCGGTAGTGCGACAGTCTTGCACCCTGTCCCAGGCGTATGCCTGTCATCGTGTTGGTCAGTCCGCCGGCATTCGAATCACCGCTGAAATGCTCAATCACGGATGCCTCGGCGTGACGGCCGAGCGTGATCGTATGCCGGATATGGGCCACGTGATGCTCCGCCCTGGCGAGGTGCAGGATGTACAGGGGCCTGGCCAGCCGGATACCATCATCCACGTGAATGTACAGGCCGTCACCCGCCATGGCGGCATTCAGGGCAATAAAGCCGCTGTACAGCGGTGCATCCTCATGGATGGCAAGCAGATCGGGTGCCTGTTCGGGATGCGTCTCAAGCCACTCAGCCAGGGTGTGAATGGAAATGCCTGCCGGCAGATTCGATGCGCGTGTATTCACGCGGCCGTCCACGAGAATGAGCAGCCATGCATCGAGGTCGGGAATCACCAGCCTGTCGATATCCGCAGCCTGCAAGGCTCCTTCCCCGGCCGGCCGGACATCCGCCTCCCACCAGCGTTCCCCGAGGGCTGCCGTCAGGCGGGAAATATCCGTATATTTCCAGTCCTCGTTACGCGTGGTGGGCAGGCCGGTCTCCGTGAATACGGAGGCAGCATGCAGGCGCTGCGACAGCACGGGTGCATGCCTGGCCCCCGGGAGCGACGGGATCACAGCACTCAGTTCGCTCATGCTGTGGCTGCCTCCTGTTTCACCCAGTCGTAGCCGCGTTTTTCCAGTTCGAGCGCCAGCGACCTGTCTCCGGATTTCAGTATCTTTCCATCAGCCAGTACATGCACGACGTCCGGCTCGATGTAATCGAGCAGGCGCTGGTAATGCGTGACGAGTACGATGGCGCGCTCGGGTGAGCGCAGCCTGTTCACACCATCGGCAACAATTCTGAGTGCATCGATGTCCAGGCCTGAGTCGGTTTCGTCGAGGATGGCTAGCGCGGGCTCCAGCACTGCCATCTGGAAGATTTCGTTACGTTTTTTCTCGCCACCGGAAAAGCCTTCATTGACCGCACGGCTTACCAGTGATTCATCAAGCTGTACGAGTTTCATCTTCTCGCGCACCACGGCCATGAAGTCCATGGCATCCAGTTCGGGCTCCCCACGATGCCGGCGAATGGCGTTCAGCCCCGCCTTCAGCAGGTAGATATTGTTGACGCCCGGTATTTCAACCGGGTACTGAAAGGCCAGAAAGACACCCTCCCAGGCGCGTTCCTCGGGGCTCAGTTCCAGCAGGTTCCGGCCCCGGTAGGTGATACCGCCTTCCGTGACCTCATAACCGCCACGCCCGGCAATGATATTGGCCAGCGTGGACTTGCCTGAGCCGTTCGGCCCCATGATGGCATGCACTTCGCCGGCCTTCACCTCCAGGTTTACACCTTTCAGGATTTCTGCGTCTTCGACGCGCACGTGCAGATTTTCAATCTTCAGCATAGGTTGTTCCTTTTCACCACAAATTCACCATAAAGACACGAAGAGGATATTTGACGCAGATAACCACAGATAAGGAAAAATCTGTGCAGGTCTGCGTTCATCTGCGTCTGGAGTTCCTGCCTGTATTCTTCGCGCCTCTGCCATTCATTCCATCCTATCCAACTGCGCCTTCGAGACTGACGGAGAGCAGCTTGCCGGCCTCCACCGCGAACTCCATCGGCAGCTCCTGAAACACTTCCCGACAGAATCCGTTGACGATCATGGATACCGCATCTTCTTCCGGAATACCCCGGCTCATGCAGTAAAACAGCTGGTCGTCACCGATCTTCGATGTCGTCGCCTCGTGCTCGACAACGGCGGTCGGGTTGGCAACCTCCATATACGGGAAGGTATGCGCCCCGCACTGATCACCGATCAGCAGGGAATCGCACTGGGTGTAATTGCGGGCGCCTTCCGCGCCCCTGGCTATCTTGACCAGGCCACGGTAGGACTGCTGGCCGTGGCCGGCCGAGATGCCCTTGGAGATAATCGTGCTTTTCGTATTCCGGCCCAGGTGAATCATCTTGGTACCGGTATCGGCCTGCTGATAATTGTTGGTTAATGCCACCGAGTAGAACTCGCCTGTGGAGCCCTCGCCCCTGAGCACACAGCCCGGATATTTCCAGGTGATGGCGCTGCCGGTTTCCACCTGGGTCCATGAAATCTTTGAGTTTGCGCCGCGGCAGTCGCCGCGCTTGGTCACGAAATTGTAGATGCCGCCAACGCCATGCTCGTCGCCGGGATACCAGTTCTGCACGGTGGAATATTTGATCTGCGCATTATCCAGGGCAATCAGTTCGACAACGGCCGCGTGCAACTGGTTTTCATCACGCATCGGGGCCGTGCAGCCTTCGAGGTAGGATACACAGGCGCCCTCCTCGGCGATGATCAGGGTACGCTCGAACTGACCCGTGTTCAGTGCATTGATGCGGAAGTAGGTGGACAGCTCCATCGGGCAGCGTACACCCTTTGGCACAAAGACAAACGAGCCATCCGTGAATACGGCCGAGTTCAGCGAGGCGAAGAAGTTGTCCGTCGGCGGCACCACGGAGCCCAGGTACTGGCGCACAAGCTCCGGATGATCGCGCACGGCATCCGAAAACGGGCAGAAAATCACGCCGGCCTCGCCAAGCTTTTCGCGGAAGGTTGTGGCAACCGACACCGAGTCGAATACCGCGTCCACGGCCACACCGGCCAGGGCCTCACGCTCGTGCAGCGGAATGCCCAGCTTCTCGTAGGTTTCGAGCAGCTTCGGGTCCACCTCATCAAGACTTTTCGGCCCGTTCTTGCGTGACTTCGGTGCTGAGTAGTATGAGATGGACTGGTAGTCGATGGGGTCATATGCCACATGCGCCCAGCGTGGCTCGGTCATGGTCAGCCAGTGGCGGTAGGCCGAGAGCCGCCATTCAAGCAGCCATTCCGGCTCATCCTTTTTGTGTGAAATCAGGCGAATGACATCCTCGCTCAGCCCTGGCGGCACCGTATCGGCATCGATATCAGTGACAAAGCCGTGCTCGTATTCCCTGCCAACCAGCCGTTCAACCTGTTTGTCCGTCATCATCTGTCTCCGTTATTGCACCTGAATGGCAATGGATGCCGCATGCTTTCGAACGGAAATTTCCGGTCGAAAATCGGGGCGGGTCATGTCCGCCAGCGTGATATCCGCCAGTGCGTCGCGCAAGGCGCGGTTGATGCGCTGCCAGCTTCGGCTTACCGTACAGTGGGATTTCTGCTCACAGGCGTTGGCCGTCAGGTTGCACTCTGTCAGCGCAATGGGACCTTCCAGGGCCACGATGATGTCCTGTACGGAAACCTCCTCGGGCCTGCGTGTCAGGCGGTAGCCGCCACCTGCGCCACGGATAGATTCGAGCAGGCCATGTTTCATCAGCATCTTCAGAATCTTGCTGACCGTGGGTACTGGCACATGCGCATGTGCAGCGAGTTCGGCCGCGTTGTGAAGACACTCCGGTGCTGTTGCAAACTGTGTCATCAGCAGCACACCATAATCTGTCAGCCTCGTAATCCGGAACATATTACCGCCTGAGATTAAAGTCGGACTAATCTAGTCTTGATTATAGCCGCTGCAAGCCCGTATACCGTCAAATCTTTTGCGGGAATGTCAGCTGGTCAGGTGGAGGGCCGGAAAAAAAGAGCCCCGGCCGGGCTATATGTGAGCCGGGAATGAACTTTGTACAGGCCCATGAAAAAGGCCAGGCCGGAAGATCCGGCCTGGCCTCTGCGCCATTCAAGGAGGTGGC
>CAZROR010000069.1:0-9574 GCA_964601765.1 uncultured Zetaproteobacteria bacterium
AAGTCAAGCAAATCATGCACAAGCCAAGTCACCGCGCATGCATGCCAGCCCTGGCCTCGTGACAACACCGGGCTAGGCTTGGGCGCATGCATGCGAAAACCCGGTACTGGATTGACAAACTGGAGCTGCAACCGCATCCGGAAGGCGGCTGGTATCGTGAGAGCTACCGCTCGGAAGAAATGATTTCAGCTTCTGCCCTGCCGGAGAGGTTTGGTGGCAGCCGCTGCTTCGGCACAGCCATCTATTACCTGCTCGAGGGCGGGCAATGCTCGCACCTGCACCGCATCAAGTCCGATGAGCTATGGCACTTTTATGATGGTGATGCACTCAGCATTCACATGTTTCCAGATACGGGCAGTTATCAGCGAACTGTGCTGGGCCGGCATCCACAAGCCGGAGAATATCTTCAGGCAGTCGTACCTGCAGGATGCTGGTTTGGCGCCGAACTGAGCAGTGGTAGCGGCTTTGCCCTCGTTGGCTGCACCGTTGCCCCCGGATTTGACCTCGCCGACTTCGAGCTGGCGAACCGGCAAGTGCTCATGGGAAGGTATCCCGACCATAAGGAGGTTATCATGCGCCTGACCCGGGTGTCAGATGATGGCCATAACGCGTGTAAAATGCCTTCATCATGAAAGGCGGCAGCACTGTAGTGATGGCGATGGTCAGAATCATCACGGCGTACACATCCTGACTGAACACACCGGCGGTCCGCCCCAGTTCGGCAAAGATGAGCCCAACCTCGGCCCGTGGCATCATGGCCAGGCCGATCGCCCAGCGGGAATGCAATGAACCTGGAATCATGAATGCCCCGGCCAGCTTGCTCGCCAGCGCAAGCGTGATGAAGGCCAGGCCCATAAACCACAAGGCGGGAGAGGTCATGTTGACGGTGCCAAGGTCGAGTGACAGGCCGACCATGACAAAAAAAACAGGTGTGAACAGGTGGATGATGGGCTTCATCTTGCCTTCGATGCGCTGCACGAAGTTCCCGTCTATGCTGGTTAGGAAAATGCCGAACGGCGGAACAAAGCGACGAGATAGCGCCAAGCCGGCAGCAAACCCACCCAGCAGTGCTGGTGCGCCAACCACGTGGGCCAGCCAGGCAAAAAACAGCACCAGGGAAACAATCGTTGTCGGCACAAGCCCGGCAATGTGACTGATCCGGTCGAAGCGCCGCACGCCTCCGGCAAAAAGCTTGGCAACCACCGGAGCAAGCGCCATAAATATCAAGATGAAGACCAGCACGCGAACAGCCGTGGCCCAGTGGATGCCATCACCGAGGGAAAACTCCATGAGCAGGGCCAGCAGGATGACACCAAGGATATCGTCCAACACTGCTGCCCCGAGGACGACATGCGCTTCATGTGAGTGATGGCGCTGCAAATCGCGCAATACACGCACAGTGACACCAATGCTCGTGGCCGTCAGGGTACCGCCAATAAACAGTGCCACAAGCGGAGAGAAATCGAAGACCAGCACGGCCAGGGCAAAGCCACCGGCAAGTGGTGCGACAAAGCCGCCCACAGCGACGACAAGTGACTTCAAGCCAGTACTGAACAGGCGTGACACATCCGCATCCAGACCCACCTCAAAGAGCAAAAGGATCAGACCGAATTCCGCCAGAACCTGCAGGAAGGCATCAGGGTGCACCCAGCCTAGCAGGCTCGGGCCCAGCACGATGCCGGCCAGCATCTCGCCCATAACCGAAGGAACGCGCAGGTACGCGGCCCCCTCACCGAACAGGCGGGCACCCATCAGAATCAGAACAAGCGAAAGAAAAACGGAGCTATCTACCACGGCAACCGACCCTGAATACCATTGCCAGGTGGGGCTGCACGATCAGGCGGGCTGAAGCACCAGGCAAGACAATGGGGGCACCGTCAGCTGCACGGAATACGGCTGGCCCATCCAGCCGACATCCTCGACCTCTACGCCACCAGCGTTGCCCATGTTCGAGCCACCGTAAACCTCCGCATCCGTATTCAATACTTCCTGATAGAATCCACCCTGCGGAACACCGAGCCGATAGCCATAACGCGGCACGGGTGTGAGGTTCAGGAGCACAACAACATGGCCACCGTGGCAGTCGTGCCGGATATAGCTAAGCATCGACTGTGAGGCGTCATGACAGTCGATCCACTGGAAGCCCGAGGCATCAAAGTCCACTTCGTGCAGGGCCGGCACCTTCCGGTACAGGCGGTTCAGATCACGAGTCAGCAGCTGCAGCCCACGATGTGGTATGAAGTTGGCCTGATCCCATTCCAGGCTCTTCGTATGATCCCACTCCTGCCACTGGCCAAACTCCAGCCCCATAAATAGCAGCTTTTTGCCAGGATGCGTGAACATGTAGCCATACAATACCCGCAGGTTGGCAAACTTCTGCCAGTCATCACCAGGCATCTTGTTCGGCATCGAGCCCTTCCCGTGCACCACCTCATCATGCGAAAAAGGCAGGATAAAATTTTCCGTGTAGGCGTAGATCTGCGAAAATGTCAGCTCGTTGTGGTGATAGCTTCGGTGCACCGGATCGTGAGAGAAATAGGCCAGCGTGTCGTTCATCCAGCCCATATTCCATTTCATCGTAAAGCCCAGACCGCCCAGATACGTGGGCCGCGACACCATGGGCCAGGAGGTAGACTCCTCGGCCATCGTCACCGCACCCGGAAAGCGCTCGTGCACCAGATGGTTAAACTGCTTCAGAAACTCCACAGCCTCGAGATTTTCACGCCCCCCATAGCGATTCGGCAGCCATTCGCCCTCGTTGCGTGAATAGTCGAGGTACAGCATCGAGGCCACGGCATCCACCCGAAGCCCATCGATATGATATTGATCGAGCCAGAACAGCGCACTCGCAATCAGGAAGTTGCGCACCTCATTGCGCCCGAAGTTGAAGATATACGTGCCCCAGTCCTTGTGCTCGCCAAGGCGCGGGTCGGCATGCTCATACAGTGGCGTACCGTCAAAACGTGCCAGGCCGTGTGAATCCTTCGGAAAGTGCGCGGGCACCCAGTCCAGGAACACGCCGATGTCATGCTGGTGACAGTAGTCCACGAAATAGCGAAAATCATCGGGCGTACCGAAGCGGCTGGTCGGCGCAAAATAGCCGACTGTCTGATAGCCCCAGGAGCCATCAAACGGGTACTCCGTAATCGGTAGCAGCTCAATATGAGTGTAGCCCATCCACTGGCAATACTCCACAAGCTGGTGGGCCATCTCGCGGTAGCTTAGATACTTGCCGTCTGCCAGTCGCCAGGAGCCCGGATGTACCTCATAGATGCTGAACGGCCGGTCCAGCGCCTGGTGCTCGCTCCTGCGGCTGATCCACTCGTCATCATGCCAGGTATAGGTGGCGGGATCATGCACGACGCAGGCCGTGGCCGGGCGCACCTCCATCTGCTGGGCATAAGGATCAACCTTGAGCAGCAGACCGCCATTCTGGGTGCGGATTTCAAACTTGTAGATTTCACCCTCGCACAGGCCAGGGATGAAAATTTCCCAGATACCGGATGTGCCACGTACGCGCATCTGATGCTCGCGCCCATCCCAGTGGTTGAAATTGCCGACAACACTGACACGACTGGCATTTGGCGCCCAGACAGCAAAGCCGACACCTCGAACGCCCTCATGCTCACGCACATGCGCACCGAGAATCCGGTATTTCTCGAAATGATTGCCTTCACCAATCAGGTGCAGGTCGAAGTCTGAGAGCATCGGCGGGAAGCGATAGGCATCATCTATCTCCCAGCGATGCCCTTCGTGATTTTCCATGCGCAACCGGTAGGGCTTGTCGAACGTGCCGTGTGGCAGATGGACCTCAAACAGGCCGTCCTGGTGTATGCGCGTCATCGCACGGGCACGGCTACCCTCCGGCAGCACCCATGCCTTGATGGCGCGGGGTAGAAAGGCACGAATGACGATGCCGCCCTCCGGATGCTCGTGCCAGCCCAGATAGTCAAACGGGTCGTGACATCTGGCCTCAATGACGGCATAGGCGGCCGCATCAAGCTGTTTTTTCTTTTTGCTCATTTGTCCATCCTCAAGTGATAACAGTTGGTTGCGTCCGGCCTGTCCGTCCCCGAATGCCCGATATGGCCTCGGCAGCACGAATCATATCCTGCAGCACATCCTGCGCATCCATCGCCTGCCGGGCCACATCCGGCTCATAGGACTCCAGATAGATGCGAATCGTTGCTCCTTCCGTGCCCGTTCCCGAAAGCCGGAAGATAATGCGTGCTCCATCATCAAACAGAATGCGAATTCCCTGATTCCTGCTGATGCTGCCATCCACGGGATCGTCATAACTGAAATCGTCTGCACAGGAAACCGTGCGTCCGGCAAGCGGCGTGCCCCGCAACGTAGCAAACTGTTCACGTAAATGCGACATCACCGCATTGGCCGCGATTACGTCCACATCCTCGTAATCGTGGCGCGAATAGTAATTGCGGCCGTATTCAGCCCAATGCTGGCGGACAATCGACTCGACGGACTCCTGTCGCTCGGCCAGAATATTCAGCCAGAACAGCACCGCCCACAAGCCATCTTTTTCACGCACATGGCTTGATCCCGTGCCGAAGGACTCCTCACCGCACAGGTCTACAAACCCCGCATCCATCAGGTTACCAAAAAACTTCCAGCCGGTTGGTGTCTCATAGCATGTAATGCCCAGCTTGCGTGCCACGCGGTCGACAGCCGCGCTTGTCGGCATGGATCGTGCAACACCTGCAAGCCCCTTGCGATAGCCCGGCACGAGATGTGCGTTGGCCGTAAGAATGGCCAGTGAATCGCTGGGTGTGACAAAAAACCGACGGCCCAGAATCATGTTGCGATCCCCATCGCCATCGGATGCCGCACCGAAGTCCGGCCCCCTGTCTCCGTTCATGATGGCCACGAGCGCCTTGGCATAGGTCAGATTCGGATCCGGATGGCCGCCACCAAAATCTTCAAGCGGCACGCCATTCATCACTGTTCCTGCCGGCGCACCAAGTCGATCCTCCAGAATTGCCTTCGCATACGGCCCGGTGACGGCATGCATGGCGTCAAAGCGCATGCGAAAATCCGGCCGCTGCAGCAGGGCTGCAATAGCATCAAAATCAAACAGCGACTCCATCAGCGCGGCATAATCCGCAACCGGGTCGATAATCTCGACCGTCATATCACCAAGCCGTGTTGTGCCTGTTTCATCCAGGGAAACGTCCGGGGCATCCAGTATTTTATAGGTATGGATGGTCATCGTGTGCGCATAAATGGCGTCCGTTACCCGCTCGGTTGCCGGCCCGCCATTGGCCATGTTGTACTTGATACCGAAATCCGCATCAGGACCGGCCGGGTTATGGCTCGCGGAAAGAATCAGGCCACCATAGGCTCCATGCTTGCGAATCACACATGAAGCAGCCGGCGTAGACAGAATGCCCCCGCGACCGACAAGCACGCGTCCGAAGCCGTTGGCTGCCGCCATCTTCAGAATGACCTGGATGGCTTCCCTGTTGTAAAAGCGGCCATCCCCACCGAGCACAAGGGTCTGGCCGGAAAAATCACCAATGGCATTAAAAACGGACTGAACGAAATTTTCCAGGTAGTTTTTTTCCTGAAAAACCCGCACCTTTTTGCGCAGGCCCGATGTCCCGGGCTTTTGTTGCCTGAAAGACGTGGTTTTCCTCGTCACTACCGCCATGCTGCTCCCCCGATACCACTGCACAAACAGGATAGCATGCCCGGCCGTCCCGCTCCAGCCCAGCCCGGATTTTCCCGCCATTCAGGATAGCCGTCCTGGCCTCCATGCGTGGCGCACTTCCGGCTATCGTGCTGTTGCCGCGCAGTCCTGCCATGGTACACCCAGGACAGCCCCGGCGGGCTCAGGAGGAGCCTGGGTTGTGGCGCTGGCCAGCCCTTTCCCCTGCCAGCTGCCACGTCGCTGCATTTCCGTATAAATCGCGTTGATAACGGCCCATTTACTTGCGCACCAGCCAGGGGCAAGCAAAACATCGGACGCCGCCGTACCAGTCAGTCGATGTACCGCCCAGTTCGGTGGGATACGCTCCAGCATGTCGCAAACAAAATCGGTATATTCGGTCTGATCCAGCACACTGATATCGCCCCGTCGCCACTCATGCGCCATCAGCGTGTTGCGCACCACATGCAACGGGTGAAACTTGATGCCATCAACCCCCACTGTCCGCACACGCGCCAGTGTATCCATCATCATGGCCCGATCCTCCCCAGGCAGGCCAAGGATCAGATGGACGCACACAGGCAAGCCGCGCTCCCTGGTTGCCCTCGCTGCCAATGCAAATTCCGCAAAGCCATGACCGCGATTGATCCGTGCAAGCGTCGCATCATGTGCTGATTGCAGGCCATATTCCAGCCACACTTCAACCCCACGACGTCGATAGCCTGCAAGCACGTCCAGCACGGCCTCATCTACGCAATCCGGCCGTGTGCCAATCACCAGGCCCACCACACCTGGACAGGCCAGCGCTTCCTCATAGAGTGCACACAGCTCATCAAAGGGGCCGTAGGTATTTGAATAGGCCTGAAAATAGGCCAATACCCGCTCAGCCCCCAAACGCCGGGCCACCACACGCCTGCCGGCGGCAATCTGCTCCGCAATATCGATACGACGTCGACGGATGTTAGGGTTGAAGCTCTTGTTATTGCAGTAGGTGCAGCCGCCCCGCCCCTTTGTACCGTCGCGATTGGGGCAGTTCAGGCCGGCATTCACTGTGACCTTGTGAACCCTGTATGGAAAACGCTGCTTCAGATAATCGCCGAAGCTGAAAATCGGGCCGGGCACTATTCCTTAACCCATAACCGGCCCTGCCGACCAAAGTAATAGCCATTGCAAAAGACATCTTCCGGTGAGCGGCCCTGTGCCAGAACCTTAAGAGCATCTTCGGCCGGTACAGCCGCATCGATTACAGCCCGAAACTGCGCAATTACATCATACATATGCTCAGATTGTGGTGACAGACGCAAAATATCCACTCCAGCCTTGCGCACAGCATCCACATGGTTCAACACTGTAAAGGGGCGGTCCGACATCACCTGGATGCCATTAATAGTTGCAAAACCGGCGCCCTCCAGCGTGTGCATCCGGATGCCATCCGCGTGGAGAAAGCAGACATGCTGGCAATTTCGTTTGCTGAGCCCCTCGGCACGGGCCGCATAGCAGCGTGCCGAAAAGGTCAGCGGCAGCTTGCCATGCGCAAAATATTCCACCTGTACAGAGGTATCACCAATCACATCTGCAATATTGCGTACCGGCATTTCCAGTGGCACCACCACTCGTCTTGCCCCCAGCCGGTACAGCTCCTTGAGGGAGCCATGGTTATAGACGTTCAAGTGTGGCCCGGCAACAAACCTGACGCCACTCTCGGCTGCGATAGC
This sequence comes from uncultured Zetaproteobacteria bacterium, assembly GCA_964601765.1. GTDB lineage: Bacteria > Pseudomonadota > Zetaproteobacteria > Mariprofundales > Mariprofundaceae > SZUA-181. Next base: position 7,381 of record CAZROR010000069.1, read on the forward strand.
CACGGCAGCCATATCATTAGCCTCAATCGCAAGCCCCATCACAGCTGCACCCGCAACAAGTGCACGTATGGTCTGCAACTCTGCCTCGGTTGTCGGCATGGCCAGTGTAGAAAGCACGATTTCCTTGCCGCTATCGGCCAGCTCGGCAGCCAAGCCAAGCAGCCATTCAACACCTGAAATACTACGCTTGGCACATACGACCTCACCAAGATAGAGAATATCGGTATCGGGCATAGCTGCCATGTTCTGATAGAAGGTGCGAATACGCTTTTCAGGCCAGCCGAACAACACTGGCCCCACGGCAATCTTCATCGGCCAGTCCTCACATGGGATGCCAGCAAAAGTAGAAAACCATCATCAGTCAACGCCATTCATCAACGTAGGCACCAGCGGTGTGGGCCCCTCCCTCACTCGTTGCATCGAGTGCGGCCATCCATTCCGGCCGAGCCTCATACCCCTCTGCATCCTCGGCACACGTATCCACGGCAGCACGCCAGGTGGCCACGACCGAGCGCACGTAGTGCTTGCTGCGTTGTCTGCCCTCAATTTTTAGTGCCCGTACCCCGGCCGCAAAAATATCGGGCAGCATATCCAGCGCATTCAGGCTGTAGGGGTCCTCCATGACATGCCCCTGCATACCGCAGGCCTCAAAGCGCCCCTTGCACAGTGTTGGATAGGCAGCGGGCTCACCGGCAACAAAGCGGTTGATGAGTACGCCATCCAGTCGCACATCCAGCGTGCCATTTTCCTCCTCAAAGCGTACCGCATGCGCCGGTGAGCACACGCCGTTCATATTCGGGGAGTCGCCCGTAACATAGGAGGATAACCAGCATCGGCCCTCGGCCATCACGCAAAGCCCGCCGGAGACAAATATCTCAATCTCCACATCTGCCTCCGTACAAAGCGCGCTGATCGCGTCCATGGTCAGAATACGTGGCAGGACAGCACGTCTGATGCCATATTCACGCACATAGAAATTCAAGGCTGCTGCATTGCCGGCGCTTGCCTGCACCGAAAGGTGGCGACGTAGCGCAGGGTGCGTATCCCTCGCATAGGCAAGCAATGCGATGTCCGACAAAATCACCGCATCCGCGCCAAGTTCTGCGGCCATGTCAATCGATGCGGTCCAGGGTGTGACATCACGGGCATTCGGAGATGTATTCACGGCAACGAACACACGTACGTCGCGGGCATGAGCATAGTCAATCCCTGCCTCGGCCTCCTCACGGCTGAAGTTCAGCCCCTCGAAGTTGCGTGCGTTGGAGGCATTGCGAAACCCCATGTACACGCAATCGCCGCCGGTATCCACGGCCGCCTTGAGCGCCGGGAGATTCCCGGCCGGGCAGACAATCTCCGGTTTTTGCTGCGCTGTCATGAGGTGGTGGGAGTTGCCCGGCGTCGTCTCGGCCTGCGCCGGGACATGCGCATACGCGCCAGCTCTTCTTCAAGCTGTCGTACTTTTTCCGCCGGTACCAGGCCAAAGTGCCTGCCCAGCCGCTGGCCACCCTTGGCAAGGCCATGATCCAGACGCTCGATCATGTCCACTCCACGCCCGGCCATACGCCAGAGTATATCCGTTGCATGTACGCCCAGCCGTTCAGCCAGTTCACCGCGCAAGTCAAAATCAAGACGGCCCAGAATGTTCTTGAACAACAGACCTGTGGAGGTATCGCCAGTTATCAGCAGACGCCGTGAAAAGAACAGTGAATCGCTGTCCTCCAGCCCCAGACACAGAGCTGTCAGCGCCATGATATCGCCACAAATTGTTACGTCTGTAACTTCTCCCGCATGGGGGTGAACACGGATGCCTGCCTCCCCCATATACATGAGCAGGGCAAGTTCATGGGCAGGTGTATGAAACAAAAACCGCCTGCCCCAAACCTCGCGGAATTCCTCCATCCGTTCGGGTGGAAACATATGGCTGAGCATGCCCTCCATCAGGCGTGCCTGCACAAAACCCGGAGCCAACCGCAACAGAAAATCGGGTTGGGGCAGAACGCTCAGCCGCAGCATGGCGTCACCGTATCACAGCACCCCGCCCGAACCTTGAGATTCATCAAGGCATGGTATCTGTTGGCTTGTGCACATGAGGCGTCCATGACTGTAGATGTTACACGCTGGTGCAGGTCATGCCAAAGCAAAAAGGCCAGGCCGGAAGATCCGGCCTGGCCTCTGCGCCATTCAAGGAGGTGGC
>CAZROR010000070.1:0-9194 GCA_964601765.1 uncultured Zetaproteobacteria bacterium
CCAGAGCACAATTGATCCCCGCAGCGTGAAAAAACGATTTATTCAGGGACGACTAAATACTCAGGGTCGCACCCATTTCTCTTGTTGTGGTCAGGGAAACATCCACGCGCACACGCTCATATTCACCCTTTTTCTGATCTTCACTGGAATCGGCCACATCGGTCTCTGCCTCTTCATGCCTCTGGCTGACGATGTTCTTTTCGACCCGGCACACCATCAGGTAGCGCGCCTGCGGAAATGCCTGACGGACGTGCTCGACATGGTCCTCGCTGATAACACCTGTAAGTCTGTAGGTGTTTAGCTGGAGATCGAAAGGTTCCAGACCTGTTTTCTGAAGCAGCTGTCCTGTGCTGATAATCCGCAGGGCCGGATTTTCCTCAAGAAAGGTCCTGGCCAGCAGGTCGCCATAGCGTACACGTTGGGCAGCGCCAAGCTGCCTGACGGAAGATGCGACGCCTGCATCCACAAAGGCATGCTGGGTGACGGATGCAAAAGTGAAGCTTGGGTGATGTTGCAGGGCGGCCACGTGGGTTTTGCACGAAGCAAGCAGGGGAATCACAATCAGGGCTGTGGCCAGTCGTATCACAGGTTTCATGCTGATAGCTCCATGGCGAGTGCTGATGCAAGGATATCATAAGCATGGATGGGATGTGCAGCGCCGGACAGGGGGAAATATTGCGCTTCTGTCAGGGAGGTCCGGATGTCACATACGGGCAAGCCTCTTGCCCCGCTTCGTTGAGGGCTGGCGCTGAATTTCGGGAGGGTGCTCGTCGATGTTCTGCGTGGCCAGTCAGCGCTGTCATGTTTATGTGTGTTTTCATTTCATTTACGGTTAGTCAAAACCAAATCAGTTCCTTATGATGCATACTTTGTATCAGGTGGTTTGGCATGGTCGGTTTGTCTACAGAGTTTTTTCCTGGGGAGCGCGTAAAAGTGCAAGTCATCGGCCATTCGGTCTGTAACGCACAGCGGAGTTTTATGGGGAGTTTGCAATACCCTTACGGGACATGGTCAACATGGAGTTGAGTGGCAACACCCGGGTCTACGGCATCATTGGTGATCCGATCGTGCATTCGCTGTCACCGGTATTTCAGTGCAGATTCATCGAGGAGGCCGGGTTGGATGCGGTGTATGTGCCGTTTCACGTTTACCCGGATGCCCTTGCCGAGGCACTGGATGGATTGTTTGCTCTCAATGTGCAGGGCTTCAATGTCACAGTACCGCACAAGCAGGCCGTGTTTTCGGCACTGGGTGCGGATGCAGCATCCGCTTGCATTGGCGCAGTCAATACGGTGAAACGGCATGGAGATGGCTGGCAGGCCACAAATACGGACTGGCTTGGTATGCGCGATGTGCTGGCCGGGCTTGCGCTCGACATGAAGTGCGCGCGCGTGCTGATGTTCGGTGCCGGGGGCACGGCTCGTGCTGTGGTGCATGCGCTGGACCACCTGGGCATAGCCCACCTTGGCATATGCAACCGCACCGCATCCCGACAGCGCGAGCTGCTGGAGCATATCCGGGCGAACTACCCCCGACTGGATGTAGATGTCGTAGCCTGGGAGCAGGCAGCCGTGTCCGCTGCCGTGGGGGATGCCGACGTGCTGATCAATACCACGAGTATCGGCCTGCATGGCGAGGCATTTCCGTTTGTGCTGATAGGCAGCGGTGTGGCCGTGGATGCTGTTTACACACCCGATGGGCATACACCGTTTGTATGCGCAGCTCTGGACGCGGGTAGGCAGGCGCTGGATGGGCTGGCCTTGTTGCTCGCGCAGGGGGCTGCATCGTTTCAATTCTGGCATGGCCAGCAGCCCGCTATTCTGCCGACCTTGCGCTGGCTGGAAGAAAGGCTGGGCCACATGCCTGCACCGATGGGGGGCTGGGCATGAGGCATACGCGGCTGGGCGACATGCTGTTGCGTCAGAAGCGCCTGACGCGCGAGCAACTGGATAATGTCCTGCGTGATGCGAAGCTAAGCGGTGAAACCTTCACGTCACAGCTTGTCAAATCCGGCCTGTTTACGGAGGAGAGCCTCTGCGCCTTTATCAGCAAAGCCTATGGCCGACCGGTTGTGGACCTGGACAAGGTGGAGATCGGGACCAATCTCCCGAAAATTTCGCGTGATGTGTTACGTCGGAATCTGGCACTACCCATCAGGCGGCAGGGTAATGTGCTGACACTCGCGGTTGCCGACCCCTATGACATTCATGCCCTGGACGAGCTGGCCTTTATCAGTGGTTGTCAGGTGGATGTTGTGATTGTCCCGGAGGGCCAGCTCGTCCAGAAGCTGAACGAGGATGCCGCCAGCGATGCCGAGCTCGCGAATGTCATTGCCGATCTTGGTGCGGATTCGATGGAGGTGGTGGAGACCGAGGAAGAGCTCGATGTGGTGACGCTGGCTTCTTCCACGGAAGAGGCACCGGTCGTCAAGCTCGTCAATCTCGTTTTCCTGGATGCCATCAAGCGTGGAGCCTCCGACATCCACATCGAGCCGTATGAAAAGGTACTCAGGGTGCGCTACCGCATTGATGGTGTGCTGCATGAAATCATGCGCCCACCGATGAAGATGCGCGATGCGATTATCTCCCGCATCAAGATACAGGCACGGCTGGACATCTCCGAACACAGGGCTCCACAGGACGGCCGCATCAAGCTCAGGCTGTCCAGGGCCAAGACTGTGGATTTCCGTGTCTCGGTACTGCCAACCCTGTTTGGCGAAAAAGTGGTGATGCGTCTGCTGGACCCCTCCAGCCTGCAACTGGACATGGAAATGCTCGGATATGAGGAACAGCCTCTGAAATGGTTCAAGAACGCCATCCACCAGCCCAACGGCATGGTGCTTGTAACCGGACCGACCGGCTCGGGTAAAACGGTCAGCCTGTATTCGGCGGTAAGTGAGCTGAACAGCCCCAGCATCAACCTGTGCACGGCCGAGGATCCGGTCGAATTCAACTTCATGGGTATCAACCAGGTGAACGTCAATCCGGAGGCGGGCCTGGATTTTCCGGCAGTACTGCGCTCGTTTTTGCGGCAGGATCCGGATGTCATCCTGATCGGAGAGATCCGCGATCTGGAAACAGCCTCAATTGGTATCAAGGCGGCCCTGACCGGGCACCTTGTGCTGGCCACGTTGCATACGAACGATGCGCCATCAACGGTGACGCGCCTGATCAATATGGGCATCGAGCCCTTTCTTGTCGGTTCGGCCCTGGAGCTGGTGACGGCACAGCGCTTGGGCCGGCGCAACTGTACGGAATGCATCGAGCCCGAGGATATTCCGAGGCAGGCCCTGATTGATGCCGGGGTACCGGAAAATGAGATAGGCTCTTTTCAGCCCATGCGGGGGAAGGGTTGTGGCACATGCAATGGTACAGGCTACAAGGGACGCATCGGTCTGTATCAGGTCATGCCTGTATTTCCGGAAATACGCAACGCTATCTATGATGGAAAGAATTCGGATGAGATCAATGACATTGCCATTGGCCTGGGTGTGAAGACCCTGCGCATGGCAGCGTTATCCAAGTTCAGGGAGGGGATCATGTCGCTGGAAGAATGCCTGCGCGTGACGGCAACTGACTGATGCCTGTTTTCCTCTGGGAGGCTGAAACCCGGCAGGGTCAGCAGAAGAAGGGCGAGCTCGAGGTGGCCAGCAAGGCGCAGGCTTCGGCCACCCTGCGGCGACAGGGATATGTCAAGATCAAGGTCAAGAAGAAGCCGATTGAAATTGAAATCTTTCCTGAGAAGGTCGAAGAAAAGGACATCAGTATCTTTTTCAGGCAGCTGTCCACGATGATCAATGCGGGGCTGCCACTGGTTCAATGCTTTGAGCTGGCCGAGCGTGGCTCGGACAAGAAGGCCATGACAAAACTGCTAAGGAATGTGCGTGAGGGGCTGGAGCAGGGCTCCTCACTTGGTGAAACACTGCGCCGTTTCCCGGACGAATTTGACCGCCTTACCTGTGCCCTCGTGGAAGCAGGTGAGCAGGGCGGTATTCTGGATACCATTTTGCTCAGGCTGTGCACCTACAAGGAAAAGGCTCTGGCCCTGAAAGGAAAGATAAAATCGGCCATGGTGTATCCGGTTTCCATTATCACCGTGGCGTTTATTGTGACAGCCGTGCTGATGATTTTCGTGATCCCGGTGTTCGCGGAAATGTTTTCAAGCTTTGGTGCCGATCTGCCGGCCCCCACGCGGATGGCTATGGCCATTTCGGATGCCTTTGTGAAATACTGGTATGTTGTGGTGGGGGCACCCATCGCTCTCGTTTTCGGCATTCGACGTATATACAAGACGCCGAAAGGACGCTACCAGCTTGACAGGCTTCTGCTGAACCTGCCCGTACTCGGAGATGTGCTGCGCAAGGCAGCCGTGGCTCGCTTTTGCCGCACTTTTTCAACGCTTGTTGCGGCCGGCGTGCCCATCCTTGAGGCGCTGGACACAGTGGCTGAAACGGCTGGCAATGTAGTGATCGAGGAGGTGATTCTGTCGTCCAAGACATCGATCAGTCAGGGTCAGAGCCTTGCCGGCCCGCTGGAGCAGAGTGGTGTGTTTCCGATGATGGTGACCCAGATGATTGCGATTGGCGAACAGACCGGCAGCCTCGAGGAAATGCTGGGCAAGATTGCGGATTTTTACGAGGAAGAAGTGGATACTGCCGTAGAGGCCATGACCTCACTTATGGAGCCATTCATCATGGCCTTTCTCGGTATTGTGATCGGAGGTCTCGTGATTGCCATGTACCTGCCGATCTTCCAGATGGCCTCGGTCATTTAAGTTTTATGATGGCGGCACAACCCAGGCACACAATCCCGGTATGATGACGGAGTCACTTCCCGCTGGCGACATGTATGTGCGTGCCACCCAGTTGCTGTGGTATCGCATTCTGACCGCCACCCTGCTGTTGTGTATCGCAGCCTATTTTTATTTTCAGCCATTGCCCCCTGTTCAGCGCACCGTGATGCTGGCCGTGGCTTTTGCCTTTGTATTGTTTGCAGGCGTGCAGTGGCTGCTGCTTAAGTCCACGCTGCCACTGTCCCAGCAGCTGGGGTTTCATTTCATTACGGATCTGCTGCTTGCATCCGGGCTTGTTTTCGCAACAGGTGGACAGGACAGTCCTTTTGCCTTTGTCTATGCCCTGATCATCGTGGCGGCCGGCACACAGGCCGCTGCCTTGCTGGTGCTTTCCATCAGCGTGGCCGCCTGTGCATTCTACCTGTGCGCGGCTTATGCGTATCTGTGGCTGTTGAAAGCCGGGGCAGTGCCGGAGGATACGCTTGGTATTCTGCTACAGGTTTCAGCCCTGCTGCTTGTCGGTGGCGTCATGGCAGCCGTTGCCGCACGGCAGGAGCGGTTGCAGAAGGATCGCCGGCTTGCTATCCGCCAGCACGCCTATCTGGAAGAGCTGCACAGTCAGATGATCAATACAATGCAGGAGGGGGTGCTGGTACTCAGCCCGGATCTTGTCGTGGAAGAGAGCAACCTTGCGGCCAATATGATGCTGGGGGGCACAGCTGACAGCATTCAGGGGAAGCCTTTGCCTGAACTGATGCAGTTGCCTGGCAGGCTGAAGCGGCATTTTGCCAACCCACGCCACTTCAGCTGCAGTTGTGAATACAGGCAGGGCGATCAGTTCTATATGCTGAATGTTATACACCTGCGGCGCGGTGATGACATGTCTCCCTGGCTGCTGTCGATCGTGGATGTCACCGATGTGAGGAAGCTGGAGCAGGGATTGGCCGCGCAGGACAAGCTTGCTTCGCTGGGACGCATGGCCGCGATGCTGGCGCACGAAATACGCAACCCGCTGCAAACCATCAGTCAGGCCATGGAACTGATGCCCAAGGCTGGTCGCACACATGCCCGGGAAATGCGTGAGATTGTACAGGAGGAAGTTCAGCGGCTGAACCGGTTGCTTTCAGATATGCTGGATTATACGCGTCCACTCAAGCCAAATATCCAGCACTGTGACATGCTCAAACTCATCAGGGATGCCGTGAGGCAGGTGGAGATGCAGGGAAACTATGGTATTCGCTGGCAATGTGACTGTCCCTCGCTCTGGCTTGATGCGGATCACTTCCGTTTGGTAATCGACAACCTGTTGAGGAATGCCGTACGTGCCAGCCCAAAGCCTGCGAGTGTTGAGTTGAAGCTGCTGCCAGCAGATGAGCATGGCTGGCGGTTGACCGTCACTGATACCGGGGGAGGCATTCCGAAAGATATCCGGAAACATCTGTTCGAGCCGTTTGTCACCAGTGAATGTGGAGGTTGGGGGCTTGGGTTGGCAATGGTCTGGCAGGTATGTCAGGCAAACAACTGGCAAGTTACGTTTGAGCCTGCCGGGCAGGGGACGTGTTTTGTCGTCCATGGGAAGAGCGAGGCTGATTCCGGCAAGGAAGCGGTATGGCAAGCCGCCCGGGCACAGGTTTAGAAGCGCGTAATGGCAGTGATTCTGCTGGTTGAAGATGAGACAAATGCCCGGCGCGTTATGTCCATGGGGCTGCAGGTCAAGGGTCATGATGTCATCGCATGTGCGGGTGTGGAGGAGGCGGAGACCGCGCTGAAGGAAGGGCGGTTCGAGGTAGTGTTGACGGATCTGCGCATGCACGGCCGGGATGCGGGACTGGATGTAGTGCGCATGAGCAACCGTTTGCAACCGGATGCGCGCGTACTGCTCATCACGGCCTATGCCAGCGCAGAAACGGCAGTTGCTGCCATGAAGGATGGTGCTTTCGACTATCTGACGAAGCCTGTTTCCAGTGATGAGCTGGCCCAGGCCGTGGAAAGGGCGCTGGCAGACAGGAGCATGCAGGAACCGGTCGGTGTCCCGGAGATCAAGGCCGAGGAAACCGGGCTGATTGGCTCGTGTGTGGCCATGCAGCGTGTGCGTGAGCGCCTGCTGAGAGCGGCCCGGCGTGATTTTACGGTGTTGATTACCGGTGAATCTGGTACCGGCAAGGAGGTGGCTGCCCGCTTTATTCATCGCCATTCTTCCCGCGCATCCCATGCTTTTGTACCCGTGCATTGTGGGGCAATTCCGGCCGAGTTGTTCGAATCCGAGCTGTTCGGCCATTGCCGCGGTGCCTTCACCGGTGCGGACAGCGATCGTTCGGGCCTGATTGAGGCCGCATCCGGCGGCACGCTCTTTCTCGATGAAGTGGGTGAGATGCCACTGTTCATCCAGGTGAAGCTACTCAGGGTGTTGCAGGAACACTGTGTCCGCCGTGTTGGCGAGGAAGTGGAGCGGCAGATTGATGTGCGCGTGATAGCGGCGACAAACCGTGATTTGGTGGGAGAGGTCAAGAGCGGCCACTTTCGGGAGGACCTGTTCTATCGCCTGAATGTCATTCCGGTACATATGCCGGCATTGCGCCAGTGTCGGGAGGATATTCCGGCCCTGGTTACCTATCTGCTGGCGCGATGGGTGGATGAAGGCGAAAACATCACGGTCACGGATGACTGTATGCAACGTCTCATGGCCCTGCCATGGCTGGGCAATGTTCGTGAGCTGGAGAATCTGTTGCAACGTATGCTGGCGCTTTCGGATGGCAGCGTACTGGATGCCTCGCTGCTCGATGAGATTTACCCGCATGAGGACGGGTATGCTTCATCTGCGACACTGGCAGAACTGGAGCGTGAACATCAGAGCCTGGATGACTGGCTTGAGCAGGCGGAGCGGAATATGATTATGGATGCCCTGTCACAGGCTGGCGGCAATATCACGCTGGCCGCTCAGCGTCTTGGTGTGAGCTTCCGCTCACTGCGCTACCGCCTGAAAAAGCTTGGTCTGCGGGGTGGGGATTGACCGGCTTTCTCATCCTTGCCTGCCTGTTGTTTGGCCTGGTGTTCGGAAGTTTTGCCAATGTTTGTGTGTACCGGCTGCCTCGGGGAAAGTCAGTGGTTTCACCCGGCAGCCACTGTCCTGCCTGTGGCCATGCCATTGCCTGGCATGACAATATTCCTGTTTTTTCCTGGCTTTGGCTGAAAGGGCACTGCCGGCATTGCAGTACAGCCATTCCCATGCGCTATCCGCTGCTGGAGGCAGGTATGGGGGCAAGCTGGGCGTGGCTGGCCTGGTACATGGGTGCCACACCTGAACTTCCGATGGCGATCACACTGGTCAGCCTGCTGTGGATACTGAGCCTGATTGACCTGGAGACCGGCCTGTTGCCGAATGCGCTGACGCTGTCGGGTATTGCGCTGGGCCTGGGTTTCAGCCTGTGGACAGGCAGGCCACTGGATCATTTGATCGGTGCGGTCGCAGGGTATGCCGTATTCTGGCTTGTGGCCCGGGGGTTTCTGCTGGCAACAGGTCGCGAGGGGCTGGGCTATGGTGATTTCAAGCTGCTGGCCATGCTGGGTGCATTTTTTGGTTGGCAGGCGCTGCCCTTTATCGTGTTTCTGGCCTCGATCACGGGTGCGCTGACCGGTGGCGCCTTTCTGCTGGCCAGTGGCAGGCATGCGCGTACACCGATCCCGTTCGGGCCCTTTCTGTCGCTTGCCGGGGTGATCTGGCTGCTGGCTGGCGATGACATCATGCACATGTTTCTGGCGCGGGCATGAGCACGGCCATCGTGGGCCTGACTGGTGGCATTGGCAGCGGGAAAAGTACCGTGGCTGCCACGTTCCGGACACTGGACGTACCGATACTCGATCTCGATGCGGTGGGGCAGCAGCTGACAGAACCTGGCCAGGAAGGCCAGGCGGCGCTTGTAAGGGAATTTGGCAGCGGCATTCTCCTGCCGGATGGAAGCATCGACAGGAAACGCTTGGCTGCTATGTGCTTTGGCAGCGAGGAGGCGACACGGCGGCTGAACCGGATTATGCATCCATTGATCTGGCGGGAGGCGGAGGCATGGCTGGCAGGCCAGACAGCCCCGTACGTGTTGATTGAGGCCTCGGTGCTTATTGAGTCGGGTGGCGCCGGGCGCATGGATGTGGTGATTGTCGTACTGGCGGATGAGGATATCCGGCGTCGCCGTGTGCGGGATCGCGGGGGCCGTGGAGCGGCCTGTTTTGACGATATTGTCTGTCGCCAGTGCAGTGATGCCGAACGTCTGCGGGTGGCGGATATCGTGATTCACAACAATGCCGGCCTCCGGGAGCTTCGTGCGGAAGTCGAGGCAATCCATGCCCGTTTGACACAGCGCTTCCTTCCTGCGGTTGACAGCACCGGCCCGGACGTGTAGCAAGTTCGT
>CAZROR010000071.1:0-9060 GCA_964601765.1 uncultured Zetaproteobacteria bacterium
GAAGTTGTCGCCTGTTTCCGCGTTGGCGGCCTTGATGTAGGCCTCCTGCGCCCAGTTCGTGCCGCTGCGCCGGTACACGTAGACCGCGCCGGCGCCGGCAAACGAGTTGTCGGTCGAGGCGCCGGCCCCTTTGGTGATCGTAATCTGGCTGCTGTCCTCGCCCGTGGCCCCCACGGCCAGCAGGTTGTTGGCGGCATCCAGCGACACGGCCGTGCCGAACACGTCCCCGGGATTCGCGTTGATTGCCTTGATATACGCCTCCTGTGACCACGTGTGCATGGTGGTGAAGCTCCAGTTCGTGGCAGCCAGCGCGTTTCCGGCCACGTCGGTGATGGCATTGGCAAGCGCCACCGTATACGTGGTGAACGGAGCCAGGTCGGCATGACTCAGCGACTCGTTGTTCCCCGCGTTATGGTTGACCGTGGTGCCGGAAAGCGCCGCGCCTCCCTGCGGAGTAATGGTGAACGTAGAGGTGCTGACATTGACCACCGGCTCGGAGAACGTGGCATCCACAGCCGCCCCGAGAGTAACCGCGGTAGCGTTGCTGGCCGGATGGTGCGTGGTTACAGTCGGCGCCGTCGTATCCAGTGTATAGGCCTGGGATGCTACAGGTCCGTCATTGCCGGCCGCATCCTGCACCTTCAGCTTCAGGGTGTTGCTGCCCGCAAGCGTCACGCCGCCCCACGAAAGCGCCTTGTTTGTCACGCTGGCGGTAATATCGGTCCAGCTTGCGCCGTTATCCAGCGATCCGAGCACATTCTCGCCCGCGCCGGGCGCCGCGCTCAGTGTGGCCGTGATCGTCTGCGCGGCCGTCTTCGTGATGAAGTCCGAGGCGCTCGCGCCCGTATCCGCGGAAAAGGCCAGGGCGGAGAATGTCTGCGCAGGCGCCGTCGTATCCAGTGTATAGGCCTGGGATGCCACAGGTCCGTCATTGCCGGCCGCATCCTGCACCTTCAGCTTCAGGGTCTGCGCGCCATTCAGGAGTGTTACACCCCACGAAAGCGCCTTGTTTGTCACGCTGGCGGTAATATCGGTCCAGCTTGCGCCGTTATCCAGCGATCCGAGCACCTTCTCGCCCGTGCCGGGCGCCGCGCTCAGCGTGGCCGTAATCGTCTGCGCGGCCGTCTTCGTGATGAAGTCCGAGGAGCTCACGCCCGTATCCGCGGAAAAGGCCAGGGCGGAAAATGTCTGGGTCGGCGCCGTCGTATCCACCACAATGGCGCTGCCCGTGGCGATATTCGTTGACGGCAGCGTCGTCCCGCCCTGCGTGTTGCCCGCCGCGTCACTGACGCTTTGCGATGTAATCGCCGACACTGTCAAATCCGCGCTCGTCTCGCCCGCGCCCACCGTGTACGTGCCAGTGATCGTGTTGCCCGATATGGTATTCAGCACCAGCCCCGTCTTGCCCGAGTTCAGCGATACCGTCAACGTCGAGCCCGACGCCACCGCCTCGTCGTACGTGGCCGTGATGTCGATCGTGGCGCCCGCCCTGTAGCTGCCATCAGCCGTGGCAGATGTGAAGGAGCTTAATGTCGGCGCCGTCGTATCCACCACAATGGCGCTGCCCGTGGCGATATTCGTTGACGGCAGCGTCGTCCCGCCCTGCGTGTTGCCCGCCGCGTCACTGACGCTTTGCGATGTAATCGCCGACACTGTCAAATCCGCGCTCGTCTCGCCCGCGCCCACCGTGTACGTGCCAGTGATCGTGTTGCCCGATATGGTATTCAGCACCAGCCCCGTCTTGCCCGAGTTCAGCGATACCGTCAACGTCGAGCCCGACGCCACCGCCTCGTCGTACGTGGCCGTGATGTCGATCGTGGCGCCCGCCCTGTAACTCCCGTTCGTCGTCGTGGACGTGAATGACGTCAGTACGGGCGCCGCGACATCCGCGCTCGCCGCCGTACTCAGTGCAGAGGCCACATTCGTGCCCGTCCCCGCGTTGGCGTCCGCACTGGTAAACGCTGTGGCGGCGGTCCCCATGTCTGTTGCGATGGCGCTCTTTTCCCTAACCGTTGGCACGCTTCCCGCCTTCAGCGCCCCGAATTTCCGGCGCAGCGTATCCAGGGCACTCCCCCCGGCGCCGGCCAGGGTGCCGGCGCCGGCCAGCGCCCTTTTCGCCTGGTCGAGAAATGCCTGTGTCGGGGCAAGCTGGCTGATATCTGCGTTGCTACCCGTTGCTGAAGGCTGCGTTTTCAGCAGCGCCGCATTCATCTTCGTCACGAAGCCTGTGCCCGCGACCAGTGTCGCCCCCGCGCCGTCCGTAATATCCAGCTTGTCAGCCACAAGCTCGGCCGAGATTTTCGCCTGTTTGGCCAGAATCATGGCGGCGACCTTGCTGTTTGCCTGCGAGACGGTTACCCCCGTCTTCACATTCCCGTCCACCTTGCCGTCAGTGATATCCTCGGCAATCGCCGTGATGGTATTGGTGAATGAAAGGCCCGCCGATTGCTTCACGCGGCGAATCAGCTCCGCCGCCGCCTCGTTGGCGCGCAACACGCTGGCCACGTTGGCTGTGGTCACCCGCGTGGTTACGGGGTCAATGCCCGTGGCCAGCCCGAAGCCCAGCGTGTTGAGCAGGTTTGTTTTCGCCGCATCAAGCCGGGCAGCCGTAACCGCGCCCCCACCCTCGGCCTTTGCCGACTCCAGAGCCAGCGTGGAGAGCGGGCTGAGGTTGAGAACGATGCCCCCCGAGGACGGCATTCCCGTTGCCGCCGCTGCCAGGGCAAAATCCGGCGCCTTTCCCGTGACCTGATCGGTGCCACCCGTGAGCGTAACCGTGATCGGCAGGGGCGTGGCGGAAGGAATGGAAAAGCTGTAGTGCGCCGTGGCGTCCGTCACCGGACTGGTGGGTGTTGTCGACACCGAGTTGCCATTGGCATCCGTTACCGTGATCAAGCCGCCGACCACCGGGCCGTCGCCACCACTGCCGCTAACGCTGATCGTGCCCGTGCCCGTGCCGGCGCCGCCCGCACCACCGCCGCCACCGCCGCCACAAGATGTCAGCAGAATAACAATGGCCACCAGAAGCACCCCGGCCGACACCTGACGGCCCCCACGCACCGCCCCGAGGTGATTGCCGGATATCATTCGACTACACCGACGCTTACCCGGAGACATCCCGGCTTCGCCTGTCGTTTGCCATGGCTATTTCCGCGCGTCCGATACGTTCAACGGATGAGGCGTCGGCCCGTGCATCCGGATATGCCCCGTCAGCAAAAGGCACCGGGACAGGCGCACCGCAGGACATTGCCCCGTGCCCGTGGCCCCCGGTAACAGCGATCCAAAGCGGCGCACAAGCGCGTACCACGATGCAGAGATTCATTCCGTGCCCCCACTTGCATCAGCCGCGCGCACGCACACGATGCCTCCGCGTCCACCCATGAACCCTCGACTGTGCGCCTGCGCAACCCATCCAGTATGGCACATAACATATGTAATGTTACACGTTTGTCAAGCAAAAATGCAGGGGCATTTTCCGGGTGCAAACCCGCAGGCGGGAGGGAAAACACCAGCCATGAATGAAAAAATCAGATATCCGGACAAAAAGCAGCCGACACGGCGCTAGGGGCAGGCGCCAGTCACTCCGGGTTTTCAGCTGTCCCGCCGGCATCGCTCCACGGGGATTCCGCCAGCCAGCGCTCAAGTTCGTCAGCGGGCATGGGGCGGCCCAGATAATAGCCCTGCGCACGGTCGCAGCCCATGATCTCCAGGCGCATCCAGTCCTCCTCCTTTTCCACCCCCTCTGCAGTCACCTCTATGCCCAGAAAACGGGCCATCTGGATCAGGGTCTGCACGATGGTGAGGCTTTCCGCGTTCTCTTCCATCACCCCGATGAAGCTCCGGTCAATCTTGATTTCATGCGGGCTCAGCTCCTTCAGATACGTCAGCGATGAATAGCCCGTTCCGAAATCGTCAATGGAAATGCGCAGCCCCAGCCCCCGGCAACGATCCAGCGTGGCAAGGGCGCGATCGGGATCCGCAATAAAACCTCGCTCCGTGATCTCCAGCCACAGCATATCCGACGCAATACTATAACGCGTCAGCAAGCCCTCGATCTGCAACGTAAGATCCGCCTCCAGCAGGTTGCGCGGCGCCAGGTTCACCGCCACCGGCACATGCAGGCCGCTTTCTGCCCAGGTGTGCATCTGCCCGGTTACCGCCTCCAGCAGCCAGTGCGTGAAGGGGTGGATGATGCCGGTTTCCTCAGCCAGCGGAATAAACAGGTCGGGCCGGATCATCCCCTTTTCAGGGTGCCGCCAGCGTACAAGGGCCTCCACGCCCGCGAAACGCCTGTCCCGGATGCTCACCTTGGGCTGGAAAAACGGCACAAGCTCGCCCCTGTCGATGGCCTGGCGCAACTCTCCGGCCAGCGCCAGTTGCCGGATATCTCCGGTATGCATCTCCTCGTCATATATCGCCATGGATACCTGACGGTCCCTGGCCGCGTGCATGGCCACCTGCCCGCAACGCAACAGGTTGTCCGCCTCGCTCCCGTGCTCGGGAAAGGAAACAATGCCGATGGACACATCGGCGTCCACGCTGCATTCCCCAAGTTGCAGGGGATCGTCCATCCTGCCATATACCACGCGCGCCAGCCCCGGCGCCCCCGCATTGCCGGGATGCAACAGAGCAAAGGCGCTGCCGCCGATGTGTGCCAGCAGCTCATCGCCATCCAGGCCATGGGCAAGCCGGTTGCCCACCTTGATCAGCACCCGGTCACCGGCGTCATGCCCCAGCACTTCCGTAATCGTCTGGAAGCGGTCGATGCCGATATAGAGCAACAAAAACGGCGTACTGCCCGCCATCAGCTCGCGCATGCGTGAAACCAGTCGCAACCGGTTGGCTAGCCCGGTCAGCGGATCATGGGTGGCCGCATACAGCAGGTCCTCCCTCTGTTGCCTGCGCGCCGTGATATCGTGCACGAAGCCGAGGAAGCGACGCCGGCCGCCCGGAAACATCTCGGCCACCATAATCTCAACCGGAAAGGTGCTGCCGTCCCTGTGCCGCGCCACCAGTTCCCTGCCCGACCTGCCTATCACCTCCGTTTCACCCGTTTCCAGGTAGCGGCGAATATACGCGTCATGCTGGGCGTGGTAGGGCTCCGGCATCAGCAGACTGACATTTTTTCCCCTTACTTCGTCCTCCGCGTAGCCGAACATACGCTCAGCTGTCGGATTGAAGGAAAGAATCGCGCCATGCTCGTCAATCGTGATGATGGCATTCGGAGAGTACCGGACAATGGCCCGCACCAGCGAATCATCCAAGGCAGCCTGTTTCGAATCTCCGTCGCCACTTCCCGATCGCGGCGAATCAGCCAAGCAGCGCCTCTACCTGAGCGGCGAAGCAGGCGGGGTCGATGGGTTTCTGGAAATATGCCGAGAACCCGCTGTTCAGAAGCCGTTCCCTGTCGCCCTTCATGGCCGAAGCGGTAAGCACGGCCACCGGAATATCCCGTGTCTCCGCATCCTTGCGTATTGCCTCCATGGCCTCCAGGCCGCTCATGCCCGGCATGCGCAAATCCATCAGAATCAGGTCGGGATGATGTCGCCTGGCCTGCTCCACCCCCTCCCGGCCCGAAGCCGCCGTCAGCACCTCGAATCCCGCCAGTTCAAGCACATCCGCGACGAGTTCCAGATTCAGCGCATTGTCGTCCACAATCAGAATCGTGGCTGTCATATCTCGTCTCCATAATACCCCTGGTCGCCACCTGCGCGAACCGCCTCCGCGAGCCTGTCTCGCAGCACCCGCAGCAGCGCCTCGGCATCATCAGCGTCATCGGCGAAGCTGGCGGCGGCAAACGATACACGGAAGGTGCCCACCGCGCCATCGGGAAGCAGGAACCGTTGATGCCGGATGCGCAGGCGCAGCTTCTCGGCCACGCGCACGGCGCCGGCGGTCGTGATGTTCAGCAGGAACAGGATAAAACCCGACTCATCCATGCGCGCGCAGACATCGCCGCGCCGGGTAACAATGCGCACGGTTTCCAGCATTTCCTTGAGCGCCGCCAACCACCATCGCTCGCCATGCTCCCGGACATAATCGGCGTAGTTGTCAATCCGCCAGGCCACGAGCGAGAATGTTATCGCATGCCGCCCGGCGTTAGCCACCATCTCATCCAGGCGCCTGCTCATGTATCGCGCGTTAAAGCAGTCCAGCACGGGATCAATCAGGTGCGCCCTTGCCGGATACAGCAGCTCCAGACGGCGCAGCCGGCGCACCAGGTCCGCGCGGCCGTCCGTGCCCTTGATGAGAATGCTTTCAGCCTCCCGGCCGAGTTGCAAGGCCTCTTCGCGCGTCAGATCCTTGGCCGTGTAAATCACCACCGGGATGTGCGCCGTCACGGGATGACGGTTCAGTTGCCGGATGACTTCGAAACCGCTCACCTTCGGCATCATCAGATCCAGGATAATCATGTCCGGCTCGCATTTCACGGCCATGCGCGCTCCCTCATCGCCGCTGGCGGCCAGCAACACGCGAAAGCCCTCGGATACCAGCGTTTCGCTAAGAAACTCGCGCACGCCCGCGTCGTCATCAATCACCAGCACGGTGGGCACCTGGGGGTGAGCCGGCACATGGCGGCAGTAACGCGAAATCATGTCCAGCATATCCTGCTGCCTGATGCCCTTTTCCATCACGCCAACCGGCCCCATCGAGAATTCAAGGGCTCCCGGTTTGCCTCCGACGAGAATCACCGGCAGGTCGCGGGTCTGCTTGTGCGTTTCGCTAAGAAACTCGCGCACGCCCGCGTCGTCATCAATCACCAGCACGGTGGGCACCTGGGGGTGAGCCGGCACATGGCGGCAGTAACGCGAAATCATGTCCAGCATATCCTGCTGCCTGATGCCCTTTTCCATCACGCCAACCGGCCCCATCGAGAATTCAAGGGCTCCCGGTTTGCCTCCGACGAGAATCACCGGCAGGTCGCGGGTCTGCTTGTGCATTTTCAATACCTGCAGGCGCTGGTGCAGGTGGTTTTCCTCCCCGGGAATGCCCAGTATCACGAGATAGGCGCACAGCAATTCGCACTGTTCCGCCGCGCGGGCGATATCCGTCACATGCGCCTCATAGCCCTGTTTTTCCATCAGTCCGGCCACGTCGGCCGCGCGTGTCTCGTCTTCATCCACGATAAGGATCCTGGGCCTCGGCCCATGCGCGGGAACGGCCTCGATCATGCCCGCTTCCGTTGCGCGGGTCGCAGCCGTCCCGCCAGCCACACCGCTGTCAGACAACTTCTTCCCATCACCTCCCACCAGCTCGGCCGGCAGCTCAATGCTGAAGCAGCTGCCTTTCCCCACCTCGCTCTCCAGCCGAATGGCGCCGCCCAGCATGCGCGCCTGCCTGCGCGTCAACGCGAGTCCGAGCCCCGTGCCGCCGTGCTCGCGGGCGAGGCCGCCCCTGGCCTGCACAAACGGCTCGAAAATCCGCTCCTGATCCTCGCGGGCGATGCCGCACCCGGTATCCCTCACATCGACACGCACGATCCGCTTGCCCGGCGCCGGCGCTTCCATGGCGAGCCGCACATGCACATCGCCTTCCTCCGGGGTGAACTTGATGGCATTGCCCACCAGGTTCACCAGCATCTGCCGAAACTTCCCGGTATCGAGCATCACCTGATCTTCCCCCTCGCGCATGCCTTCCGCGGTCAGCGCAATGTGCTTGCTCTCGGCCAGCGGAGCCAGTTCATTCACCACATCACGCACGATGCTGCCCGGCTGGCACGGCGCTTCCTCGATGTTCATCATGCCGGCCTCGATCTTGCTGATATCAAGAAGGTCGTTGATGATGGTCAACAGGCGATTGCCGCTGGCGTGCACATGCTCGACATAGCGTTTTTGCTTGTCCGTAAGCGACCCCAGGCGCGGCTCCTTCAGCAGCCCGGAAAAGCCGATGATGGCATTAAGGGGTGTCCGCAACTCATGGCTCGTGTTGGCCAGGAACTGGCTTTTGGCCTCATTGGCGCGCGCCAGTTCCTCGTTCAGCAATTCCAGCTCCACTTCCCGCGACTGCAGGCGGCGATTGATTTTCGCCAGCTCGGATTCCATGTGGCGCAGGTTGGAAAGCGCGATGGCGCACGCGGAGGCCAGTGTCTCGATCATGCGCTGGTGCCCCTCGTCGAACGGCTGGGCGTCAGCCCTGTCCGCGAGATAAATGGCGCCCAGCGTCTCGTTCGCGAAGGCAATGGGAACGCCCAGCAACGAGCGCATGGCGGGATGACCTTCCGGGAAGCCCACATGCCGGGGATGGGCGCTGATATCGTCCACACGGACAGATGCGCCGCCTTCCCAGAACAGGCCCAGCAGCCCCTTGCCGGAAGGCAGATGCGACATGGCATCCGCCTGCTCCTCGCTTATCCCCAACGGCAGGAAATGGCGATCTCCCTTCGCATCGACCCAGGTAACCATGGCATAGCGGGCTTTCACCATACACATCGCCAGTTCTCCCACATGGCGCAACAAATCGTCCCTCGCCGTCCGGCGGGAAAGGCTGATTACCGCCTCGGTAAGCAACTCCTGCTGCTGCTTGCGCTCACGCTCTTCCGCAAGCTTCTCCTCAAGGCTGTCCGCCAGGGCGTCAAAGGCCCGGGACACGGTGCCGAACTCATCATGCCTGCGCGAGCGGATGCGGTAGCGCAGATCCCCGCCCGCAACGGTGCGGGCGGCGCGATACAGCCCGCCAAGAGGCGCGGTGACAAGCCGCCGGAAGCCCAGAACCGCCACGCACACGAAGGCCACGATCACCATCAACAGGCCCCACTTCGCCGCCACCAGCATCTTCTCCATGCGTGACCAAGCGGCGCTGGTCGTCATGTCCATGACCAGCACGCCACGCAACGGATGATCCGTGTAGCCATGACATGCCAGGCATGCCGTTTCCACATGAATGGGATAGAAGATGGTCAACCTGCCGGGAGCTTCCAGTTCCGCCTGCCGCCCGGACTCCACGGCCCGCGAGAAAAGGGCGCGCAGCGCCGGCCGAATACTGCCTCCGCCATTGATCGCCCGCCTGTTGAAACGACGCTCTCCCAGAAATGCGTTGACCGCATGCACCGTCTTCAGGTCA
>CAZROR010000072.1:0-8985 GCA_964601765.1 uncultured Zetaproteobacteria bacterium
TGGAGCGACCGTTTCAAGCGAATATTGTCCCCGTTAAGGGGATTTCCTGCCGAAAGGATCGGAATCCGAAGATGGGCTGCAGAAGATCGCCAAATCGGTTTTCTCCGGTGCCCCGGCATTGGGTGCCGATAGGCACTGACAGGCAGTCACCTTATCGCATTTCAGTAGCGGCCAGGATGCCCTGGATGATATCCGTCGGGGTTGGCGGGCAGCCGTGAATGACGACGTCTACAGGTATGATATCCGACACCGCGCCGGCAATCGCGTAGTTATCCCTTCCGAACACACCGCAGTTGGCTGCGCAATCACCCATCGCAACCACCAGCTTCGGATCGGGCGTGGCCTCATACGTCATTTCCAGCGCGGTCCTCATGTTCACTGACACCGGCCCGGTCACCAGCAGCATATCGGCAAAACGCGGGCTGGCGGTGAAATGCACGCCGAAGCGCTCAATGTCGTAATAAGCATTATTTGTGGCATGGATTTCCAGCTCACAGCCGTTGCAGGATCCGGCATCGACGGCGCGGATGGCGAGCGAGCCGGCGAAGCGCCTGCGTATCGCCGCTTCCAGCGTCCTTCCGACCCGCTCGAAACTCTCGCTTTCGGCCAGCGGTTCGGTTACCGTGCCGACCCTGGCGATTTGCCGCAGCATTCTCAGCATGATCGCCTCACAGGTCGTTGCCCGAATACGAACAGTTGAAGGATTTGTTGTTCAGTGGAAAGTCAGGCACCGGAACCTCCCGCACGGCCAGTTCCAGTCCCAGCCAGTTGATCACCGAGGGATCGCGCACGAAACAGCGGTCAATCCGCCCGCCCTCACCGAAGCGCACCCATGTGGCAATCTCGCCACGCCAGCCTTCGATGGCGGCAAAGCCGGACACACCGGGCTCCGGCGGCAGCCAGTTCGCAACGATCGGACCTTCAGGAATCTTCTCCAGCAATTCCGAAATCAGGCGGGAGGACTCGGCAATCTCCTCGAAGCGCACCCAGACCCGCGTGGCAACATCACCGAGCCTGCCCTGTGGCACCTTGACTTCGAGCTCATCGTAGGGGGCATAGGCCTCCTCGATGCGTTCATCCGGGTAATGGCCGGATGCCCGGCCGGCATATCCGAGTAATCCGATATCCCGCGCATCCTCCATCGATACCACACCCGAGCCAATCACACGCCCCTGAATCGAGGGGTGATCCGCATAGATGGCACGCAGATGTTCAACCTCGCCGGCAATGGCAAGCGTCTGCTCCCGAAGCAGGCCAATCGCCCGCTCATCGGGGTCGACGCGCACACCGCCCGGGATCAGCGTGTCCATCAACAGTCGATGACCGAACAGCTCCAGATGCAGACGCGCCATGTCCTCGCGCAGACGGTGCATCTGATGGAGCATGAAGGCAAACGCCGCGTCGTTGCAGACGGCACCGATATCACCGATATGGTTGGCGATGCGCTCGCGCTCGCAAAGAACCGCGCGGATGAAGCTGGCGCGGCGCGGTACATCGATCTCTCCTGCGTACTCGCAGGCCTGGGCGAAGGCCCATGCGTGCGCTACGGCGCTGTCGCCGGAGGTGCGCGCAGCGATCCGGATACATGCTTCCGCTGGTTTGTCCTGCATGGCGCGTTCGATGCCCTTGTGCACGTAGCCCAGCCGCGCCTCCATATTCAGAATCTGTTCGCCGACAGCCAGGAAACGAAAATGCCCTGGCTCGATGATGCCGGCGTGCACCGGTCCGACCGGAATCTCATACACCCCCGCACTGCCCGATTGCACATAGGCATAATCGCCATGCGCCTCCACTGGCAAAGGCGCCTGTGCATCGAAATTCGAGCGCAACGGGTATGCATCGCGAGGCCAGTGTTCATGCCGGACCCATGGCCGTGGATCGGGAATGTCAGCGATGTGGATGCCGAACATATCCTGCATGTGCCTTTCCATGCGGCAGGCAGCGATGTAGTGCCCACTGATGCTCGGCAGCTCGGGAGCGTCTGCCGCAAGTTCGGTGCGCAGTAGCGAATGGCGGTGTTCCGGATGTGCGAACGCCATGTAGGCGTACAAGGCCCCCTTTTTACCCGCATCCTGATCGTGGCACCCGGCCTCGGCACCCCAGATCGCGACCAGTCGCATGCCGAGCCGGCGTGCCTCCCCGGCCGCGCGCGCCCACTCAAGCCGCATGACTTCAAGACATGGCATGTGCGCAGGGTGGTGATCCTCAAGCCAGCGCGTGCGGATACCGTGATCAACGAGCCGTTCGGCGAACCAGGTATTGGCCGATTGCGTCACACGCCGCCTCCTGCGGACACTACCGCGATCAGGTTCGCCGCCTGCGTATACCAGCCGGCCAGAAAGCCCGGGATCGACAGGCCGAGCACCAGCGCCAGCGCCAGGTGGGTGTACACAGGCAGCATGTTGACCCGCACCGGATGCGCCTGCGATGCGGGCTCACCATAGACCATCGGCTGCACGAAGCGCAGCAGACCGGCCATCGCGATCAGCAGGCCGGCGAGCAGCGGTGCCGTCGTCCACGGCGAGGCATCGAGCGCGGCGGTGAACAGCAGGAACTCGCTGGTAAACACACCGAACGGCGGGAAGCCGGCGATGGCCGCCGTGCCGATCAAAAGCCCCCAGCCGATGCCGGGATGATGTCGGATCAATCCGCGAATATCGGCCATCTTCTGTGTACCCATGGCCTGGGCAGCATGGCCAACCGTGAAGAAGATGCCGGACTTGATCAGCGAATGCACGGTCATGTGCAGCAGGGCGGCGACACCGGCCAGATGGGTGCCGAGGCCGAAGGCAAAGGTCATCAGCCCCATGTGCTCGATCGAGGAAAAGGAGAACATGCGCTTGATATCCCGCTGCTTGTGCAAGGCAAACGCGGCAACAAACAACGACAGCATGCCGAAGCCCATCATGATTTGCCCTGCCAGATCGCCTCCCGTTGCGCCATCCACCAGCATTTTCAGGCGCACCAGCGCATACAGCGCGAGATTGAGCAGCAGTCCCGACAATACGGCCGAAACCGGTGTCGGCCCCTCGCCATGAGCATCCGGCAGCCAGGCATGCATCGGAGCAAGCCCCACCTTGGTGCCATAGCCAACCATCAAAAAGCAGAAGGCAATCGTCATCACGGTGGAATCGAGCGCGCCGGCATGTGCATGCAACAGCGTCCAGGTCAGCGCTTCGTTACCGTGCCCGAGCACGCTGGATGAGGCGAAAAACACCAGCACGGTGCCAAACAGCGCCAGTGCGATGCCCATGCCGCAAAGGATAAAATATTTCCACGCCGCGGCGATCGAGGCCGGTGTGCGATACAGGGAGACCAGCAGCACCGTCGCCAGCGTGGCCAGTTCCAGCGACACCCAGAGCACACCGATGTTGTTGGTCGTAAAGCCCAGTAGCATACCGAACAGGAAGAGCTGGAACATGCTGTGATACAGGCGCATGCGACGCCCGTCGATGCGGCCGGCATCAAGCTCGTGGGCCATGTAGGATGCGGAGAAGATGGCCGTTGTCATGCCAACGAACGCGGTCAGCGCAACCAGAAAGGCATTGTAGGCATCCAGATGAAACCAGCCGCCCAGGGCATCGAAACCGTGTGCGTCGAGCACCTGCCCGGCAAGCCCCAGGCTGAGGGCGAAGGTGATCGCGCCGGTGGCGACGTTGACGCGCACGGCCCATCGGGACCGGTGGATCCCGGCGAGCAGCAGGCCGCCAAGCAGCGGCGCGAGCAACATGGCGAGAAACAGGTTCACTCGTTCTCGTCCTCGTGAATCAGATGGGACTCCATGATATCCACTTCCAGCGAATCGAAGGTTTCCCGAATCTGGAAAAAGAACAGGCCGAAGATCAGCGCGGCAATCAGCACATCGAAGGCGATGCCAATCTCTACCACCAGCGGCATGCCGCCCGTCGATCCGATGGCGGCAAAGAACAGCGCATTCTCGACGGCCAGAAAACCGATCACCTGGGTGATGGCCTTCCTGCGCGTGATCATCATCAGCATGCCCAGCAGCACGCAGGCGGTGGCGATGGCCATCGAATCGCGTGTCAAAAGCTCCGAAATTCGCTCGATGGGCTGAATGATGTGAAACGAGAACAGCGTAACGACCAGCGCAATGAGCATGGTCAGTGGCATGTTCATCAGCGGCTCGACCTCGCGGTGCACATGCAACCGTTTGATGACGCGCCACAGCAGCCACGGCAGCAGCAGCCCCTTGAGCAGAAAGGTCATCACCGCCGAGACATAAAGCTCGTGGTTCCCCGATCCGAAAGCGACCACGGCGGCGGTCACTGCCAGCAGCACGCCCTGCGCCGCAAACCAGTTGAGCACCGAGAGCATACGGTGCTGCGCCAGCAGCGCAAAGGAAACCAGCAGCATCAATGCCGCCAGGCTATTGACCAGTTGCTGGAGAAATGCGCCACTCATGCGCCAACCTCCAGCATGTAGTGGGCGAGGAGGCCGAGAAAGGCGATGACAAACGCGCCCGAAAGGTACTCCGGCACCTCGAACAGGCGCATTTTCGCCAATCCGGTTTCCGCCAGCGCCAGTGCCAGCAACAGCGCAAAGAGCTTGGCGATCCACAGCGCAAGCCCCACCGCCAGCGCCGGGATGCCGGCACCGGTCGCCATGCCCCAGGGCAGGAACAGATCGATGATCAGCGTGGCGAACAGCAACAGCTTGATCATCGCGGCCCATTCCATCAGCGCCAGGTGGCGCCCGGAATATTCCAGGATCATGGCTTCATGGATCATCGTCAGCTCCAGATGCGTAGCCGGATTGTCGATTGGGATGCGTCCATTCTCGGCGATGGCGACCATGACCATCGCCACCAGCGCGAATGCCAGTGACGGTTGCAGGACAATCGGCGCGTTCAGCGTGTGATCGATCATCGTGGTCAGATTGGTGCTGTGCGCGGAAAGCGAGAGCACGAACACGCTCATCAGCATGGCCGGCTCGGCCAGCGCAGAAAAGGTCATTTCGCGGCTGGCGCCCATGCCGCCGAATGCCGTACCGATATCCATGCCCGCCAGGGCGAGAAAGAAACGGGCCAGCGCCAGCAGCGCCACCAGTGCAATGACATCGGCAGTCAGCGACAGGGGGGTATCAACCAATACGGCGGGCACGCAGCTGGCTGCCATGACCGTGGCCGTGAACACCACATAGGGCGCGAAGCGGAATATCCACGAGGCATGTTCCGCCATGACCACTTCCTTGGCGAACAGCTTGCGCATGTTCCGCCATGGCTGCATGAGCCCCGCGCCACGGCGGTTTTGCAGTCTTGCC
Source organism: uncultured Zetaproteobacteria bacterium (assembly GCA_964601765.1). Lineage (GTDB taxonomy): Bacteria > Pseudomonadota > Zetaproteobacteria > Mariprofundales > Mariprofundaceae > SZUA-181. The sequence goes on from CAZROR010000072.1 coordinate 5,281, forward strand.
TTGCATGTGGCCACGAAGCCGGCGGCAAGTGGCGCCAGCACGATCAGCAGCATTGCCTGCAGCATCTGCACGAAGAACGCGCTCATACAAACACCACCAGCAGAAAGAGAATCGTGGCGAAGGTCCAGGCGAGCCAGGCATGAATACCACGCTGGTGCTCATGCTGAACCCGTCTGGCAAGGCCCAGCGTCAGCCGGCCCAGCGGCTGATAGAGATACCTGACGGCCAAATCACCGACATGCACGGTATAACGAACCCTGCGCGTAAGCAGCTTATGCGCCGGACGCTCGGCATGGGCATGCTCCTCGGGCCGCAGCACGCCGGCAAAGATACGTCGCAGGGGCTGCGAAAAGCTCGCCGCGGTGTACTGCATGCGAGCATGGACATGTGGATTCCCGCAGCTCCACAGGGCACTTCGGCGAATCCGTGTGCCTTTTGGGTGCAACCACCAGAAAGCAAGCCCACCAACGGCCAGCATGCCGGCCAGCGCAACCGGTGCCGAATAGGAGGCGCGCGATGCATCCACGGGCGTCAACCAGAGCCAGCCGTGCCCGTGCAGATGCGTGGCCAGCGAGACATGGAGCAGGGATACCGGAACGGCATCCATGAGTGGAATGAACAGCATCGGCAGTAGACCGAGCAGCAGACAAAGCAGCGCGGGAATCGCCATGCCGAGCCGCATCCAGCCGTCCACTTCGTGCGCTTCGGCCACATGCTCGCTGCGTGCATGCCCCAAAAAGACCACACCGAACACCTTGACGAAACAGGCCGCCGCCAGGGCCCCCGCCAGGGCCAGCATGGCGGCGGTGAAGGGGACAATGGCAGTCAGCAGCGCACCACCCAGTTGCGGCGCCATCAGCGCGGTCTGGAAGGTCAGCCATTCCGATACGAAACCGTTGAACGGCGGCAAGGCCGAGATCGAGATACAGGCAACGAGGAAAAACAATGCGGTGGCAGGCATGCGATGAATCAATCCACCCATCTGCTCCATATCACGCGTGCCGGAGGCATGCAGCACGGCGCCTGCTCCCATGAACAGCAACCCCTTGAACAGGGCGTGATTGATCGTGTGATAAAGCCCGGCGATCAGCCCGAGCGCCGCGAGCAGCGGATGACCGAAATGCGCGAGCAGCATGCCCAGTCCCAGCCCGATCAGAACGATGCCGATGTTCTCGATCGAGTGGTAAGCCAGAAGCCGCTTCAGATCGTGTTGTTGCAGCGCGAAAAGCACACCGGATATCGCCGAGGCGGAACCGGCAGTGAGCACCAGCGCACCCCACCACCAGTGGAAATCACCCGGGCCAATCAGATCCCAGACCACGCGGAGAAAACCGAAGATGGCCACCTTGAGCATGATGCCGCTCATCAGCGCGGAAACATTGCTGGGCGCAACCGGATGGGCATCGGGCAACCAGCCGTGCATCGGCGCCACACCGGCCTTCGTGCCAAAGCCGAAGGCCACAAGCAGAAACGCCGCCGAGGCCCAGAACGGGGAGAGGTGTGCCGCACGCATGACGGAAAACTCAAACGAACCGCCGGCTGCGTAGAGTACGGCGAAGCCACCGAGAATCAGCAGCCCGGCCAGATGCGCCATCAGCAAATAGATGAAGCCCGCCTTGCGGTTCTCAAGATGCTCATGCTCGAACGTGACAAGGAAATAGGACGAGACGCTCATCATCTCCCAGAATAGCATGAAGGTGAAGGCATCATCGGCGATCACCACGCCCAGCATGCCGGACACGAACAACGGCAGAAACACAGCCATCACACCCAGGCGTTTCTCCCCCTTCAGATAGCCTTGCGAATAGATGGCCACCGGCAACAGTAGCGCGCCGATAACCAGCAGAAAGAAGGCGCTGAGCCCATCCACACGCAAATGCATCGGCAGCCAGGGCAGGCCGAGGGGAAGAATCAGCGATGCCGGTTCGGTCAACAGCCCCCAGATACCGCCAGCCAAGGCCGACAGACCGCTGATGGCCAATAAAAAGCAAAGCATCCCACGCCGCACATCCCCACCCAACGCGGGCGCCACAGCCACGGCAAGCAGGGCCGCTCCACATGCGGCCAGGGCGAGTGTCATTACCGTCACCTGGAGCGCACCATCAGGATTTCACAGCGCGTGTCGGAGACATTGCGCCAGTTATGCGGCTTGCGTGCGTCGTAATAGACCGACTGCATTTCGCACAATTCATAGCTGCGCTCATCGTATTCCAGTATCGCCCTGCCCTTGCGCATCCATACGAAGGCATGCGGACTCTTGATGCCGTATTTGTTTTCATCGAAACAGCCGCCGGGTCCCAGTTGCACCAGCATCGGCTCGAATCCGGCCGGTTGATGCATGGCCGTCAGCGGCACAAAGCACCCGCCCTGGCCGAGTGGCACTGAAGGGCGATCATTCAGATCAAATATTTCAATATCGGTGGTGCCGCCAGCCTCAATGAAAAAGGTGGCAATGGCAATGCCGAGGCCATCGGCCAGCTTTTCCAGCGTGGCCACCGACGGCGAGGTCTGCCCGGCCTCCAGTTGCGACAGCGCCGCAGCGCTGATGCCGGCGGCCTCCGCCAGCGCCCGCTGGGACAGGCCCTGATTCTCCCTGAGGGCTTTGATTTTTTCACCGATATTCTGCACGGCACTGATTGTTCATTATATTTATCGTATGTCAACATTAATGAACGCCATATGATCAGTGGCAGTGACTTCTTCTTATACAAGGCCGGCGAACCGATATTGCTCGAATCCTTTATTGCGATAGGAGGGCGACGGGTTTTCAGCTATGCCGCAAGTCGATCCGCATGCAAAGCCTCAAGTGCCAGGCGGGACTTGGCGTTCACAATATATAGCACCACCCGTGCCGGACCGGTCGGCTGCCTGCGCCCCTGCTCCCGGTTCGGAGCGTGTCGGCATTCCGCTGCCGCCGGTGATGCTAACAGGTGTACGAGCCTTTCTGGCAAATCACTCCGGTGCGGGCAGCAGACGCTCGCTGCACCAGATGCGGATGACGGCGATTCAGTCTGAATCCAGCCGATACACGATACGATAAGGCGGTCGAATCAGCTCCCGCAGGTTGGGCGGATCAAACTCGGGTACGATACGCCCCATTCTTGGGTAATCGATCAGCGACTGCGCCGCTTCAATGATCTCCTCGGCCATGCGCTTGCCGGTATCGGTCACACCCTGTTCCTCGTACCAGGCTATCATGGCCTGCAAATCGCCCAAAGCGGAAGGCGCGAACGTAAGTTGCAGCGCCATGGCCTTACAGGCCAAGCTTATGTTTTACTTCCTCGATCGGGATGCCTTGCCCGGCATCAATCTCGATGCTACCCCGGACCACGGCACGCATGAAGTAGCACTCTTCCTCGGTGCGCTCGAAATCCTCCAGCGACTGGAGCACGGCCACGCCCTTGCCGCGGCTGGTCAGTAGCACGGGCGGTGCGTTTCTCCGGTTTGCCTCACGAGCTTGCCCGGGTTGACCTTGACCGCACTTAATGGAATGACACCTTCGGAAAACTTGACGTTCACGGCACACCTCCAGTGAAGCTGGCATGATAGCACCCATAAACAGCTCCGGTAAAACGGAGCGATTAGGGCCTGTTCACATATATGGTCCGCCCCGCCTTGCAAGGGTTGAAGGTTGTGGGCAAGAAGGAGCGGTTGCGCACATATATCCGGCCTTTGATCGAGGCATTGCTTGTTTGATTGCCTCTG
>CAZROR010000073.1:0-8935 GCA_964601765.1 uncultured Zetaproteobacteria bacterium
TACCTCATAGTGCGCATGGTTACGCAAAGGAGTGAGTTGATTTGTGGCATGATCGTCCCCAATCACGAATGACGAAACATCAATGACCAATCCCTTCTGTATCCTTTTCTGCTTACTTCCTGTCATGGCTCAATCCAGGCGCGACTTGACAGGACAACAGGGATAACATTCGCAAAGATACGCCCAGAGGGGGATTCAAAAATGAAAAAGGTGCTTATCGTTATTGGTGTTCTGCTGGCCATCGTGGCCGCCGTCCTAGTTTATGTGCTCACTTCATTTGATAGTATTGTCAAACAGGCTATTGAAACCTATGGCTCCGATGTCACGCAGACAAAGGTGCGCGTCTCGGATGTGAATATTTCACTTACATCGGGAGAAGGAACAATATCTGGGCTGAGAATCAGCAACCCAGCGGGATTCTCCAATCCGAATCTATTCAGACTAGGAAAGATCAGGGTTAAGGTTGATACGGACACTGTCACGCAAAACCCTGTCATCATTGATGAGGTTATCATTCGTTCACCTACTGTCTTTTACGAAATCAACAAGTCAGGTGTATCCAACGTTGACATACTCAAAAAGAATATCGTCCACTCAACCGGCGGCATGGAAAAGCCCAAGGCATCAGCCGGGAAAAGTGGCGAAGAGCTGAAGATGATCATCCGCCGGCTGGTCATTGAAGGCGGCAGAGCGCAGGTGAAAGTTGCGGCACTGGGGGGTGTTGAGCAAACCGTTAGTATTCCCCGGCTTCAGCTCACAAATATCGGTAAAAAAAGCAAAGGTGCGACAGCCGCCGAGGTTGCACGGCAAATCGTAAAGGCCATGACAAATGCCGTCAGTGGCGCTGTTACAAAAATCGGTGTCGGAAAATACATCGGCAAGCCGGCCGAGCTGTTCAAGGGCGCCGCCAAGGGTGTGGGCGGCACCGTGAAAGGCGTGCTGAAAGGAACGGGGAACAAGTTTGGTGGTGCTGCCGAGAAGGCCGGCAGTACGCTCAAGGGTCTGCTCGGAAACTGACCCTTGCAGCGTTTTTTGGCCTCGGTGTGTACCGGGGCTTTACCTCCTTGCTTGTCAGTTCCGGGGAAAGCGGGAAATCGACATCAATGTTGAGGTGCGAATGGGAAACCTTCTGAGGAGGGCAACCGGTGCATCTTTTTCGGGACCACCGAACAGCCGGCGCCACACAAAGAGCGTGAAAAGCATCATGAGAAAAAGTATCCGTGCCAGCCTGAGCATGGCATCCAGTATCCGTGCCAGCCAATGTTTTGCCCATGATACGCGTCACACCTCGTGATAACACACCATGGCTCCGGAGAATTACGTTTGGCGGGGTTGGAGCTGGATACTGGGGCGCATCAGGCGCCCCCTGATTCTGAGTCGCATCCGACCACGATGTCCCTCCATCCCCGGCATGTCTGCAAGCGCGGGGCCTGCCAGAACCATATCCCCTTCTAGACGCCACATGCCAAGCCTGCCGTCAGGAACGAGCTTTCCACTGCCCTCGGCAGTCACTGCCGTCCCCCCTGTGATATGCCAACGCCATCCATCCGGCTTGTGTTCTACGTCCAGCCTGTAATCCCCCAGGTGCATAGGCTGATCTCCAATCCGGAGCGTAGCCCCGATCCACTGCATCCCAAGGTGTCCGGTAAGCGGTGTGTATGTCTGCATATCCAGCAACACGTCTCCGGACAGGTGGATATCACCACCCGGCACCAGCATGCCCGGCACATGGAGTAAACGCCGCATGCCAAGCCGTATATCTACGGCCTGCAGCCGTAACCGGTCCTCCCGGCTTGCTATCCATATCTCACCTTGGGCATCCCGCCCCCGGAAGTAGACATCCACGCCGATAGCACCCCGCAGGAGGGATCGCCAGGCAGGTGTGATATCGACCCGTTGAAGCTGCTGTGGAGCAATGCCTGGCGGACGTATAACGACATCATGCAGACGCAGGCCGGCCCAGTATTTTTCGATACCGGAAATACTGAGCGGCAACCCGGCCAATTGTGATATCACCCAAGGTGCGGGCTCCCATCGTATCCAGATAAAGATGGGCAGAGAGACGGCAAACAGCAGTGTAAGGGGCCAGCTATGCCGCAAATAGCTCATTGCCCGGCAAGGGTTAAGTCCGCATCAACCCGGCCTTTCCTGCTCGCCGGATACAGCTTGAAGGCGCCGACGTAGGCATGTTGGGAAGCCAGGCCGGTCAGAAACCGCACAAGCAGGCTAAACGGTGCGTGTCGGATCGATACGAGCAATCGGGGCTGCTGTCCATCCATCCCGGGCTGTGGCCGAATCCGAATGATGTGCGAACGTATCCCTGCCTGTTGCGCCGCGTTATCAACCACGCGAACCAGGCTGCGGTGCTCCCCGAATCCCCTTTTGAGCGCCATGTCCGCCAGGGCATTGGCCTCATATAGCTGGGACTCGAGCTGTCTGACTTGCACGCGCAACACCCCTTGCTTGTCCTTCAGCGGCAGCCAGAGGCCAAATACAAGCAGTACGACGGGCAGAATGATGGTAGTAGCGATGACCAGCTGCCGCTCACGGGTGGATGCCTGCCGAAAGTGGGAGGTCATTCTGTCATGCAGTCGGCTCCAGAGCATGGACAGGGAACGCAGGCGAGACATCATTGCCATCTGATCCGGAAGCGTACGCGTTTACCCTCCATGACCGTATCCTCGATATGCACATCACCAATGGCATGTGCCGCCAAGGTATCGCGTACGCGCTCAACCGCCTTGAAGCTGCCCGTCTCGCCCTGCAACACCATATCGCTCCCCGTGTAGGAGAGCTGGACGATTCTGAAATCCGCTCCTGCCGTCTTGGCCTCGGCCAGTGCCTGCAACCGATTCAGAATCACACCTGCCTGGATTCCGCTGCCACGCACTCCGGCTGCTGCGCGAAGCTGGGCAAGCGGGTCCACCATGACCTTTTCGGCAGGCAGGCCTCGATGAAATGCTGCTTCAATACCGTCGCGCAACGCCGAAACACGGTGTTTCAGCCGCATGACCGACCAGGCATCCCCCGCCAGCAGCAGGGCCACAAGGCACACCGCCAGAATACCCGCCCGTCGCAGGGGGTACAGCTGCCGTTGCCAGCCACGTGCAACGGTCCACTCACCTCTACGAAAATTCGGGCCACGTGTCTGCGCAAGAAGTGCTGCCCCGATATTGGCTTCATGGCGACCGGGAAGTTTAAGCAATGTCTCTCCCCGCCAGTCTGTAAGCCGGGACAACAGGTGGCTTGCCATGGCCTCATCCAGTCTGCCGCATGCCGGCTGAGAGGCGGCATCAAAGCCCATCGATGCCATAGTTCGGCACATATCCTCCGCAACATCCTCAAGCGAACGTGTATCCGTGTGGTTCAGGCGCCGCATGCCCTGCCAGATGCCATCGCAAACAACCCCGACAAACCATCCCTCGCTATCTGTATCCAGGACAGCGCAAGTCTTCACATCACCGGCATACAGCGCCGACAGGCGGCTGCAGGCATCAATTCCCACAAAAGGGCATGTATCCCATTTCGGGTCAGCGGTGAGCGCATCCTTGTCCCGGCGTGGAAGCGCCGCCAGCAGCCCGTCCACCCCGGTGTCGGAGTGTTCTGCCTCCCATGCCAGCCACCAATCTGTTGCATCCTCCCCGGTCTGCTCCGCCATCTCCTGACCGAGGATGGCAGCATCGAGCAAACGCGGATGTGCAAGCGGTAGTGAGAAATGCCCCAGGAATGCAAGCTCAAGCGGCCATAGCAGACAATCAATGCCACCTGAAACATCTGTCTCCACGGAGCCAATACCGTCTGCCGCCTCTACCACCTCAAGGCCTGTCAGCGCGCCGTCCTCAATCTTTCCCAGACCAAGGGATCGCCCGTCCCAGCTTGCTATATACCCGGCCATGCCAGCCTCTGGCGATACTGCATATCCAGCTGTCCGCCATCGCGTGACAGCAGTGCCTCCTCCGCCCATCGGATGCGACCAAAGCGGGCCACCGAGCGTACGAAAAAGGCCCGGCTCACCACGGTCAACCGTGCCACATCAACACGGGGCATCCAGCTCGCATACACCGGATCGGATGTAAGCTCCGTGACCTTCACAAACGCCTTTTCCCTGCGCCTGGCAAGAATGCTATCCACATCCGAGACAGGAATATTTTCGGCAAGACTCAGCAGTACGTCCTTGGGCGCGGTGTTGATGTTAATGAGTGACTTGCCCACACTGGGCCAAACGGCAGCCACAGGGCGAAGACGTGCAAGCGCGTCGGAATCAAAACCCACAACCAACAACAACTCCTCCATCCGGTCCAGTGGCGCATTCTTGACGCGATAGTCGCGATCAAAATATGCGGCATCCTCGGCACCGCCGATACCCTGCGGCACATGGTCGGCATCCATCCAGTCCGCAAGCGCATCCACCAGCCCGGATGCGACGCCCACTCTTGCAAACAGCCGCTTTACCAGCGCAACTGCCTCATCCTGGCGGTGCCCGTCCACGCCCACGAGGTCGTTCAGGTTCACATAGCGGTTTGCATCATGAATACTGCCGCTTACCACACCCTCGTCCACCGGGTAATCCGGCGCAGGCTGTGCCCAGACCTCGTCCAGACTGTCTATATCACTCGCCTTCGCATCCTCACGCAATACACTGATGGCCAGGGCCTGAGCTGACTCCACCGCCATCCATGCACGTGCTGCCAGTTTTTCATTTTCAGCGCGACTGATGGCAAGCTCATCCTCGCGCAATGAGCTTGTAGCCCAGGCGCCGACCAGAGCCAGCAGCGAGAGCACCATGACCAGTGCCACGCCTTTTTCCTCATTGGCAGGCCCGCGCGTACTCACGGCTTTATCCCTTCCCGGTGCGCATGGGGCAGGAAGCGGACAAACAGCGGCAATACCACCTCTCGCCCGCCGCGCACCTCCTGCCAGCGCACACGCAGGGCCTGCGGCAGCGCACCGGCTGTACGGCTGTCCCAGTACGCTTGCCAGTGGCCATCGGCATCCATGGCCTGCACCTCAAACGACAAGACATGACCCATCTCCCAGCGTACCGGCTCAATGCCTGGCCGGGCCCAGGGAGAGATAGACTCGCGTACAAGCAGGCCGGATGTCTCATCAATCGTATAGTGCACAAGGCTCAGGATGGGGCTGCCCATGTCACGGACCACAAGCCATAGCTGATCGTATGCGTTACCTTCCCTGTTGTCATGGCGCACGCGCATCGCCGTGATACGCACATCCTGCGAAGGGCAGAAATAGGCAACATCCTGTCGCAGCTGCCTGTCAATCACATGGCTGCGCGCAGTTGCTTCACGGAAGTCCGCAAGCTGATGCAGGGCCTCTCCGGCCGGTGTTACGATCACATACGTCATCGCAGCAAGCATGGAAAAGACAGCCAGCGCGGTCAGCAATTCCAGCAAGGTAAAGCCGCGGGGTGGCATCATGGCCTGGCCCTGTACAGGAACAGGCGATAGCTTCGCCCATCCGGGGCGCGGACCTCGATATTCTGGCGCACGAAGCCGGGCACATCGGTCTTTTCCACGCTTGTTGTCCAGAGCATGCGCAGCCCCTGGACATCCGCCTGTCCGTGCCGCTCATCGTAAGTGAGCGGCTCCAGGCGTCCACGTTCCAGCACATCAATGGCGGTTGCAAGCGCAAGCGACTGAAAGTCCAGAACATGTTGCGTATCACTGGAAGTGCCCACCCGCTGCAACAGAACGACAAGCGCGGTGGCTGCAATGGCCATGGCAACGAGCACCTCGAGCAGCGTAAACCCGCGTGGAGCGCTCCTCATGATCCGGGCGCCTCCACGGAAATACCGCCCGGTCCGGGACGCAACCGAAGCACCATGCGGGCGCTACCGGCAGCCATGACGACATCGGCCGGGCTCAGGGAGCCGTCCGGATAGAAAAAAAGATGCGCCAGCACAGTGGATTCCCGGACATCGGAGTTGTCGACGGTCAGCCGCATCCGCATCCCGCTCATCCTGACATGCTGTATGATCAACGGATCAGGAAGCCGGTAGGCGGTAAGTGGAGGGCGCTGCACCAGCATCCAGGCTTCTTTCCCGTCCTTCGGCGTGGCGCGGGAAAAACGGTAACCTGTCCTCAGCACCGTACAGCGCAGGGGTACGCCACCCAACTCCGCCTCCTCCCGGGCGTAGGCGAGCAGGCGCCTGAAATGCTGTGCCTCATCCACAAGGCTGGCTGCGGGAGCCCATGTGAACCGGGGGGCCACAATGGCCAGCACCACCACCACAATGGCCAGCACCAGCATGATTTCCAGCAACGTAAACCCCGATGCCCGATGCGCAGATCCGGGGTCTGCCTCGCGCCTCGTGCCGCCACAGCCGGACCATGCATGAAACAAGACCGGACCCTTTACTCCCAGCTACCGAGATCAGCGTCATAACCCGTGCCACCGGGCCGGCCATCCGCGCCATACGACAGCAGGTCAAAATCACCATGCACACCAGGTGAGAGATAAACAAAATCATGCCCCCACGCATCCTGCGGCAGCCTGTCCAGATAACGCCTGCCATCCTGATCAGGCTGTACAAGCGCCTTCAGCCCGTCACCCGTGGCCGGGTAGCGGTTATGATGCAATCGATAGAGCTTCAGCGCCTGGGCAATGTTCTGCATCTGCACGCGCGTGGCCTCAACCTTGGCTTCATCGGCACGCTCCATGAAACGCGGCGCCACAATGGCCGCCAGCACACCGATGATGACCAGCACCACCATGATCTCGAGCAAGGTAAAACCGGCCTGTTCAGGCATTTCTTTCCTGTATCCCATCATCATTACTCCCTGATCCAGAAATCATTGCGTGAAAGCGGATCGTATGACCGAACCCTGCCATCAACCCACACCTTTCCGGCGCGCCTCAGGTCACCGCCCTCGTGAATCAGGCGATCCAGTGCCAGCCAGGAACCGAACAGCAGCCCATGCACATCGAACGCCTGCCGCGCATAGGCGGAGCAAACGGGGTAGGACGGGCAACTGCGCCCATCATGTGATCCGACAACCCGCTGATAAAAACGCACCGGAAACGCCTGTGGCGTGGTTGCAGGCATGTGCCCGGCACTCATCACGGCAGCCAACACTGCACTGGCTGCCGCCAGCGCCAGGTAAAGCCGCAGCCACATCCTGTTCACCAGGGTTGCCCCTGCAGCCCGCTGGCCTGCCACAGGCCCTGCCACCAGGCCAGATAGGCCTCATGGCTGCCCCGCTCGGCCAGTGAAACAGCCGAAAACACCGTACCCGACCACAGCCAGATAGTGATGACAGCAAAAAATACCGTCACCGGTCCCATGCGACGACGCCATGCCCAGAAAGTCAGCAAAAGCATGGGCCAGACAAGCATGGCGGCAACCCAGGCATCATGCCATCGTCCCAGCCAGGCATGGCCAGCACCGGGAAATACGACCGCCAGTGCACCTGGCATCAGCAGGCTGCCCGCTTCCGGGGCTGGGTGCGTGCGTAAATAGGCGCGCGTTAGGCTGGCGTATGCGCTTCGTTCATCCAGGCCGGACACATTCGTCTCCCCCTGATGCCGCATCGAAAGCAGCGCGACCGCCGCCTGCATGCGCGCGCGCCAGCCATCCACACCGGGATAGACATCCAAAGCCCCCTGCAGGCGCGCCACCGCCTCCGCATCCCTGCCCGCCGCGGCCAGGGCCACCGCCTGACCGTAGACCTCGGCCGGCGCTGCCAGTGCTCCCCCGATGGCGTACATGCACTGAAAGACAAGAAGTGGCACGACCAGCCACATTCGGCAGGCACTCACCGCCGCACCAGCTCGTTCATATCCACAATCGGGAGCAAAATCGCCAGTGCAATCGTTCCCACCATGACCGCCATCACCAGTACAAGCGCAGGCTCGAGCAGGGTAACCAGCCGTTTCAGCAATCTGGTGGTTACCGCCTCGTAATTTTCCGCCACGCGCATCAGCATCTTGTCCAGCGTGCCGCTCTGTTCACCAACACTGATCAGGCGTACGGCCAGATGGGGGAAAAAACCGCTTCGGGATAGCTGCTCCGCCAGCCCCTCGCCTTCGCGTAGAGCCTCCGCTGCATCGGCCACTGTCTCGCGAACAGGAATGAGGCTCAGGCTCTGGCTGGCAATGCGCATCGCATCCAGTACCGGCACGCCACCTGCAAGCAGCATGCCCAGTGTGCGCGAAAAGTGGGCTGTTTCAATCTCTGCCAGCAGCGTCCCTGCAACAGGGAGGCGAAGCAGCCAGGTATCCCGCCTGCGACGCAGCCAAGGCCTGCGCATGCCAAGCCGGTAGACCATCACGGCAATCACCATGGCCACCAACAGGCCCGGCCCATAGTCGCGCAATCCGCCGGAAACGGTAATGAGAAACCGGGTCACCCAGGGCAGCTCCCCGCCGGCGCGTTCGAACACACCAACCACCTGGGGCACGACTACCGTCAGCATGAATACCATGACGAGCAGCCCGAAACCGGTGACAATCACCGGATAAAGCACAGCCGAAAGAATATCCTGCCTGAGCTGCTGACGCTTGCTCAGCAGCTCGGCTAAACGGCTACACACGGCCTCAAGCTGACCTGTCTCCTCGCCTGCCGCCACCATGTTGCAGACAAGCTCATCAAAGCCCAGTAAATCCAGCGCCTCCGCCAGGGCATGGCCTTCCAGCAAAAGCTGGCGCAGGCCAACCACGGTCTGACGCTGTTTTTTCCCCTCCAGGCCCTCGGCAATGGTTGCCATGGATTCGGTCAGGCTCATGCCCGCACCCAGCAGCGTGGCCAGCTGTTCGAAGAAAAAACACGTATCCTCAGCCTTCAGCCCCGACGCGACTGGCAGCCCGTCCGGAGCTGAAGACTCGCGGGCCTCCAGGGTGCGGGGCAGCAGGCCCTGGGCCTTCAACCGTTGTCTGGCTACATATTCGGAATCAGCCTCGATTTCCCCCTGTTTGCGGC
>CAZROR010000074.1:0-8896 GCA_964601765.1 uncultured Zetaproteobacteria bacterium
GCGGCTGTATTTATGCATCGCGCAGGCTAGGATGCGCCGCCATGAATAATCTGTCCGCCCGCCTGAATCCACTGTGGCTCCGCCTGGGCTCCATGTCTCTGGCCATTATCCTGCTCAGCGTGCTGGCGCTGGCCAGCACGATCGGCACCGTGCTGATTCAGAATCAGGAGCAGGCGGACTATCTGCAGCAGTTCGGCCCGCTGTGGTACCAGGTGTTCAACAGCTTCGGCCTGTTCGACATGTATCACACGGGCTGGTTTCTCACGCTGCTCGGTTTTCTGATGCTTTCGCTGGCGGTGTGTCTGTGGCGCAACGTGCCGCGCATGCTCAAGGAGATGCGCTCGCACAAGACTGTGATTGCGGACAAGTCACTGCGCCGCTTTCATCATCTGAAAAGCTGGAAGATTAAAAAGGGGGATATCCCCACGCTGCGTGCCGCGGTGGAGAAAGTGCTGTCGGACTGGGAGGTCAGGAGCGCGGAGGATGGCGAGCGCCTCTGCATCCGTGCGGACAAGGGCCGCTTCCACAAGTGGGGCTATATCCTGGTACACGCGGCCATCCTGATTATTCTGATTGGCGGCTGGATATCGGTGCATTACGGCTTCCGTGGCTCGATGAATGTTGTCGAGGGTGGTACCGAGCACGCCATCGGTTTCCTCAAGGGCACGCGCACCGAAACCCTGGACATGCCCTTCGAGGTGCGCTGCGACAAGTTCTTCATCGACTTTTACCCGACCGGCATGCCCAAGGAATTCCGCAGCACCCTGTCCATCATCGATCACGGCAAGGTGGTTATCGATCACAAGGACATCATCGTTAACGAGCCGCTGTACTACAAGGGCGTGCGCATCTATCAGGCCAGTTTCGGCGATGGCGGCTCCAGCCTGAAGCTCAGGCTCTACTCGCTCCGGGATGGCAAGGTTCGGACCATCAACAGTCGCGTCTACGAAACGTGGAAGGACCCCGAAACCGGTGTGTCGCTGGAGTTCGTCAACTTCCGGCCTTACAACATCGAAAACATGGCCGGTGCCGGCGAGCCCAAAAAGTTTCAGGATCTGGGGCCCTCAGTTGAATACATCATTCGCGGCAAGGGACTGAAACCCGTGAAGATCAAGAGCTTCATGCGGCCGTTTCACATGAAGGGCAAGAATGTCGGCCATCTGATGATGGTATCGCTGACTGGCGAGGATCGCGATTACACGCCCTTCTCTCTGGGGCTTGATTTCAGCAATCCTAAAGAATGGGAGTTGCTGCACACCTTCGGCAAGGCCCTGATGCAGAAAAAGACAAAGGATGACGCGAAGGCCAACTTCGAGGCATTTCAGCAGGCCATGCAAACGGTATTTGGCGACAAGCGGCCGCCACATTTTCAGGAAATGGGGATGCGTGTGATGCAGGCCATGCGAAGCCTGTCGCGCATTCCCTGGCCTTTCATTCCCATACTCGAGGATTACGATCAGGTATACTACACCGGTCTCGAGCTGGCCCGCGACCCGGGCATGAATGTCGTTTGGGTGGGCAGCGCAATCCTTGTCATCGGGCTGTGCATCATGTTCTACATGCCGCATCGCAGGGTTTGGATCGTGCTGAACAGGCAGGCCAAAGCTGTTGAAATGACCGTGGGCGGTGCCACGAACCGCAACAAGATCGGCTTTGAACGGGAATTTCATGCACTGTTAACCAAATTTGAACAGATTCCGGCTATCCATACCACCTGAGGAGAATCATCATGACTGCGATCACCGCCAACCGAATCAGTTTGCAGGGCATGAACCGGGGGCTGCCCGTGCTGGCACGCTTCTGCGCCTATATCGGTGTGATTGCCGCTATCTCGGCCTATGCACTCTATGGCCCCGCGGGCTATACGGATGAGGGGCTGCTGTATTTTCTCACGCCGGGGGCGCTTGCCTGGACCGGCAGCGGTGCACTGGCCGGGCTTGCCGCCGGTATTGCCCTGGGTATGACGCGGCCAGCCACCACGGAGGCAAAAACACCAGCCAGGCTGACACCATGGCTGGATGGTGCGCTTTTGATGGTTCTCCTGGCCACGGTGTGGGCACTTTTTGAGCCTGCTGCTGATCAGGTGTCGTATATTGACCAGAGCAATCTTGTTTCCGGCCGCATCATCATGGCCATGAACGTCTTTCTGCTGATCTCGGCGTTGTTGTATATCACGCAGCTTTTTGCACCGGAGTCCTTCATCAGCCGCCTGGCTACCGCCACAGCGTATCTCGGCATGTACGCGGGTGGCAGCGCCCTGATGTTGCGCTGGTATGAGTCGTATCTGCTCGACGTTGAAATCGGACACGCCCCGGTATCCAACCTGTACGAGGTGTTCATCCTGCTGTTCTGTATCACCACGGCCGTGTACCTAGCCCTGGAGCGGCGCTACCAGGCCAGGGCGATGGGTGCATTTGTCATGCCGCTCGTGTCAGCTGGCGTGTTCTTCGGCATCTGGCTCTCCGCCCACGGGCACGCCGAAATCAAGCCGCTCGTACCCGCCCTGCAGTCCTACTGGATGAAAATTCATGTGCCGATGAACTTCATCGGCTATGGCTCGTTTGCCGTCGCCTGTGGCGCGGGCATGGCCTATCTCGTGCGTGAGTGGCTGGAACGCCGTGGGGCAGGCTCACGGCTGCTGACCGTTTTCCCGAGCCTGGACCAACTCGATCAGCTGGCCTACAAGGCTGTGGCAATCGGCTTTCCCGCCTTTACGCTGGCCACGATTCTGGGTGCGGCCTGGGCAGCCGAGGCATGGGGCGGCTACTGGTCCTGGGATCCGAAGGAGACATGGGCGCTGATCGTCTGGCTTGTTTACGGTGCCTATCTGCACATGCGCATCTCGCATGGCTGGCAGGGCCGCTCGCTGGCCTGGTGGACAGTGATCGGGTTTCTGGTGACGCTGTTCTGTTTTGTCGGCGTCAACATGTATTTGTCCGGCCTGCATTCCTACGGCCGCTTATCCTGACCACGCCAAGCTGATAAGCTGCGCCCATGGGGCTGCAGAAAATCATCTTTCCGGCGGCTGGCCTTGGTACGCGATTTTTACCCGCAACCAAGGCCAGCCCGAAGGAAATGCTGACCATCGTCGACAAGCCACTCATCCAGTATGTTGTCGAGGAGGCCGTGGAGGCGGGGCTGGATCGGATTGTCATGGTTACGGGCCGTGGCAAGCGTGCCATCGAGGATCATTTCGATATTTCGGCCGAGCTTGAAAGTAATCTCAGGCATGCAGGCAAGGATGCGCTGTATGCGCAGGTTTCACGTATCGCGCACCTGGCGGATTTCGCCTATGTGCGCCAGCGTCAGGCCCTTGGTCTGGGGCATGCGGTGCTTTGTGCTGCCGACTGGGTCGGGGACGAATGTTTCGGTGTGGCGCTGGCGGATGAGCTTGTTGTCGCACCCGTACCGGCCATGCAGCAGCTGAGGCTGGTGCACGAACAGACCGGTGCCTCGGTGATTGGTCTGCAGCGTGTGCCACGCAGTGAAGTATCCCGGTATGGCGTGGTGCAGACCGTGGAGGAAGATGGACTGCAGCGAATCGTGCATATGGTGGAAAAGCCGGACCCGGCAACAGCTCCATCGGAGCTGGCCAGCATTGGCCGCTACATTTTCACGCCCCGTCTGATGGCCCTGCTGCGCGAAGCGGAGTCCGGCGTGGATGGCGAGATCCAGCTGACGGATGCGATTGACCGGCTTGCCGGCGAAGAACCGGTGTATGGCGTTATTATCGAGGGCGAGCGCTTTGATGCCGGCAATCCGCTCGGCTTTCTGATGGCCAACATTGCTCTCGGCCTGAATCATCCCGATTATGGACAGCGCCTGAGGGACTTTCTTCGCGACCAGACGTGAACGCTTTCCCTGCGCTGCTGGCTCTGGACGCGGCCTTCGGCCCGGCAGCAGCCTGCCTGGCCCTGCCCGATGGCCGCACGCTGACGGCTGAAACAGATCAAAAAACGCCTCACTCACAGAGCATTCTTCCAGTGCTGGATGGCCTGGTGGCGCAGGCCGGCATCAGCTGGCGACAGCTTGATATGCTCGCGCTGGGCATCGGACCCGGCTCATTCACGGGCCTGAGGGTTGCTGCGGCGATTATCGCCGGCATCAATGCCGACCTTGGACTGCCCGTGCTGTCGCTTTCCTCGCTTGCCGTCACGGCCGTGCAGGCCAATGCCGATGAGGCTGTTCACGTTATCGAGGATGCCCGTTCCGGTCTTTGCTATGCCGGCTGCTACCGGAAGATGGAGGCCATGCAGCCGGATCGGTGCCTGAGCCTGGCTGAGCTGGCTGCGGTACAACCGGCCGCCTATGCCAGCCGGACAGGCGTGGCCATGCCCGGCTGGCAGCCATTATCGCTTTTCCTTTCCCGAGCCATGGCCCTGGCCCGACTGGCGACAGCACGGGCTGGTATGGTTGACGCCGGCCGGCCGGTAAGGCTTGTGCTTCCACGCTATATGCAGCCATCACAGGCGGAGCGCAAGGCGGGCCATGGCTGAATCCGCGCGCGTATTGTTCGTGTGCCTTGGCAATATCTGTCGCTCGCCACTAGCCGAGGCGCTGGCACGCAGGGAAGCCAACCGGCGCGGGCTGGCGAGTCAGTTCGTGTTCGGCTCGGCCGGTACCGGTAACTGGAATCTCGGCCGTCCCCCTGATCCGGGAATCATACGGCTGGCGCGGCACCACGGCCTTTCCATGGGCCATCACCGCGCACGGCAGGTCTCGGCAGATGAGATCCCCGACTGGGACTGGTTTGTTGTCATGGATGCGCAGAACCGGGCGGACCTGCTCACGCTTGGTGTGCCGGAGGAAAAAATTCTGCCCATGGGCTGCTTCGTGGCTGCTGGCACGGAAGCGGAAGTACCCGATCCCTATGGTAGAGATGATACGGCATTTGCTCGCGTATTCACCATGCTGCAACACGGCATCGCCCCGCTGCTGGAGTTTCTCTGTGCTTGTCGGTGAGTCAGTTGCTCGTCGGGCCTACCTTGATAACAACGCGCGTACCAAACGTGCCCTCCTCGACACTGATCTGACATGAACGATTTTCCTTCAGGAACGAGATCACGTAGCGCGTATCGCTGAAGGCATTCAGGAAGCGCCAACCATAGTTGGGCATTTCATTGCGGAAAAACTGGGCAATGCTGCGTCCCTTGAAAAAGCCCTCGTAAATAACAACACCAATGACGACACCGGGGGCCTCGTAGATAAAGCTTTGCTCGTCGTTGCGTTTCAGTCGGGGGGGGATCGGAATGTCGCCGAATTCCTCGATTACCCTGACCGGCTGTACCGCGGCATCACCGGATTTGTCCGCTGTGGTGGCTGTACCACCGGCCGGGGCGGCAGGCTTGGGCAGCTGCATCGTGGTGCATCCGGCCATGGCCATGCATGTCAGCACCACACAGAGAAAACGACCTCGGTTCATCGATAACCTCCTTTGCCCCTGGCTGTGGACAACACCTTTTTACTACCTGAACGACTTCGGATCAATCTCGTACTTGCGAATCAGCTTGCGCACTGTGTTCCGGTTCAGACCAAGCATCTCGGATGCCTTGATCTGGTTGCCTTCACATGTCTTCAACACCAGCTTGAGCAATGGCGGCTCCACCTGCTCGAGCAGATAGCGGTGCAGGTCGACCGCCTTGGCATAGCCGAGCCGCTGCAGATAGTGCCGCATACAGCGGTCAACCGCCTCACCCAGTGTTTCCTGATGCTGCCCGGTGTTGTCGCGGTTGCCCAGTGCCAGTGCCACATCCGACAGTGTGATGGAGGCACCGGGCGTGAGTACGGCGAGCCGGCGCATGACGTTTTTCAGCTCGCGCACATTGCCGGGCCAGTCATAGCTTTTCAGCAGATCCAGGGCATCGTCGAGCAGAATGGGCTGCTGCATATGAAGCTCGTCGGCTGCCTCACGCAGAAGGAACTCGGCAATTTCGCGGATATCATCCTGACGCTCGCGCAGTGGTGGAATGTGCACCGGGATGACATTCAGGCGGTAATACAGATCCTCCCGAAATTCTCCGGCCTTGATTTTTTCCGGCAGATTCTGATGCGTGGCCGCAAGCAGACGTACGTTTACCGGCTTGGCCTGACTGGCACCCACGCGTCGTACACGGCCGGCCTCCAGCACACGCAACAGCTTCGCTTGCAGGGCCGGCGGCATGTCGCCGATCTCATCCAGAAACAGCGTACCGCCATCGGCCTGTTCGAAGCGGCCAGGGCGTGCACGGTCGGCTCCGGTGAAGGCGCCACGCTCATGGCCAAACAGCTCCGCCTCCAGTAGGTCGGACGGGATGGCAGCCGTGTTGATGGCGATGAAGGGTCCATTTGCCCGTCGGCTTCTGTCGTGCAGCACGCGTGCAACGAGTTCCTTGCCGGTGCCGGACTCGCCCGTGATAAGTACGGTGAGGTCCGAGGCCGCTACCCTGCCAAGGGTACGGAAGAGCTGCTGCATGGCCGGGCTGCGGCCGACAATCGGCGCGCTTGCGTCTCTTTTCTTCTCCGGTGCAGTGTCTGTGGTGTGGTCGCCCCGGTCGATAACCCGTCGGGCCAGGGAGCGGACTTCATCCAGGTCGAAGGGTTTGGGCAGGTACTCCATGGCGCCCGTCTGATAGGCCTGCGCGGCATGATCGAAGGTGGTCTCCGCCGTCAGCAGCACGACCGGTACTTCGAACATACCGGACTCCAGAGCCTCCATGCCGTTTCCATCCGGCAGGTAGACATCCAGAAACACGAGATCTGCCGGCTTATCGGTCTGTGACTGTTCCGCCTCGGCCAGGCTGCCGGCCTGTTGGATGTCGAAGCCCTCTTCCTGCAGCACACGCGCCAGAATCCAGCGAATGCCCTGGTCATCATCCACGATCAGTACACGCATCACGGTTCCTCACGTATCGGAAGATATAGGATGAAGATTGAACGGCCACGTTCGGATTGCACCTGCACTCGCCCCTGATGCTCATACATGACCCGCTGCACAATGGCCAGTCCCAGGCCGCTACCACGTTGCTTGTCGGTGACAAATGGCTCAAACAGGCCATCCATGAGACTGGCCGGGATTGGTGTGCCGTCGTTGATCATTCGCACTTCCATAACCGGCACGTTGTGTTCGGGCAGGCGGGCCATCGGCGCCACGCGTGTCTGGATTTCAATATGCGTAGCCCCGGCCTCCAGGGCATTAACCCACAGGTTTTCAATAGCCTGGCGCAGACGGCTCGCATGTGCCCGGATTTCGGGCAGGCTGGGATCGTACACCTTACGTAGCTGCACACCTTCCGGTGGCCGGCAGACATCGTTCAGCAGGGAGTGAATGTTGACCGGCGCCATGTCCACGCTGGCGCGTGGTCCAAGCTGCAGGAAGGCGTCGATGCGCTCGTGAATGCGCGCGGCCTCAGCCAGGATCATGTCCATGGCCTCACGGCTTGCTTCCGATGCCATCGGCTGCTCCGACAGCCACTGCGCCGCCCCTTTCAGTGCAGCTAGAGGGTTTTTCACTTCGTGCGCCACCTCCAGCGCGATGCGGGCTACGGCCTCGGCCATCTCCTGCCGTTTCAGTTGTTGCTCGATGACTATACGGTTTGCCTCGGGGACGAGCACGGCCGTGATGCCATATTCGTCCGAGCCGAGGTGTGCCGAGCATGGCTTGTCACTGCCGTGCAGATAGAGCTGGTGATCCGATATTCTCCGACTGCTGCCTGCGATATGCGCAAGCAGGCGATCCACGCCGGACTCCGGCTTGAATAATGATGCTAGAGCCATGCCTGCAAGCTTGCTGACAGACATGCCGAGATATTCCTGAGCCTGAACGTTGGCCGACACGACGTGGCCGCTCCGATCCAGCAGCAGCACCGGCAACGGAATGCTCGATAGCGGAATGCGATCAGGCTGCACGCGCCCACATTCCCATACCGTTGCCGGTGAAATAGGCCTCGGCGGCATCAAGCTGGGCCTGCCAGTCGTGCAGGGACTGGAAGTACCGCCGGAATTCCGCCGAGGCATGCATGCCCTTGCTGTACCAGGCAACATGCTTGCGCGCCAGCTTGCCGGCCGTATGCCGGCCGTGATGCGCCTCCAGTGCCAGCAGGTGCTCGCGCACAATCTGCCAGCGCTCGGCGGGCCCGGGCGCCAGAGGCGCCTTCCCGCCGCTGATAGCGGCGCTGATTTCGGCCAGTACCCAGGGGTTTCCCTGCACGGCGCGGCCGACCATAACACCGTCACACCCAGAGATACGCAGCATGGCCCTGGCAGATTCGGCATCAACCACGTCACCATTCCCGATGACGGGGATGGAAACGGCCTGCTTGGCCAGCCCGATATCCGCCCAGTTGGCATGGCCATGGAAGAGTTGTGCCCGTGTGCGGCCATGCACGGTCAGCAGCGCGATACCGGCTTCTTCGGCAATTTTTGCGATGCGCTCGATGTTCTTGTGCTGCTCATCCCAGCCCGTGCGCACCTTCAGCGTGACCGGCACGTCGACGGCACCGACTACGGCCCGCAGCAGGCGCGCTACGAGGGGCTCATCCTTCAGCAGGGCCGAGCCCGCCGTCTGCCGGCATACTTTTTTTACCGGGCAGCCCATGTTGATATCGACAAAATCGGCACCGCGGCCCACGGCCCAGCGCGCTGCCTGCCGCAGATAATCCGGATCGGAGCCTGCGATCTGGATGGCAATAGGGTGTTCGTCCGCGCCGATTTCAGCCATGCGCTGCGTGCGTTCGCGACCTGCCTCGACGGCACGCGAGGCAATCATTTCGGTCACAAGCATGCCGACACCAAAGCGCTTGCATATGCGACGAAACGGCAGGTCCGTGATGCCCGCCATCGGTGCAAGCAGCAGTGGCGGGTCGATCAGATGCGTTCCGAGCTGGAAACCATGCCGGAGAGGCGTATAGGAAATGCCCAT
>CAZROR010000075.1:0-8492 GCA_964601765.1 uncultured Zetaproteobacteria bacterium
CAAGGCATCGCGCGCGTGGCGTGCTTGCCGCACGCGAGCAAGCGATAACACAGCGAGGCGGAATCATGGCCAGGTCCCTCCGGGCTGCGCCCAAAATGCGCCCACTCGGCGTTGCCTGGCTTGCGAATGGAACGACCATGCGCTGCGCCTCACGCCTGGATTGGCCGCATCTCGGGCGGCAGCGCCAACATCACCGTAAGTGTGAACAGGCCCTAGTGTCAAATCAAGATTTTCGAGGCCATCATGCTTGAGTCCATGCGCAATCACGCCCAGTCCTGGCTGTCCAAGCTTATTCTGGGCGGCATTATTCTCTCCTTTGCCCTGTGGGGTATTGGTGATTATTTCATGGGGTCACGCGTGCAGGCCGTTGCCGAGGTGGACGGTGAGCCGATCACGGATGTTGCCTTCCAGCAGGCCTATGAACGGCAACTGAATGCCTACCGCTCACTGCTTGGCGGGAATTTTTCGCGTCAGGCAGCCAACCGGCTGGGTATCAAACAGACCACCCTGCAAACGATGGTGAACCGTATGCTCATGCTCAACGAGGCGGAGGCCATGGGGCTTGTCGCGCCTGAGGCCACGCTGCTGGCGCGCGTGCGCACCAACCCGGCATTTCAGGCCGCCGGTAGCTTCGATGCAACACGCTACCGCATCCTGACCCGCAACATGGGCTTTCGCACACCAACAGACTACGAGAACGAGCAGCGCCTGAACCTGATGGTGGATGCGCTGCAACAGGCCATCACCGGCAGTGCCGACGTCCGCGAGGAGGAAATCCGTCAGCGCTTTGCCGATGAATATGAAAAGCGAGTGATTGCGGCCATCATTGTCGATCCGGCCAGCCTCGAGGCCAAGGTTTCGGTCACGGATGCCGAGGCCCGCGCCTATTACGAGGCGCACAAAAACAGCTACCGCTCACCGCTGCGCCTCAGGCTCGCCATCGTGGAAATTAATCCGGCCACCATCAGCAAGGATATCGACATCAGCGAGGATGACATCCGGGCTGCCTATGAAGAAAAACAGGATACCTATCAGGTTCCTGAACAGCGCCATGCGCGACACATCCTGATTAAGCTGCCCAAGGATGCCGACGATGCAGCCGTCAAGGTCGCGCGTGAAAAAATCGAAAAGGCAGCGGCACGCATCCGCACCGGTGAGGATTTTGCCAAGGTGGCCAGGGAAGTCTCGGAGGGACCAACAGCAAAAAATGGTGGAGACCTTGGCTTTTTTGCGCGTGGAAAGATGGTTGCACCCTTTGATAAAGTTGTATTTTCGATGAAGCCCGGTGATGTCAGCGGGCCGGTACGCACCCGGTTCGGCTTTCACCTGATCCAGCTACTCGAAATCCGGCTGGCAAAAACCAGGTCCCTTAAAGAGGTGCATGACGAAATTTACCGCCAGCTACGCCTGGAAAAAGCCAGGGACGAGGCCTACAGGCTGTCGCAGGATCTGGACGATGCCCTTGGTCAGGAAGACACGCTGAAAGCGGCCGCCGAAAGCATCAACCTTCCCGTGCGCGAGCTTGGCCCAATCAGCCGGGATGAGGCGCTGGCCGATCCGCTGTTTGCCGGCCATCCCGCTTTCCGCCTGAAGGTGTTCAACACGCCGGTTGACGCCCCTGTGGAAGTCGAGGAAATGGATGACGGTCGCTTTGTCGCGGTGGAGGTGCTTAAGCGGCTGGTACCTGAAGTGCTTCCCTATGCCAAGGTTGCCAGGGAAGTCTATACGCAGGCAAAAAAGGCCAAGGCAATGAAGCTGGCGCAGGAAAAGGCGGCCGACATGCTGAGCAAAGCGAAATCAACGGCGCCTGAAAAGCTGGCGCAGGAATACGGTCAGCCCATCTATATCTCGAAGCCGGTCCGGCGCATCGGCAGCGGTGATACGTCTGCCTGGCTGACCACAGACGTACTGCGCGCGGCCTTTGAAACCCCGAAAGGCCACATGTACGGCAAGGCCATCCGCGTACCGCAGGGCCTGGCACTCATTCAGGTGCGTGATGTCATCGAGGCAGGGCAGAACGAATTCGAGAAACAGAAGGCAGCCATCCGCAGTGAACTGCTCAAGGCCAATGGCGCGGTACGCTTCGCACGCTGGATGGCCTCGGTACGCGACCGCCACGATATCGTGGTGCACGATGATGTGCTTGCACGCTTCTAGGATACCGGCAAGGAAACTGGTGGAGCCAGGCGGGATCGAACCGCCGACCTCTTGCATGCCATGCAAGCGCTCTCCCAGCTGAGCTATGGCCCCGTTCGCCTCCGGCGAGGGCGCGCATTGAGCCATAGCATGCAGCTGATGTCAACGCCCCGGGCATGACCGCACCGGCCCGCCTGTACCGGCGTACGCTGTCGGCAGACTGCGTAACGCCTCCGGCTGTTTTTGCGCGTCTGAAACACCGTGGAGACTGTTTTCTGTTCGAGTCAGCCGGGGGTGGTGAGCAGTGGGGCAGATACAGCATCCTGGGTATATCGCCTGCCTGCCGGGCGGTGGAAACAGATGGCCGCCTGCTGCTGCACCACCGTGATGGCGGAAGCAGTGTGCATGAGCAGGGTATCTGCGACTGGCTGCGTCGCCATGTGCTTGAAGCCGAATACCTCCCGGTTGACGACCTTCCCTTTGCCGGTGGCGCGGTAGGCTATTTCGGCTACGAGTGGGTATCCGATCTCGAGAACATTCCCGCCGACCTGCCGGACCCGGTAGGCGCCCCCGGTGCCGCCTTTCTGCTCGTCGATCGTTTCATGGTGTTCGACAATCTGCGCGGCACGTTGACCTGCTGTGTGCGTCTGCCGGAGGGAAGTGATGCAGAGGCCGCGATGGTGCTTGATCGCATGCAGGCCAGCCTGCTGGAAGGCGAAGCGGCCCTGCCCATGCAACTTGATGCGGATGTCTCGTCCATCTCGATACCGGCTGCCCAGATGCCGCAGGCCGACTACGAGGCGGCCGTGGAGCGCGCCCGTGAATACATTCACGCCGGCGACATTTTCCAGGTTGTGCTGTCGCAGCGCTTCGGCAAACGGCTCACCTGCGACATGTTCGACATATACCGTGCCGTACGACATATCAATCCGTCACCATACCTGTTTTACCTGCATATCGGTGACACAGCATTGATCGGCTCATCCCCGGAAATCCTCGTGCGGCGCGAGGAAAATCGCGCGGTTGTGCGACCGATCGCCGGTACCCGGCCACGAGGGGCCACGCCGGATGTGGATGTGGCCCTTGAAAAGGAGCTCCTCACTGATGCGAAGGAGCGTGCGGAACATATCATGCTGGTCGATCTCGGTCGCAACGATCTCGGCCGCGTCTGCAAATACGGCTCCGTAAAGGTCACGGACCTGATGGTCGTAGAGCGCTATTCACATGTCATGCATATCGTTTCACAGGTAGAAGGTGAGCTGCGCGACGATGTCGACAGCCTCGGACTACTTGCCGCCACCTTTCCGGCAGGTACAGTCAGCGGCGCGCCGAAGGTGCGTGCCATGCAGATCATTCATGAGCTGGAGCCTGTCGCCCGCGGGCCCTACGCCGGCACGGTCGGCTATATCGGCTTCGGTGGCCAGCGCATGGACACGGCCATTGCGATTCGCACCGCGGTTATCCACGGCGGGCACGTCTACGTGCAGGCCGGTGCCGGCATCGTGGCCGATTCCATACCAGAGCGAGAACATACCGAATGCGTGAACAAGGCCACCGCGATGTTCCGTGCCGTCGCCCTGGCAGAAGCGCAGGAGAACACGGGAGATACAGCGTGATTCTGGTTATCGACAACTACGACTCGTTCACCTACAACCTCGTCCAGTATCTCGGTGAACTTGGCCAGCATCCCGAGGTGTATCGCAACGACCACATTACCCTGGATGACATAAGCGCCATGGCGCCTGATCATATCCTGATCTCACCTGGCCCGTGCACCCCGGATGAGGCGGGTATTTCGGTGGCGCTGATCGAGAGATTCTCCGGTGCTATCCCTATTCTCGGCGTCTGTCTCGGCCACCAGGCTATTGCCACGGCGTTTGGTGGCCGGGTTGTCCGTGCTCCCCGG
Organism: uncultured Zetaproteobacteria bacterium; assembly: GCA_964601765.1. Taxonomy (GTDB): domain Bacteria; phylum Pseudomonadota; class Zetaproteobacteria; order Mariprofundales; family Mariprofundaceae; genus SZUA-181. The sequence goes on from CAZROR010000075.1 coordinate 4,043, forward strand.
CTGATGCATGGCAAGGTCAGCCTCATCCATCATGATGGGAAAGGTGTTCTTGCCGGCATTCCTTCACCATTCACGGCTACACGCTATCACTCGCTGATCGTCGAAGAGCCCATGCCCGCATGCCTGAAGCGTACGGCCTGGACCAAGGAGGGCGAACTGATGGGCCTGAGGCACGAAACGCATCCGACCTTTGGCGTGCAGTTCCATCCTGAGTCCATCCTCACGGAGCATGGTCATCAACTGCTCGAAAATTTCCTGCAAACAGATGCCGGGGCATGAGGCACCACGGGACAGGAGGTATGGCATGAGCCTCATGACAGATGCGCTACACCGGATTCAGGCGGGAGAGATGCTAAGCGAGGAAGCGGCCGAGGCCGTATTCGGCGAGATCATGCGGGGTGAGGCCACACCCGCCCAGATCGGCGCGCTGCTGATGGGGCTGTCCATTCGTGGCGAAACCCCAGCGGTGGTTGCAGGGGCTGCACGGGCCATGCGTGCGGCCTCGCTGACGATATCCCCACAGGCGCGCCCATTGCTTGATACCTGCGGCACCGGTGGTGACGGCGCCAGTACATTCAATATCTCCACCTGTGTTGCCCTTGTCGTGGCAGCCTGCGGCCAGGCCGTGGCAAAGCACGGCAATCGTGCTATTTCCTCAAAATCTGGCAGCGCGGATGTGCTTGAGGCGCTGGGTGTCCGCCTGGATTTGCCGCCGCACCAAGTTGCTGACTGCGTCGATACGGTTGGCATCGGCTTTCTGTTCGCACCCGGCCATCACCCGGCCATGCGGCATGCCGCGGGACCGAGGAGTGAGCTTGGGCTACGCAGCATTTTCAACCTGCTTGGGCCCCTGACCAATCCGGCCGGAGCTGAATATCAGGTGCTGGGCGTTTTCGCAGCCGACAGACTGGACCTGATGGCTGAGGCCATGAAACAGCTTGGTATCCGGCGCGCCCTCGTCGTGCATGGCCGTGATGGCCTCGATGAAATCACGACCACCGGAGCCACAGATGCGGTTCTGGTTGAGCGAGACCGTGAGCTTCAGCGCTTCGAAATCGACCCGGCTGCCTTCGGTATTCCGTATGCGGACAGCAAGGATCTGGCCGGTGGTGAGGCGCTCGCGAATGCGGCCATCCTGCGCAAGGTACTGACCTGCAAGCAACCGAGCCCGGAGCGCGACATCGTGCTACTGAACGCAGGTGCCGCTCTGTGGGTTGCCGAGCGTGTTGACGGTATCGCTGACGGTATCGCCTGTGCCGCCGAGGCCATTGATTCAGGCAAGGCCATGCAGACCCTGCAGCACCTTGTTGCATTCTCTCATGGTGCCGGAAACACATGAACCGCAAAGTGCGCGAAGTTTCGCAGTATGCGAATGCGTTAAGCCGTAAGACTCTTGATGCAGCCATGAAAGTGCATACGACACTGGGGCCCGGCTTGCTTGAGTCCGCTTATGAACACTGCCTGTGTTATGAGCTGGGCAGACAAGGTATTAAAACAGCAAGGCAGGTAGCCCTCCCGATCACATATGAAGGCATTCATATCGATGCCGGCTACCGCATTGACATTCTGGTTGAGCAGGAAATCATAGTGGAATTGAAAACTGTCGAGACATTGCTGCCGGTTCACCAGGCACAGCTCCTTTCGTATCTCAGGCTATCCGGAAAGCAGCTGGGACTGCTGATTAACTTTCATGTTGCCAGCCTGCGCAATGGGATAAAGAGGATGGTGAATTCCGGTCGCTAATGTTTACCTTCGTGAAACCTTGCGTCCTTTGCGGTGAAAAGGCATGACCTCGATACTGACAGAGATTGCTGCCTATAAGCGCGATCTTGTGGCGCAGCGCAAGCGGAACATCTCCGAGCAGATACTGTTGCGGCAGGCACAGGAACGCACCCCCCTGGACTTTGCCGGCACCCTGGCAGGTTGCATCAGCAGACAGCGCACGGCGATCATCGCCGAAGTCAAAAAGGCGTCGCCATCGAAAGGTGTCATTCGGCCTGATTTTAACCCGGTCGCCATCGCACGAGCCTATGAGGCAGCTGGCGCCTGCTGCCTGTCCGTGCTGACGGATGAGAAATACTTTCAGGGTATGGATGCCTACCTCACGGATATCCGGCAAGCCACAGGACTCCCAATTCTGCGCAAGGATTTCATGCTCGATCCATACCAGGTTGTGGAAGCGCGTGGCATCGGTGCCGATGCAATCCTCATCATCATGGCAATGGTGGATGATGCGCTGGCCGCTGATCTGTGTGCTGCAGCTATCGAGCTGGGGCTATCCGTCCTTCCCGAGGTACACAATCAGGCAGAGCTTGAGCGCGCACTGGCGCTGGATACGCAGCTCATCGGTATCAACAACCGCGACCTGCACAGCTTTGAAACCCGCCTGGAAACAACGCTGGCGCTGCTGCCGCACGTACCGACGGATCGTACCGTCATCACGGAATCCGGCATGCGGACGCCGACCGATATCAGGCGCATGCAGACCGCCGGTATCTATGGCTTTCTGATTGGTGAATCGCTGATACGCCTGTCCGACCCGGGCCAGGCCCTTGCGTCACTACTGGAACAGGAGGTCGCGGTCAGGGCCGAATGAGTGCTCCCTGATCGTGCTTTTTGGGAGCCAGGCGGGCAAGCTGGTCGCGCACGGCATCAAACAGCTCCGTGCTGACCTTGCGCTTGAAACGGATAGGCGTCCAGTCATCCCTGATACGTTGCTGAGCCAGCGTGCGGATTTCCAACCGTATGCCAGTACCCTGAACAGGTAACACGCGAACATAGAAACGGTAGCGAATCGTCACCCGCTTTCCTGCCTCCAGCGTAATTGTCGTACTGTCCGCATTCTGAAAAACCCAGTCTGTACTGATTGTGCCGCCTGGCGAGTCCACATGCTTCACAGGAATATTCAGGGCCGTCATTGCATCGATCACGGCCGAGAACACACGATCAACGCTGGCATCGTAGATACGTGAATCCACAGCAACCATCCTGCCGGCAAAGACCTTGTCAAGGCCGGGAGGCTTGGTTGCAATCAAGCCCGGCAGCGGCACGCTTGCAGCGGCACGCCCCTCAGGCAGCGCATTCTGTCTATCACCAGATACCGATGTGGCCTTCTCACCCCTACTGCTGTCGCTATCACTCCATAGGGTCGGCATCTTCATGGCACATGCCGTGAGTGCGATTCCCGCTAAAAAGATTAAAGCCAGGCCCTTACCTTGCATTTTCCCCTGCCAGGTATCGGAAGCTCTCAAATTATTGGCCTGCCGGTTGTGGGAGGCGTTCCTCAATCGCAGTGAATATTTTCCCGGCGACCGAACGCTTCAATGGCCTGTTCACCCAGTGACGGTTGATGTATTGCTGACCCAATGTGCGTACCTCAATACGGCTGCCCCCTCCAGCCAGGCGAAATACTCGTATTACAAACCGATACCGCGTGTGTGATGGGCCTGCGCCAAACATGCCCAGCACATCTGCAACATAGGGATTCAGCTTGCCGGAGTCGCGTCGAATCCACTCCGTCGTAATCGTCCCGCTGGGTGAATCAACGCTTTGCACAGGCAGATCAAGCGCTGTCATCGCATCTACAGCCGTAGAAAATGCCTGTCCCTGACTCACCTGGTATACCCGCGCGTTCAGCGATACAGCCTTGCCTGCTACAGCCGCCTTGTTTTTGATCCCCGTACCCGCAAGCGGCCTCTCTGCTTTCGGCGCTTTGACATCGTCCCGGAGTTCCGGCGGTACATCCAGCGGCATCCGGCTCCCCGCCTGGCCGCCATCGCCCTGTCCCTGGGCGTAGGCGGGCTTGTTATCATCGGTGTCCCAGAAGAGCTTCGGCATACCGCCCTGGCAGGCTGTTACCGACACAAGAATAAAGAGAAGAAAAGGCAGGGGGGTACGTAGCATGCGCGGCATTCCAGCGGCACATGCCCCGCCGGTCAACAGGCCAGAGGAGTCGATACTATGCTTTGAACGCTTCACGCAAACTACCTTTGTGATTTATCTTGTTTTTGCTGTTTCACTGTCACCGTCAAGCATGTCTGCATTAAACCGGGGGGGGCGGGTGGCCAAGTTACAGAAAAGCTAACCGGAAAAACTATCAAGTAAAGCAAAAGCACTCTCCTCCACCAACAAAAAGGGGGAGGGCGCACGGCCCTCCCCCAAGTGATTCCGGATGGAATCTTTTTTACATCAGCGCCTCGAACTCCAGCAGCGTCGTGCGCGTTGTCGCAGACGTCGGTACAGAAACCGTACCGGCGTTGTTCTTCGTGCTGTTGTAAACGAAGTTCAGCTCGAAGTTCTGATAGATCTCGTAAGTTGCAGCAAGCTGCAGCTTCTTGTTCGTGACCTCAGCGTTGGCCGAGCCGGCGACCTGCGTGGTCTTGTCATAGCCATAGCCAATACCAAGAATCACGTTGTGCAGGGGCTTGACCTCAGCACGAACCGACCAGGC
>CAZROR010000076.1:0-8247 GCA_964601765.1 uncultured Zetaproteobacteria bacterium
GAACCTGACTTACAATAAATACAACATAGCTCAACCATCCCAATATCAGCCAGAAAGGGTAAAAAGAAAAGAGCGGGGAGAATCGTCTCATGCGATGGAAGTATGCACCTGCCAGCGGCAGGGTGAAGTCGTCATGACCGGAAAGGTGAAGCCGGGTTGCCTGCCCGGTCAGTTGGCGCGGATCGCCCCCACGGAGCCGGTAACGGTATAGCTTTTATCTCCGCTTACATGCCAGGCACTACCGGTATAGGAATCCGCACCATCGATGGCTGCGGGGGAAACCTGCAACACGACATCCTTGGCGACCTTGAAGCTGTCCCCACCGGTCACGGGCAGGGTTGCCGGCCCGGGGCTGCCGCCGGTGGATAGTGAGACAAATTCGACGTTAGCTGAATAATAGGCCTCTTCAAAGCTGATGGCATCTCTGAGATTTGCAAAGGCCGTCGAGTTGAATGCCTTGGCGCGATAGGTAACAAATTGCGGAATCGCGATGGCGGCAAGGATGGCAATGATGGCCACAACGATCATCAGCTCGATGAGCGTGAAGCCTCGCATATCGTAGCTATGCATATGCCAAGCCTGAAAGGGAAACGCCCCACGCGCAAGCATGGGGCGTTTCACTCCGGTCATACTGACCTGACTACCGGATCACGCCCACAGAGCCCGACACCGTGTAGGTCTTGGTGCCATCGGCATGGCCGGCGCTGCCGACATAGCCATAAGTCGAATCCGTGGCCATCACGAGCGTCACGTTCTTCGAAACGGCGATGCCCTTTGTGGCACTCTTGGAGCCATTGGCGCCACCGTTCATCGTAATGCCAAAGTATTCCTGGTTTTCGGAATAGTAGGCCTCTTCAGATGTCATGGCGTTGCGCAGATCCGAATTCGCGGCTGCGTTGAACGACTTGGCGCGATAGGCGGAGAACTGCGGAATAGCGATGGCGGCGAGAATGCCGATAATAGCCACAACGATCATCAGCTCGATGAGCGTAAAACCTTTTTCTTTACTTAACATGGTCTGGTACCTCCTTCATGAATGTTCAAGCGACATAACAGGGGGGGGAGCAAGATGCGTGCCAGATTTTGCCCTGCCGCTTCGGCACACATCGACAGCAAAGTGACAAAATATGTCAGTCGGGACGGCGCTATTTTGTCACTTTGCCGGCAGCTGATCAGCGAATCACACCCACGGAACCCGACACCGTGTAGGTCTTGGAGCCCTCGGCGTGACCGGCGCTGCCGACATAGCCATAAGTCGAATCCGTGGCCATCACGAGTGTCACGTTCTTGGAGGCAGCAATACCCTTTGAGGCACTTTTGGCCCCGTTAGCCCCGCCATTCAACGTGATACCGAAGTATTCCTGGGCCTCGGAGTAGTAGGCCTCTTCCGCCGTCATGGCGTTGCGCAGGTCCGAATTTGCGGCCGCATTGAATGCCTTGGCCCGGTAAGCGGAAAACTGCGGAATGGCGATGGACGCCAGAATGCCGATGATAGCCACAACGATCATCAGCTCAATCAACGTGAAGCCCTTTTCTCTGTACTGGTTGGTCATGATATATCTCCTTTACTAACAAGGTTGCCAGCAAGTCTGGTGCCATGCCCTTGCAGACCGGCATCCAGGCGCGCCGCCAGCGCCTGCAGCCGCCGTGATATGCGCACGGGATATGCCGGCACGCCATCCAGCCGTCGCAGCCGGACCGGCAGCCGGCCCAGCTGTGACTGCGCATAGCTGCGTATCTCCACAAGGGATGGACAGGACACCACCAACTGTCCCGCTCGCATCACCGGATGCAGCAGCGGCTCTGCTCCTCGAACATGCTCCCCCTCAAGCACCACCGTATCCTGACGCATGCGCCCATCCCGCAGGTGCCGGAATACCTGCTTGCGGCCGGGCCACGTGGCCTTGCCTTCGCTGGTCTTGCGTCTCGCCCGGCCAGCGTACTCCTGTAACTTGTAGGCGCAGTCCAGATAGGGGGCATCGCTGGCCGTCACCATGCGGGTGCCGATGCCAAAACCATTAATCGGCGCGTTCACCGCGATCATTGCCTGGATGGCATATTCGTCCAGATTGCCACTGACAAAAATTTTCGTATCCCGCAAGCCCGCGCGGTCGAGGATGGCGCGCACCTTCCGGGAATGCGCGACAAGATCGCCGGAGTCCAGCCGCACGGCCCGGATGCGAACACCTTCCCGGGCCAGGCGGGGCGCAATCTCCCCGACCCTGGCTGCACCGGCCTCCGTGTCGTAGGTGTCGATCAGGAGAGTGACATTGTCCGGGTGCGTGCGGGCAAAGTGCACAAAGGCTGCCTGCTCATCGTCATGTGCCAGAATATAGGAATGCGCCATGGTGCCAAAGGCAGGCACGCCCAGTTCGGCCTCGGCAAGCACGGTGGATGTACCGTCCAGCCCGGCGATATAGGCGGCGCGGGCCGCCAACAGACCTGCCGTGGCCTCATGCGCCCGTCTGAAGCCGAAGTCCACAAGCAGTGCATCCGGTGCGGCCAGCCGCATGCGTGCCGCCTTGCTCGCAACAACCGTCTGGAAGTGCAGGATGTTGATCAGCCGGGATTCAACAAGCTGTGCCACGGGCAGCGGCGCGGTCACGCGCAACACAGGCTCATCGGAAAAGAATATCTCTCCCTCGCGCATGGCATGCACCTCGCCCTCGAAGCGCAGATGCTCCAGATAAGCGACAAAGTCCCGGCTGAAGCGCCCGCTTCCGTCAAGCCACTCCAGATCGCCTGCGGAAAAATGCAGGTGTCCGAGAAACTGCAGCGCCTGTTCAAGACCCGCAAACATCAGGAAATTCCGCCCCTCGGGAAGCCGCCGCACGAAAAGCTCGAATACGGCTGTGTCATCCATGCCATGCTCGAGATAGGACTGCATCATCGTGAGCTGATACAGGTCTGTCAGCAGCGGGCTTTTTGTCGCATCCATCATTGCAGCTGCGCCACCCGGATCACCACCGCGCCGGCCGCGCGCATATCCGCGACCGCCCGCACATCATCACCGTCGTTGACATTGACGGCGCGAATGGCATCCGCGAGCAGGCAAACCCGATAGCCGAGCCTGAGGGCGTCCTGCACGGTTGAAAGCACGCAGTAGTCCGTTGCCAGGCCACCGATGAAGAGCCGCGAAGCACCGGCCTCCTGCAGCGCGTCATGCAGGGCGGTGCCGTCAAAGCCGGAATAGGCATCCTTCTCCGGCTGCCCGGCCTTGGAGATCACCCTCACATCTGCCGGCAGGTGCAGTGTGGGGGGAAACTCGGCACCATTCGTGCCGGCCACGCAGTGTGCTGGCCAGGGCCCACCCTGGTCATGGAACGAACAGTGGTTTGCGGGATGCCAGTCGCGTGTGGCAAAAACCGGCAGCCCGTGCCGGCAGAAACATTCGATGTACTGGTTCAGCACCGGCACAATGGCATCGCCATGCGGTACGGCAAGCGCCCCGCCGGGCAAAAAGTCGTTTTGCACATCCACGATGATCAGCGCATCGCTCGCTTCAAGCCTGATTGCCTTGGTCATCCGCTTCTTCCTCTCATACAAGTATCCACCCAGTATGAAGTGTAGACCGGTTCAGCAACCGGCGCGGCAACAGGGTGCTCAGGCCGGATGCAATGTATCCAGCATCTCCAGCACCGCTGACTCGGCAGCCTTCAGCTCAGCTGCGTCCTGACTGCTCAGACAAATTTTGCCTCGTGGCTGACTGCCACAACGCTGCGGATAGGAACCGATCTCCACGCCAGGGAAGCGCTGCTGAATTTTGTCCAGCGCCGCGGCATAAGAGCTCTCGGGAAGATCGACATCAAGCTGCCGCCGTCTGAATGGCTGGCCGCCAAAATCGGCCAGAATGGTTTCCAGCTGCGAGGCAAAGATATCAGGCACCCCAGCCAGCACATAGACGTTGCCGATGTGTGCGCCAGGGGCAATGCTTTTCTCGCAGAGGATGGGCACGGCACCGGCCGGCAGCCTGGCCATGCGCCTGCGTCCGTCATTCAGCCTGTCCACGCCATAGTGCCGGGCCATGGCTGCCAGCATTGCTGTATGATCGGCAAGCGCCACGCCAAAGGCATCAGCTATGGACTGCATCGTGATGTCATCGTGCGTCGGCCCGATACCGCCACTCGTGATTACCGCGTCACAGGCACCGCGCAGACGGTTGACCGCCGAGACAATGGAATCACACTCATCCGGCACCACCACGATTTCCCGCAGCCTGCAGCCACGGGCAAACAGCCGCCTTGCAGCAAGCCAGGCATTGGCCTCTCGCGTACGTCCGGAAAGCACCTCGTTGCCAATTACCAGCACAGCAGCTGTCCGGTGTCCCTGCATCTTCCCTCCGCGCCGCTGCCTGTCCCTAGTTGCTCAGGCTCCGCAGGGCTGCAATACGCGCTTCGATCGGCGGATGGCTGGCAAACAGGCTTGCCACACCCCCCGCCTTGCCATGAATCTTGAGCGTAGCCAGGGCATCCGCCGGCGCCAGGCTACCCGCCTCCTCTTCCGGCTGCACATGGCGGGCGATGGCGTCGATTTTCTGCAAGGCACGAATCATCGGCTCAGCACCATACATGCGCGCGGCAAATGCGTCGGCCCGAAACTCCCGACGCCGCGAGTGCCACATGACGACGATCATCGCCAGAACGGAAAATAATATCTGCAACACCATGTTGACGAGAAAATACGTCATGTAGTTCATCTCGCCCTCGCGCGACGTGGCCGAGGCGGCAATGCGCGCAATCATACCGGCGAGGAAATAGACAAAGGTATTCATCAGCCCCTGCAGCAACGTGGTGGCCACCATGTCGCCATTGCAGACGTGTCCCATTTCGTGTGCCAGCACAGCCCGCACTTCATCGTCGGACAGGCTGGTCACGAGTCCCGAGGAAACGGCCACCATCGAATGATTGGCACCGGGGCCTGTGGCAAAGGCATTGGGCGCATCATCCCAGTACACCCACACCTCGGGCATCCGCACGCCGTTGCGCCGGGCCAGCTCCTGAACCGTGTTGAAGACCAGCGCCTCCTTCGGCGTGGACGGCTGCGTGACCTGCTGCATGCGGTACATGCCCTTGGCCATCGGCTTGGACATCAGCAGCGAAATGAATGCGCCGCCAAAACCGAAGACCATCGCCCAGGCGAACTGATAGCTCGCGAAGCTGCCGCGCAGATCGATGCCCAGCGCAGGCAGTACATAGTAAATAAGCACATTGCCTGAAATAACCAGCGTAAGAAAAACCAGCAGGTTGCTGATAACAAGCAGAAAAATACTCTTGAACCAGCGCATGAAAACCTCCGCAAGCGTGTTTTCCATTACTGTGCGGCCGGTTCTCGCGGAATTCAAGCCTTGAAAGTCGGCCGTGCTTCCCATACATAGTGGATATGAGCAACACAATTCAACACCCGGAAATTATCGACCCCGCCAGCGTGGAAGACGCGCAGGCATCCGGGCTTGCCGTTGCCAGCGAGCAGCTGCCGCCCCATCTGACCCTGCTGCCCCTGACAACACGACCGTTGTTTCCCGGCCTTATCGTGCCACTCGTATTTGACGGCAAGGAGATGATTCAGGCTGTCAGGCAGCTTGCCGAGGCAAACGAATCCCATATCGGGCTGGTGCTGCTGCGCGATGAGGAAAAGCCGTTTGTGCCAGAAAACCTGCATGAGGTGGGCGTTGTCGCCCGCATCGTCAAGGCCATTGAAATCGAGGGGCATGGCCTGCATCTCGTCGTCGAATGCCTGAGCCGCTTCCGCATCCAGGCGCTGCTCAGCGATACGCCGCCCATCCGCGCCCAGGTGCGCTATCACAGGGAAACCTCTTACGAGGACAACGTGGAGCTGCGGGCCTACACGGTGGCCATCGTGAACACCATCAAGGAGCTGCTCAAGCACAACCCGCTGCACGAGGAAGAGCTCAGGCTGTTTGTCTCCCGCTTCGGGCTGACCGAGCCGCACCACCTGGCGGACTTTGCCGCCAGCCTGACCACGGCGGATCGCTCGGAGCTGCAGGCCGTGCTCGAAACCTATCCCATCTTCGACCGTCTGAAGAAGGTCATGGTACTGCTCAACCGTGAGCTCAATGTCAGCAAGGTGCAAAGCCGTATCCGCAAGAACATCGACGAGCGTGTTTCTGAACAGCAACGGAAATTCTTCCTGCGCGAGCAGTTACACGAGATCAAGCGCGAACTCGGCATGGAAGTGGACGAAAAGGATCAGGAGGCCGAACGCCTGCGCAAGCGCGTCAGGAAACTGAAGCTGTCGGCAGAGGCGAAAGAACGCTTTGATGAGGAAATGAACAAGCTGTCTATGCTCGAGCCCAGCTCACCGGAATACGGCGTAACACGCAACTACCTGGACTGGCTCACGGCTCTGCCATGGGGAAAATACGCACGCGACCGCTACAATCTGAAGCTGGCCGCGCGTGTGCTGAACCGCGAGCACGCCGGCCTCGAGGATGTCAAGGACCGCATCCTCGAATTCATCGCGGTAGGCGCCAGAAAGAAGGAGGTCGGCGGCTCCATTATCCTGTTTGTCGGTCCGCCCGGTGTTGGCAAGACCTCGCTGGGCAAGGTCGTAGCCGAGGCGCTGAACCGGCCATTCTACCGCTTCTCGGTCGGCGGCATGCGCGACGAGGCTGAAATCAAGGGACATCGCCGCACCTATATCGGCGCCATGCCCGGCAAGATCATCCAGGCCCTGAAGCAGGTGAAGGCGGCCAACCCCGTCATCATGATTGACGAAGTGGACAAGATCGGCTCGGACTACCGCGGTGATCCGGCCAGTGCGCTGCTCGAGGTACTCGACCCCGAGCAGAACCCGGATTTTCTCGACCATTACCTCGATGTGCGCTTCGACCTGTCCCGGGTGCTGTTCATGCTCACGGCCAATCAGCTTGATACCGTACCGGCGCCACTGCTCGACCGTGCCGAAATCATCCGGCTACCCGGCTACACGAGCTTTGAAAAGCTGGCCATCGGCAAGAAACACCTGTGGCCACGCCAGCTCGCCGCGCATGGCCTGAGCAGACAGGATGTGCAGATCTCGGACGCGGCGATGAAGCGGCTGGTTGAGAGCTACGCACGCGAGCCCGGGGTGCGCCAGCTCGAGCAGCTGTTGAAGAAGATGCTGCGCAAGGTGGCGCGTAAGATGGTCGAGAAACAATGCACCACACCGATCCGCATCGGCGCGCGCAACCTCGATGAATACGTCGGCAAGCCCCGTTATCGCGGGGAGTATCTGCGCACCGGTGTCGGCATCGCAACGGGGCTTGCGTGGACTGCCATGGGGGGCACGACCCTGACCGTGGAGGCTGCTGTCGTGCACCAGGACCGCCGCGGGCTGAAGCTGACAGGCCAGCTCGGCAAAGTGATGCAGGAATCCGCTGAAACCGCGCTGTCCTATGTCTCATCCAGTCTGCCGCGCTTTGGTGCCAAGCCGGACTTCTTCGACCATCGCTTCGTGCACCTGCACGTGCCGGAGGGCGCCGTACCCAAGGACGGACCATCTGCCGGCATCACCATGGCGACCGTATTGCTGTCGCTGGCGCTCGGGCAGGCACCGGCCCGCATCGCCATGACCGGCGAGATGACATTGACCGGCGAGGTGCTGCCGATTGGCGGCGAGCGCGAGAAACTGCTGGCCTGCAAGCGCATGGGCATCACCGAGGTGATCCTGCCGTATGGAAACAGAGTGGATGTGGAAGAGCTGCCGAAGGTCATCGTGGACGGGCTGACCATCCACTATGTCCATCACTTCGACGAGGTGGCGAGGCTGATGTTCGGCATCCGGCTACGGCCAGTTCGCCAGAAGAAGCGGACCACCAAGGCATCAGGCCACAAGGAGGCATAAAAGGCCACCCTGCCTTCCCTGGGGTGTATCCTATCTCTTTTTGAAACTCGTGATGACGAGCAACACCACGCCGATACTGATGCAGGCATCGGCGACATTGAATGCCGGCCAGTGATATTCGCGGCCGCCAAGCCGCAGATAGAAGTCCAGGAAATCCACAACAAAACCATGCTGGATGCGATCCCAGATGTTGCCGGCCGCACCCGCCAGAATCAGCAGCAACAGCCACGGCGTGATATCTGCCGAACGCCGTTCGCGCCACCACCAGATGGCCACCATGGCGGCAATGCCAAGCGTGATGCCGGTCAGCAGATAGGCCTGATTCATGTTGGCGAACAGTGAAAATGCGACGCCGGTATTGTGCGCCCGGATGATGTTGAAAAAGCCGTCGATCACCGTGGTGTG